>NZ_LT629780.1:2552843-2871948 GCF_900105885.1 Pseudomonas guangdongensis | reverse complement strand
CGGCGCCATGGGCGGCGGCGCCCACCTGCAGCGCCTGTTCCCGGTGCAGAAGGTCCGCTACCTGTTCTTCACCGGCGAGAAGATCGGCGCCCGCGAGGCCGAGAAGTACGGCTTCATCGAGCGCGTGGTGCCGAAGGAAGAGCTGCGTGAGGCCGCCCTGGAGATCGCCGCCAAGATCGCCGCCAAGAGCCCGGCGATGATCCGCATCGCCAAGGAAGCCCTCAACGGCATCGAGGACGGCAACCTCGAAGACAAGTACCGCTGGGAGCAGGGCTTCACCCTGCAGGCCTACACCAGCCCGGACTCCGCGGAGACCCGCCGGGCCTTCGTCGAGAAGCGCGACGCCAAGTTCTGAGGACGCACCATGGACCTTGCCTATACCCCCAAACAGAAGGCCTTCCGCGCCGAGGTGCGGGCCTGGCTGGCGGACAACCTGCCGCGCGAGCCGCTGGCCAGCTACGACACCCGCGAAGGCTTCGAACAACACCGCGAATGGGAAAGCCGCCTGTTCGACGCCCGCCTGTCCATGGTGATGTGGCCGGCCGAACTCGGCGGGCGCGGCTGCGACCTCACCGAATGGCTGATCTTCGAGGAGGAGTACTACGGTGCCGGCGCGCCGATGCGCGTCAACCAGAACGGCCAGCTGCTGCTCGGCCCGACCCTGATGGAGTTCGGCACCGAGGAGCAGAAGAAGCGCTTCCTGCCGCGCATGGCCGCCAGCGCCGACATGTGGGCGCAGGGCTGGTCGGAGCCGAATGCCGGCTCGGACATGGCGGCGATCACCAGCAAGGCGATCCGCGACGGCGACCACTACGTGCTCAACGGCCAGAAGACCTGGTCGACCCGCGCGATCTTCGCCGACTGGCTGTTCGGCCTGTTCCGCAGCGACCCGGCCTCCAGCCGCCACCACGGCCTGTCCTACCTGCTGGTACCGCTGAATGCCCCGGGCGTAACCATCCGCCCGATCAAGGCGCTGAATGGCAAGGACGCCTTCGCCGAGGTGTTCTTCGACGACGTGCGCGTACCGGTGGACAACCGCATCGGCGCCGAAGGGCAGGGCTGGCACGTGGCCATGGCCACCGCCGGCTTCGAGCGCGGCCTGCTGCTGCGCTCGCCGGCACGCTTCCAGGCCACCGCGCGCAAGCTGGTCGAGCTGTACCGCGCCAACCAGGACAGCGCCGACCGCGACCCGAGCATCCGCGAGGCGGTGGTCCAGGCGTGGATGGACGCCCAGGCCTACGCGCTGTCCGCCTACCACACGGTCGGCCGCCTGGCGCGCGGCGCGCGCATCGGCGCCGAGTCGAGCACCAACAAGATCTTCTGGTCCGAGCTGGACCTGCGCATGCACGAGACTGCCATGCGCATCCTCGGCGCGCGCGGCGAGCTGCTGGACGGCAGCGAGGGCTGGCTGGAGGGCTTCCTGTTCGCCCAGGCCGGGCCGATCTACGCCGGCACCAACGAGATCCAGCGCAACATCATCGCCGAGCGCATGCTCGGCCTGCCGAAGTAAGGAGCGGGCCATGGACTTCACCTTCAACGACGACCAGCTCGCCTTCCGCGAGGCGATCAGCCGCTTCCTGATGACCGAGGCGGCCCCCGAGATGCTGCGCGACGTCTGGGAAACCGACGCCGGCCGTTCCCCCGAGCTGCGCAACAAGATCGCCAGCCAGGGCCTCACCGCCCTGTCGGTGCCCGAGTCCTGCGGCGGCCTGGGCATGGACGACGTGGCCTGGGCGCTGATGACCCAGGAACTGGGCTACTACGCCATCCCCGACTCGCTGGCCGACACCGCCTACATCGCCGCCGGACTGCTCGTCGGCCTGGCCGAGGACACCCCCGGCCGCAGCGATGCCCTGGCGCAGATCGCCGCAGGCAGCATCCGCGTCGCCGTCGGCCATCCGGTCAACCCGCTGGTGGCCGACGCCCACCTGGCCAACCAGCTGCTGCTCGCCCATGGCGACGAGGTGCATCTGGTGCCGCGCGCGCTGGTCGACGTGATCGCCACGCCGAGCATCGACGCCTCGCGGCGCCTGAGCCAGGTGGTCTGGGAGCCGGGGTCGGCGACCCGCGTGGCGGCGGGCGAGGCCGGTCGCGCGCTGTGGGCGGATACGGTCAATCGCGGCGCGCTGGCGGTGGCCGGCCAGTCGCTGGGCCTGGCCCAGCGCATGCTCGACCTGTCGGTCGACTACGTCGCCCAGCGCAAGCAGTTCGGCAAGCCGATCGGCAGCTTCCAGGCGGTCAAGCACCACCTGGCCGACGTCGCCACCAGGATCGAATTCGCCAAGCCGGTGCTGTACCGCGCCGCCCACGCCCTGGCCAGCGCCGCGACCGACGCTCCGGTGCACGTCTCCCACGCCCGCCTGGCCTGCGCCGAGGCGGCCTGGCTGGCAGCGCGCCACGGCATCCAGGTGCACGGCGCCATGGGTTACACCTGGGAGGTCGACCTGCAGATGTTCATGAAGCGCGCCTGGGCGCTGGACGCCTCCTGGGGCGACCGCGCCTTCCACAAGTCCCGCGTGGCCGGCTTCGTGCTGGCCGACGGCGCCCCGCTGGCGCCGGGCCAGACCTTCGAGGAGTGACCCATGGCTGAAGCCTATATCGTCGACGCCCTGCGCAGCCCGACCGGCAAGCGCAAGGGCGGTCTGTCCCACGTCCACGCCATCGACCTGGGCGCCCAGGTGCTCAAGGCGCTGGTCGAGCGCAACCCGGTGCCGGCCTTCGAATACGACGACGTGATCTTCGGCTGCGTCGACACCATCGGCTCGCAGGCCGGCGACATCGCCCGCACCAGCTGGCTGGCCGCCGGCCTGCCGCTGAGCGTGCCGGGCACCACCGTCGACCGCCAGTGCGGCTCGTCGCAGCAGGCGCTGCACTTCGCCGCCCAGGCGGTGATGAGCGGCACCCAGGACGTGATCGCGGTCGGCGGCGTGCAGACCATGACGCAGATCCCGATCTCCTCGGCGATGCTCGCCGGCCAGCCGCTGGGTTTCCCCGATCCGTTCTCCGGCAGCAAGGGCTGGCAGGCGCGCTTCGGCGATGCGCCGGTCAACCAGTTCTACGCCGCCCAGCGCATCGCCGACCACTGGCAGATCAGCCGCGAGCAGATGGAGGCCTTCGCCCTGGAGAGCCACCGGCGCGCCCTGACGGCCATCGCCGGCGGCCGCTTCACCCGCGAAGTGCTGCCGCTGGAGGGCGTCTGGTACGACGAGACGCCGCGCGAAACCAGCCTGGCGAAGATGGCCAGCCTGGAGCCGGTGGGGCCGGAGTACCCGTCGATCACCGCCGCGGTGTCCAGCCAGACCTGCGACGCCTCGGCGGCGCTGCTGGTGGTCTCCGAGGCGGCGCTCAAGCGCTACGGCCTGACCCCGCGGGCGCGCATCCACCATATCAGCGTGCGCGGCGACGACCCGATCTGGCACCTCACCGCCCCCATCGAGGCGACCCGCCATGCGCTGAAGAAGGCCGGCATGAGCATGAACGACATCGACCGGGTGGAGATCAACGAGGCCTTCGCTTCGGTGGTGATGGCCTGGGCCAAGGAGCTGGACTACGACCCGGCGCGCACCAACGCCAACGGCGGCGCCATCGCCCTCGGCCACCCGCTGGGCGCCACCGGCGCGCGGCTGATGACCACGCTGCTGCACGAACTGGAGCGCAGCGGCGGCCGCTACGGCCTGCAGACCATGTGCGAAGGCGGCGGCCAGGCCAACGTGACCATCATCGAACGGTTGTAAGGCACGTCCGATCTGATCGTGCCCACGCGGGAGCGTGGGAGCCATCACCAGACCTTCGGTCGTTTTCCACCCTGCGTGGGATGCCGGCTGCAGACCCGAACATAGAGAACAAGGACAACAAACCATGGCTATCTGTGCAGGAAGAACCGTGATCATCACCGGCGCCGGCGGCGGACTGGGCCGCGCCTATGCGCTGGCCTTCGCCGCCGAGGGCGCCAACGTGGTGGTCAACGACATCCGTCAAGCCGCCGCCGAGGACGTCGCCGGCGAGATCCGCGCCGCCGGCGGTGCGGCCATCGCCAACGCCGACGACATCACCACCCTGGCCACCGCCCAGCGCATCGTCGATGCCGCCGTAGCGGCCTTCGGCGAGGTGCACGTGCTGGTCAACAACGCCGGCATCCTGCGCGACCGCATGTTCCTCAGCCTCAGCGAAGAGGACTGGGACCTGGTCATGCAGGTGCACCTCAAGGGCCACTTCTGCCTGGCCAACATCCTCGCCCGCCGCTGGCGCGACCAGGCCAAGGCCGGCCAGCCGGTCGACGCACGCATCATCAACACCAGCTCCGGCGCCGGCCTGCAGGGCTCGGTGGGGCAGTCCAACTACTCGGCGGCCAAGGGCGGCGTCGCTGCGCTGACCCTGGTGCAGGCCGCCGAACTCGCCCGCTACGGCATCACCGCCAACGCCCTGGCCCCGGCGGCGCGCACGGCGATGACCGAAAGCGCCATGGCCGAGGTGGTGAAGAAGCCCGAGGACGGCAGCTTCGACCTGTGGGCGGCGGAGAACGTCGCGCCGCTGGTGGTCTGGCTGGGCAGCGCGCAGTCGCGCCACGTCACCGGCCAGGTGTTCGAGAGCCAGGGCGGTCGCATCTCCCTCGGCGACGGCTGGCGCACCGGCGTGACCCGCGACAAGGGCGCGCGCTGGCTGCCCGAGGAGATCGGCCCGGTGGTCGACGAAATCCTCGCCGAAGCGCCCAAGGCGCAGAAGGTCTGGGGGACCTGAGGGAGCGGTGAATGTCGCGACGCCTCGGCCTGGTGGCCGGGGCGTTGTCCATTTTGGCCTGGAGAACATGCATGGATTGGTTGAGACGACAGACAGTGGGCACCAAGCTGGTCTGTGGATTTTTTCTGGTATCGCTGATCGGCGCCTTCGTCGGTCTGCAGGGGATCCTCAAGGCTGCGCAGCTCAAGCAGCTGGCATCGTTGATGTACGAGCGCGAGGCCACCGGCATACGCCATGCCAGCGAGGCGAACATCCAGTTCCAGGCCGCGGCGTCGGCGATTCGCAGCGCGATCCTCACCGCGTCGTTCGAGGATCGCCAGCAGTATCTGGGCGAGATGGACACGCACCTGGAGCGGGTACGCAGCGAGATGGACAAGGCCGCGGAGTCCTTCGTCGGCGAGCGCGACCGGCGGCTGTTCGCCCAGTTGCTGGAGGCGCAGGAGGAATACGCGCAGAACATGAAGGACGTCATCCGCCGTCTCGACGGCGAGGACGTGCCCTATCCGCGTTCCTCGACCGCCTACCTGCTCACCTCCATACGACCTGTCGCCGAGCAGGCCAACGAGCTGATGACCCAGCTGGTCGACGGCATGATGGGCAACGCCGCCGAGTTCAGCCGGCAGATCGACGAGATCTACGCCGGCATCCGCCTGCTGATGATCGGTCTGACCCTGGCCGGTCTGCTGGTCGGCGCGCTGATCGGCGTGCTGCTGACCCGTGGCCTGACCCGCCAGCTCGGCGGCGAGCCGGCCGCGGTGGCCGATCTGGCCACTCGTATCGCCAACGGCGACCTCACCACACGCATCGACATGGCGCAGGCGCGACCGGGCAGCGTGACCCACGCGATGAACCGGATGCAGAACTCGCTGACCCAGGTGGTCGGCTCGGTACGCAGCGGCAGCGAGCGCATCGCCAGCGGCTCGCGGCTGATCGCCGGCGGCAACGTCGATCTGGCGGCGCGCACCGAGCAGCAGGCGGCGTCCCTGGAACAGACGGCCGCCAGCATGGAGGAGCTGACCGCCACGGTGCAGCAGAATGCCGACAACGCCCGCCAGGCCCACGCGCTGGCCAACGACGCCTCGGGCACCGCCGCCCAGGGCCGCGAGGTGGTGCACCGGGTGGTCGAGACCATGCAGGGCATCACCGACAGTTCGCAGCGTATCGCCAGCATCATCGACGTGATCGACTCCATTGCCTTCCAGACCAACATCCTCGCCCTCAACGCCTCGGTGGAGGCGGCGCGTGCCGGCGAGGAAGGCCGCGGCTTTGCGGTGGTGGCCGGCGAGGTGCGCAACCTGGCCAGCCGCTCGGCCTCCGCGGCCAACGACATCAAGGCGCTGATCGAGGAGTCCACGCGCCGGGTCGGGGAGGGCTCGCAACTGGTCGAGCAGGCCGGCAGGACCATGGCCGAGGTGGTCGGCGCCGTGAGCCGGGTCACCGATATCCTCGACGAGATCTCCGCCGCCTCGCGGGAGCAGAGCGAGGGCATCGGCCAGGTCAACGGCGCCGTCGCGCAGATGGAGCGGGTGACCCAGCAGAACGCCACGCTGGTACAGGAGGCGTCCACCGCCTCGCTCGCCCTCGCCGACCAGGCGCAAACCCTGCAGGAGGCGGTGGCGGTGTTCCGCCTGGACGATATGCCGCCGCCGCAGGCGCCTGCGCAAGAGCGAGCCGCCGCGGTGCCCGGCTTCCAGCTGGAAGCGCAAGCCTGCTGAGGGGCCTGTCGCCGTGGAGTCGCGCGGCGCCGGACAGGTGCCCTCGACGCCGCGTCAGTCCCGTGCTGCGTGAGTGACCCCATGGCTGCCGAGCGAGGCCCGGCACGCCCGTGCGCCCCCGTTCAGGGGGCGCAGGTCCTGCTGTCCGGGGCGACTGGCAGGGTGCCGGTCCGCGCTTGGCCATCCCCCGGACACGGCGCGCCCACCCCGTCCGTTTTGACGATGTAGCCCCCCCGAGCGCCCCGTATACCTGTGGCAGACCCTTTACCAACGAGGTTTCTGCCATGCGACAAGCTCCCCCCTACGTACCCGGCCACCAGCTGCTGGCCGGCAAGTCCGTCCTGATCACCGCCGCCGCCGGCGCCGGCATCGGTTTCGCCGCCGCCAAGCGCTGTGCGGAGGAGGGTTGCCGGGCGCTGATGATCTCCGACATCCACCCGCGCCGCCTGGAAGAGGCGGTCGAGCGCCTCAAGGCCGAGACCGGCCTGACCGCCGTCTATGGCCAGCTGTGCAACGTCGCCGTGGAAGAAGAGGTGCAGGCGCTGGTCGCCGCGGCCGAGCAGGCGCTGGGCGGCGTCGACGTGCTGATCAACAATGCCGGGCTCGGCGGCCAGAAGCGCGTCACCGAGATGAGCGACGAGGAGTGGTCGCGGGTGCTCGACATCACCCTGACCGGCACCTTCCGCATGACCCGCGCCATGCTGCCGCACATGCAGGGCCGCGGCCGTGGGGTGATCGTCAACAACGCCTCGGTGCTCGGCTGGCGCGCGCAGAAGGAGCAGGCCCACTACGCCGCAGCCAAGGCCGGGGTGATGGCGCTGACCCGCTGCAGCGCGCTGGAAGCCGCCGAGTTCGGCGTGCGCATCAACGCGGTGTCGCCGTCCATCGCCCTGCACGACTTCCTCAAGAAGGCCTCCAGCGAGGAGCTGCTCGCCCAGCTGGCCAGCCGCGAGGCCTTCGGCCGCGCCGCCGAGGTCTGGGAAGTGGCCAACGTGATGGTCTTCCTGGCCAGCGACTACGCCTCCTACATGACCGGCGAAGTGCTGTCGGTCAGTTCCCAGCAGGCCTGAGGAGCGCGCCATGACCACCATCTATTCCAGCGCCGAACAGCTGCTCGCCGCCGAGGGCCAGGATCTGGGTGCCACCGACTGGATCGAGATCGACCAGGCGCGGGTCAACCTGTTCGCCGAGGCCACCGGCGATCACCAGTGGATCCACGTCGACCCCGAGCGCGCCGCCAGCGGCCCGTTCGGCGGCTGTATCGCCCACGGCTACCTGACCCTGTCGCTGGTCAACCTGTTCCTGCCGCAGCTGATCCAGGTCGACAACCTGCGCATGGGCGTCAACTACGGCTGTGATCGCGTGCGCTTCCCGGCGCCGGTCAAGGTCGGCGCGCGCATCCGCGGGCGCGGCGAGGTGGTGCGCGTCGAGCAGGTCGGCGCGGCGGTGCAGGCCACCGTGCGCGTCAGCGTCGAGATCGAGGGCGGCGAGCGCCCGGGCTGCGTGGTCGACACCATCAGCCGCTACACCTTCAACTGAGCGAGAGATTCCCATGCAAGCCAATCCGAACGATGCGGTGATCGTATCCACCGCGCGCACCGCGCTGACCAAGTCCTTCCGCGGCTCCTTCAACGATACCGAGGCGCCGGTGCTCGGCGGCCACGTGGTGCGCGCGGTGGTCGAGCGCGCCGGCATCGAGCCGGGCGCGGTGGAGGACGTGATCATGGGCGCGGCGGTGCAGCAGGGCACCCAGGCCTACAACATCGGCCGCCTGTGCGCCTACACCGGCGGCCTGCCGGACAGCGTGCCGGGCATGGCGCTGGACCGCATGTGCGCCTCCGGCCTGATGACCATCGGCGTCGCCGCCAAGGGCATCATGACCGGCGAGCTGAGCGTGGCGGTGGCCGGCGGCGTCGAGTCGCTGTCGCTGACCCAGACCAAGCACAAGAACAGCTACCGCGCGCAGTCGCTGGCGGTGCAGGAAGTGGTGCCGGCGGCCTACATCCCGATGCTGGAGACCGCCGAGATCGTCTCGCGCCGCTACGGCATCTCGCGCGCCGCCCAGGACGAGTATTCCCTGCAGAGCCAGCAGCGCACCGCCGCGGCGCAGGCCGCCGGGCTGTTCGCCGACGAGATCGTGCCGCTGGCCGCGCGCAAGCTGTGCTTCGACAAGGAGGGCAACCCGACCGGCCACGAGGAGGTGCTCGCCGACCGCGACGAGTGCAACCGCCCGTCGACCAGGCTGGAGGATCTCGCCGCGCTCAAGCCGGTGTGGAAGGACGGCAAGTGGGTGCAGCAGGGCGAGTTCATCACCGCCGGCAACGCCTCGCAGTTCTCCGACGGCGCCGCGGCGACCCTCTTGATGAGCCGCGCCGAGGCCACCCGCCGCGGCCTGGCGCCGCTCGGCGTCTATCGCGGCATCGCCGTGGCCGGCTGCGCGCCGGAGGAGATGGGCATCGGCCCGGTGTTCGCCGTGCCCAAGCTGCTCAACCGCTTCGGCCTGACCGTGGCCGACATCGGCCTGTGGGAGATCAACGAGGCCTTCGCCTGCCAGGTGATCCACTGCCGCGACGTGCTGGGCATCCCCGACGACCGCCTCAACGTCAACGGCGGCGCCATCGCCATCGGCCATCCGTTCGGCATGTCCGGCGCGCGCATGGTCGGCCACGCCCTGCTGGAAGGCCGTCGCCGCGGCGTGCGCTACGTGGTGGTGGCCATGTGCATCGGCGGCGGCATGGGTGCCGCCGGGCTGTTCGAGCTGGCCTGAGCCCCGCCGTCTCCACGGCGCCCGGGCCGGCTACTCCTTATGGACGATGTTGGCCCGGAGCCGCTTGGGGACTATCGGGGTGCGTCGTCGCCTGCGTCGGTCCGGTCGCCTAGCCCGGACCTGTCACAACAAGAACAAGGGACAGACCCCATGAACGTTTCCGCTCCTCTTCCGCACGCCGCCGGGAGGTCGCCATGCGCCAACTGATCGGCTACCTGATGTCGGCGGTCGTCGCCGCCACCGCCCTGTATGCGTTCTCCCTGCGTACTCCGCCCCCCTTGCCGGCCACCGAGCTGCGCATCGACCGCCTGCTGATCAACGACATGGCCACCGACGGCCGCCGGGTGGTGGCCGTCGGCGAGCAGGGGGTCATTCTGGTGAGCGAGGACTACGGCGACTCCTGGCTGCAGGCCAGCGTGGAGCCGCGCCGCGACAGCAGCCTGACCGGGGTGGTGGCCCTGTCGCAGGACGCCCTGGTCGCGGTCGGGCACGACGGCTGGATCCTGCGCTCGGAAGACGGCGGGCGCAGCTGGCGGGAGAGCCGCGTCGACCTCGAACTGGCCGAGCCGCTGCTCGGCGTATGGGCCGCCAGCGACACCGAGGTGGTGGCCTACGGCAGCTTCGGCAAGTACTTCGTTTCCGCCGATGGCGGGCGCAGCTGGGAGGCTCGCGAACTGCCGGTGGACGGCTACCACCTCAACGGCATGGACGGCGACGCCGACGGCCGCCTGATGCTGGTCGGCGAGCGCGGCACGGTGCTGCGTTCGGCCGACGGCGGGCAGCACTGGGAGCCGCTGCCGGCGTTCTACAACGGCTCGCTGTTCGGCATCGCGCGGCTGTCCGCCGAGCGCTGGCTGGCCTACGGCATGCGCGGCCACGTGTTCGTGACCGCCGATTTCGGCCAGAGCTGGAAGCAGGTGCCGGTCGCTCACGCGACGCCGCTCTACGGCCACGACCTGATGCCCGGCCGCTCGGGGGCCTTGCTGGTCGGCGCCGGCGGCGTGGTGATGCGCTTCGATCGCGAGGGCCGGCTGGCCGACAGCGTGCATCTGGACGGCCTGGGCACCCTGACCTCGATCGCCGCGCTCGACGAGCGGGTGCTGGTGGTCGGTGGCGAGCGGGGTGTGTTCAAGAGCTTCCGCAGCGGCGTAGCCGCCGTGCAGAACTGAGGGCGACGAGATGAAGGAACAAACCTCCTGGGTGGACCGCTGGGTCGAGGCCTGTGCCGACCGCCTGATCGGGCACCGCCGGATGCTGATGGTGGTATTCCTGGCGATCACCGTGGGCCTGGGCTTCAGTGCCCTGCAGACGCGGCTGGACCCCGGCTTCAACAAGCTGATTCCGCTGCGCCACGAATACATGCAGAACTTCCTCGAATACAGCAAGATCTTTACCGGCGCCAACCGCTTCCTGGTCAGCGTGCGCTGGAAGGGCGAGGGCGACATCTACAACCCGGTGTTCCTCGATACCCTGCGCAAGGTCACCGACGACGTGTTCTTCACCTCCGGGGTCAGCCGCTCCAGCGTGACCTCGCTGTTCACCCCCAACGTGCGCTACATCGAGGTGACCGAGGACGGCTACTTCGGCGACGTGGTGGTGCCGCCGCGCTTCTCCGGGTCGCTCAAGGACCTCGAACAGGTGCGCAACAACGCGGCGCGCTCCGGGCAGATCGGCCGCCTGGTGGCCAACGACCTCAAGGCGGCGCTGGTGCGTGCCGACCTGCAGGACATCGATCCGAAGACCGGGCAGAAGGTCTCCTACACCGAGGTGGCCCAGCGTCTGGAGGAAATCCGCGCGCGCTACAACAACGAGCAGATCGAGATCAACATCGTCGGCTTCGCCAAGCTGGTCGGCGACGTGGTCGAGGGCCTGGGCACGGTGATGGGCTTCTTCGTGGTCGCCTTCCTGATCACTGCGGCGCTGCTGTGGGGCTATTCGCGCTCGCTCAAGCTCACCGTGGTGGCGCTGGTGGTGGCGCTGCTGCCGGTGGTCTGGCTGCTCGGCCTGCTGCCGCTGTTGGGCCTGGGCATCGACCCGATGTCGATCCTGGTGCCGTTCCTGATCTTCTCCATCGGCGTGTCCCACGCGGTGCAGATGACCAACGCCTGGAAGCAGGACGTGCTGGCCGGCGACTCGTCGGTGGTCGCCGCCCATGCCGCGTTCAGCAAGATCTTCATTCCCGGCGCCCTGGCGCTGCTGATGAACGCGCTGGGATTTGCGGTGATCATGCTGATCGACATCCCCATCGTGCATGAACTGGGGGTGACCGCCTGCATCGGCGTCCTGCTGATGATCATCACCAACAAGATGATGCTGCCGATCATCATCTCCTACCTGACCCTGGAGCGCTCGGCGCAGCACTTCAACAAGCCGATCGAGGGCCGCAAGCACGCGCTGTGGTGGCGCGTCTCCGGCTTCGCCAAGCCACGGCCGGCGCTGGTGGTGTTCGCCATCAGCCTGGGATTGCTGGCGGCCGGGACCATGAAGGCGCGCGAGCTGCAGACCGGCGACATCGGCGCCGGGGCGCCGGAGCTGCGCAGCGAGTCGCGCTACAACCGCGACAACGCGCGGATCATCGGTGGCTACGCCATCGGCCTGGACGTGCTGACGGTGTTCGTCGAGGTCAAGGACAATCCGGAAGCCTGCCTGACGCCGCAGGTGATGCGCGCGGTGGACCGTTTCGACTTCGCCGTGCGGCACATCGCCGGGGTGCAGTCGGTGTCCAGCGTGACCGGCATGGCGCGGGTGATGATCGCCGGCAACAACGAGGGCAACCCGCGCTGGTCGGCGATCCCCAATTCCGCCCAGGGCCTGCAGCAGGGCTCGCACGCCTACTCCTCGGAGCTGGGCATGGTCACCGACGGTTGCCAGCAGATGCAGGTGCTGGTGTTCCTCACCGACCACGAGGGGGCGACCGTCGCCCACGTGATGAAGGAGGTCAAGCGGCTCATCGCCGAGGACGTCACCCCGGGCGTGGAGTTCCGTCTGGCCGGCGGCAACATCGGCATCATGGCCGCTTCCAACGAGGCGGTGGACCGCGCCGAGGTCATGATGCTCGGCGCGCTGTTCGGCTCGGTGGCGCTGTTCTGCTGGCTGACCTTCCGCTCGCTGCGCGCGGTGCTGTGCATCCTGGTGCCGCTGGCCATCGTCGCGATCCTGTGCAACGCGCTGATGGCGCTGCTCGGCATCGGCCTCAAGGTCGCCACCCTGCCGGTGGTGGCGCTCGGCGTCGGCGTCGGCGTCGACTACGGCATCTACCTCTACGAACGCATCCAGCACGAGATGGAAGCGGGGCGCGACCTGCGCAACGCCTTCTACGAGGCCATGTGCCAGCGCGGCACGGCGGCGGTGTTCACCGCGCTGACCATGTCCATCGGCGTGTGCACCTGGGCCTTCGCCGCCCTCAAGTTCCAGGCCGACATGGGCGTGCTGCTGGCCTTCATGTTCCTGGTCAACGTGTTCGGCGCGATCATCCTGCTGCCGGCGCTGGCCGCCTGGTTCAACGAGGGGCGCCCGCTGGTGCGCGCCCGCGACGGTCAGGAGGCGGAGATGGCGACTGTTACGAGCGCGCCGGCAGTTCGTCGCCGGGAAATTGGCGCTCAGGTGTAGGGAGGGAAAACCCGGGCCGTACAGCCGTCGAGCGGGAGCCCTGCAAGGTACTTGTGGTGGCCTCCCGTTTGCCCGAATCTGTCTGGCGCGGGCTTGCCGGACCGCCGCAGCGAGCGCTGCGGCAACGCCGGCACGCACGGACTTGCGAGCACCGTACGGCGCAACGCCACGGCAACCGGAGCGGTTGCCTGGCCATCGCGCCACTGCGAGGGACGACCGATAACAATAAAAAGGGGGCGGTCGATGAACCGCGCCCGCAGTGAGGTGAAGGGTGGAGAAGACTATCGATGGTATCCATGCCCTGGCGGGCCTGGATCTGGCCGAATACGACCGACTGGTCGCAGCCCTGTACGACGCGGCCCTGGACAGTCGCCTGTGGAACATCCCCATGGAACAGATCCGCGACCTGTTCCAGGCCAACTACGCCACGCTGATCCTGCGTGTTCCCGAACAGACCGACGTCGGCCTGATGATCGTCGCCGGCAACATCGAGGGGCAGGGCAAGATCACCTACATCACGTACCCGAACACCAACACGCCCTTCGTCAACATGCCGGTGGACGCGGTGTTCACCGCCGACGAGGTGCTGGGCGAGGCGGAGTGGCGGCGTTCTTCCTACTATCAGCACTGGTGCAAGCCCAACGGCGTGCATCATGTGATGGGCGTCGACATTTCCACCCCGGATGCCGGCAAGCTGCGCTTCCGGCTGACCCGCCCGGAGGGGGCGGCGAGCTTCGCGGCGCGCGACCGCGCGCTGTGCGAGCTGATCCTGCCGCACCTGCGCCGCGCCCTGAACATGCACAACCAGCTGGACCGCAGCCAGTCGATGGGCGTGCTGTATTCCCAGGCCATCGGCCGCCTGTCGGTGGCGACCATCGTGCTCGACGAGAGCGGCCGGGTGCTGCAGCAGAACCCCGTCGCCCAGGAAATCCTCGCCGACGCCGACGGCCTCAAGCTGGTCGGCGGCCGCCTGGAGGCCTCCTATCCCAGCGACAACCGCGAACTGCAGCGCCTGGTGCGCAACGCCTTCGCCCGTCAGGGCAAGGAGGCGCCGCCGATCGCCGAGGCCATGTCGATCGCCCGGCCGTCCGGGCAGGTCAGCCTGGGCGTGGTGGTGGAGTCGGTGCCTTCGCTGGAGTGGGCGGAAAGCAAGGGGCAGCCTGCGGTGGTGGTGTACATCCGCGATGCCGCCGGCAAGTCGCTGGCCAGCACCGCGGTCACCAAGCAGCTGTTCAACCTGACCCCGGCGGAAACCGCGCTGTCCCTCGAACTGGCCAACGGCCTGTCGCTGGAGGAAGCCGCCGAGGCGCTGAACATCCGCCGCAACACGGCGCGCGCGCACCTGCGCTCGATCTTCTCCAAGACCGGCGTGCGCCGGCAGACCGAGCTGGTGCGCATCATGCTCAACAGCGTGATGGCGCTGGGGCAGAGCGAGCTGCCGGCGCAGCGCCTGCGCGCCGGCTGACAGCCGCCGCCGGATCGTCCATGCGGACGATTCGGCCCGCTGCCGCGCCGCCTAGTGTGGGGGCAGACCCGTCACCCAGGAGAACTACCATGCCAGTCACAGCAGTCAGCGGTTCGGCGTCGGGCATCGGCGCCGCCGTGTGCGACGCCCTGCGCGCCGCCGGTCACGAGATCATCGGCATCGACCGCGCCCATGCCGAGGTGATCGCCGACCTGTCCAGCCCCGCCGGGCGCCAGATGGCGGTCGAGGGCGTGCTGGCCCGTTGCGACGGTGTGCTCGACGGTCTGGTGTGCTGCGCCGGGCTTGGCGTCACCGCGCCGTCCAGCGGGCTGATCGTCGCGGTCAACCACTTCGGCGTCACCGCGCTGGTCGAGGGGCTGGCCGCGGCGCTGGCGCGCGGCGAGCGCGGCGCGGCGCTGATCGTCGGCTCGGTGGCCGCGACCCATGCGGACAACAGCCAGCCGATGGTCGAGGCCATGCTGGCCGGCGACGAGCCGCGGGCGCTGGCGCTGGCCGACGAGCTGAACCAGCCGCAGAGCGCCTATGCCTGCTCCAAGTACGCGGTGACCCGCTACGCCCGGCAGAAGGCGGTGGAGTGGGGCGGCCTGGGTCTGCGCCTCAACGTGGTGGCGCCGGGGGCGGTGGAAACCCCGCTGCACCAGGCCTCCAAGGAAGACCCGCGTTTCGGTCAGGCGGTGCGCAACTTCGTCGCGCCGCTGGGCCGCGCCGGCCAGCCGGCGGAAATCGCCGCGCTGGTGGCGTTCCTGCAGTCGCCGCAGGCCAGCTTCGTGCATGGCAGCGTGGTGTTCGTCGACGGCGGGATGGACGCCATGGTGCGTCCGGCGCGGTTCTGATCGCGGCAACCGCACGGACGAGGCCACCTGGGGGTGGCCTCGCCGTTTCGGCGCCGTATTGACGATGTTCGCCGTGCTTCCGGCGCCCAGACTGCGCTGGGGAGCGCAAGCAAGGAGTCTGCAATGAACAAAGTGGCATTCATCACCGGCGCCAGCCGGGGCATCGGCCGCGAGACGGCGCTGGCCTTCGCCCGCGCCGGCTTCGACGTGGCGATCAGCGCGCGCACCCTGGAGGAGGGCGAGAGCCACCAGCACGCGCTGCGCAACCCGGACGGCACGCCGCTGCCGGGCAGCCTGGCGGCGACCGCCGCGGCGATCCGCGAGTCGGGCCGCGAGGCCTTCGTGGTGCGCATGGACCTGCTCGACGGCGAGTCGGTGCAGCAGGCCTGCGCCGCCGTGCTGGAGCACTTCGGACGCATCGATGTGCTGGTCAACAACGCCATCTACCAGGGCGGCGACCTCAACCTGCCGTTCCTCGAACTCGAACCCGAGACCCTGCTGCGCGTCTATCAGGGCTACCTGCTGGCGCCGTTCCTCGCCACCCGCGCGGTGCTGCCGCAGATGCTCGAACGCGGCGAGGGGGTGATCGTCAACGTCACCTCCGGCGCCGGCGAGAGCGATCCGCCGGTGGCCGCCGGGCGCGGCGGCTGGGGCTACGCCTACGGCTCCGGTAAGGCCACGGTGTCGCGCCTGTCCGGGGTGCTCACCACCGAGCTGGGCGAGCGCGGCATCCGCGCCTTCACCGTCAATCCCGGCGTGGTGACCACCGAGGCGCTGATGGCCACCATCGGCGACAAGGGCGTGATCGCCCTGCGCGGCGGCATGGCGCCGCCCACGGTGCCGGCGCAGGTGATGCTCTGGCTGGCCACCGCTCCGCAGGCCGCGGACTTCCAGAAGCGCACCATCGCCGCCCAGCCGTTCGCCTTAGAGCAGGGCATCGTCGCCGACTGGCGGGTGCCGACCGGCGGCTGAAATCGCCTTTTCTAGTCCAAGCGGATGATGAGCCCGCGGCGTCCCTCGGTGAAGATCGTCGGACGCTGCCGGGTGGCCCGCCTCGACGACAGCCATCCGGTATCCCGCTTGCGTGTGCTCAACGGAGACATCCTGATGACCTTTCCGGCAGACAATCACAATTCCAACAATGCCCTGCCTGCCCGCTATGCCCGTGGCTGGCACTGCCTGGGTATCGCCGACGACTTTCGCGACGGCAAGCTGCATACCCTGAACGTGTTCGGCAGCCGCCTGCTGGCGTTCGCCGACGATACTGGCAAGATCAGCGTCCTCGACGCCCATTGCCCGCACATGGGCGCCGACCTCTCCCAGGGCACCCTGGAGGGCAACCGCGTGGTTTGCCCGTTCCACCACTGGAAGTTCGAGGGCAGCGGCCGCTGCGTCGAGATTCCCTACTGCGAGCGCATCCCGCCCAAGGCCAAGACCCGCGCCTGGCTGACCTGCGAGGAGAACCGCCTGCTGTTCGTCTGGAACAACCCGGAAGGCAAGGCGCCGGCCGCGGGCGTGGTGATTCCGCACCTGCCGGAGATGGACAGCGCCGACTGGTCCCACGACTGGCACCTCGACACCCTGATCATCGAGACCAACCCGCGCGAGCTGGTCGACAACCTGGTCGACGCCCAGCACTTCGGCCCGGTGCACGGCACGCCGACCAAGTACTTCGCCAACGTGTTCGCGGGCCACGTCGCCGAGCAGATCTTCCATGGCGACTCCGAGCGCCTGGGCGGCGATCTGGTCGCCGAGTCGGCCTACTTCGGCCCGGCCACCCACTTCACCCGCATGCGCGCGCAGTTCGAGGGGCTGGAGGTGCACTCGATCCTGCTCAACTGCCATGTGCCGATCACTCCCAACAGCTTCGAACTGCGCTTCGGCTGCCTGGTGAAGAAGATTCCGGGCTGGAGCGAGGAGCAGAACGAGGCGCTGGCCAAGGAGTACGTGCAGCAGAACCGCAACTCCTTCTATCAGGACGTAGACATCTGGAAGCACAAGGTACGCATCAACAACCCGGTGCTGGCCGAGGGCGACGGCCCGGTCTACCAGCTGCGCGAGTGGTATCAGCAGTTCTTCATGGACGAAGCCGAGGTGCCGGCGGCGATGTTCGAGCGGCGCGAGATCGTCACCGTGGGCTGAGCCATCGCCAGCCCGTCCCCCCAGCACACCGCCCGGCTTTGCCGGGCGGTGTCGTTTCTGTCTGTGCGCAATGCCGCCAATAGTTCAAATGAACGAGGCTGATCGCTGCGCGTTGCCGTAATTTGCCTGCAACTATCCAGTCCAGTCGAACCGGGAGGTTGCATGAAAATTCTGGTCCCCGTGAAGCGTGTGGTCGATTACAACGTCAAGGTCCGCGTCAAGGCGGATAACTCCGGCGTCGATCTGGCCAACGTGAAGATGGCGCTCAACCCCTTCTGCGAAATCGCCGTGGAAGAGGCGGTGCGCCTGAAAGAGCAGGGCATCGCCAGCGAAGTGCTGGTGGTGTCCGTCGGTCCCGCCGCCGCCCAGGAGCAGCTGCGCACCGCGCTGGCCCTCGGCGCGGACCGCGCCGTGCTGGTGGAAACCGCCGAGGAACTGGGCTCGCTGGCCGTGGCCAAGCTGCTCAAGGCCGTGGTCGACCGGGAGCAGCCGCAGCTGATCGTCACCGGCAAGCAGGCCATCGACAGCGACAACAACCAGACCGGGCAGATGCTCGCCGCGCTCTGCGGCTTCGCCCAGGGCACCTTCGCCTCGAAGCTGGAGATCGCCGCCGGCAAGGCCACGGTCACCCGCGAGATCGACGGCGGTCTGCAGACCGTGGCGCTGACCCTGCCGGCCATCGTCACCACCGACCTGCGCCTCAACGAGCCGCGCTACGCCTCCCTACCCAACATCATGAAGGCCAAGAAGAAGCCGCTCGACGTGCTGACGCCCGAGGCCCTCGGCGTGTCCACCGCCTCCAGCGTGAAGACCCTCAAGGTCGAGGCGCCGGCCACCCGCAGCGCCGGCATCAAGGTCGGCTCGGTGGCCGAGCTGGTGGAAAAACTCAAGAACGAAGCGAAGGTGATCTGAGATGAGCATTCTCGTCATTGCCGAACACGACAACGCCGCCCTGGCCGGCGCCACCCTCAACAGCGTGGCCGCCGCCCGCCAGATCGGCGGCGATATCCATGTGCTGGTCGCCGGCAGCGCTTGCACCGCCGTGGCCGAAGCCGCCGCCCGGATCGAGGGCGTCGCCCGGGTACGGGTCGCCGACAGCGCCGCGCTGGCTCACCAGCTGCCGGAAAACCTCGCCCCGCTGATCGCCGAGCTGGCCCGTGGCGGCTACAGCCATGTGCTGGCTCCGGCCACCAGCAACGGCAAGAACGTGCTGCCGCGCGTTGCCGCGCTGCTGGACGTCGACCAGATCTCCGAGATCGTCACGGTCGAGAGCGCCGACACCTTCAAGCGGCCGATTTACGCCGGCAATGCCATCGCCACCGTGCAGTCCAGCGCGGCGATCAAGGTGATCACCGTGCGCAGCACCGGCTTCGACGCCGTGGCCGCCACGGGCGGCAGCGCCGCCATCGAGGCGGTGAGCGGCGCCGGCGATACCGGCCTTTCCGCCTTCGTCGGCGAGGCGCTGGCCAAGTCCGAACGTCCCGAGCTGACCGCCGCCAAGGTGGTGGTTTCCGGTGGGCGCGGCCTGCAGAACGGCGAGAACTTCGCGCTGCTCTACACCCTGGCCGACCAGCTGGGCGCCGCGGTCGGCGCCTCGCGCGCGGCGGTGGATGCCGGCTTCGTGCCCAACGACATGCAGGTCGGCCAGACCGGCAAGATCGTCGCCCCCGAGCTGTACATCGCCGTCGGCATCAGCGGTGCGATCCAGCACCTGGCCGGGATGAAGGACTCCAAGGTGATCGTGGCGATCAACAAGGACGAGGAGGCGCCGATCTTCCAGGTCGCCGACTACGGCCTGGTCGGCGATCTGTTCGAGGCGGTACCGGAGCTGCAGCGCCTCATCGGCTGACCCGCCCCCACGCAGGCCGTCGCCGGCCTGCGTTCCGGCTCGCCGCGGCGAGCCTCTCAGGAGACTGACAGGATGATCTTTCAAGGCAAGGCGGTGTCCGTCGCATTGCAGGCCGACGGCATTGCCGAACTCACGCTCGATCTGGCCGGCGAGCCGGTCAACAAGCTGGACCGGCTGACCCTCGACGAGCTGCGCCAGGCGCTGGATGCGCTCAAGGCCACGGCGGGGGTACGCGCCCTGCTGATCGCCAGCGCCAAGCCGCTGTTCGTGGTGGGCGCCGACATCACCGAGTTTTCCGCCGCCTTCCGGCGCAGCGAGGCGCAGGTGCTGGAGTCGATCCTCGCCGTCGACCGGCTGTTCTGCGACCTCGAAGACCTGCCGATGCCCAGCGCCGTGGCGATCAACGGCCTGGCCCTCGGCGGCGGCTTCGAGCTGTGCCTGGCCGCCGACCTGCGAGTGCTCGGCGAGCATGCCCGCGTCGGCTTCCCCGAGGTCGGGCTGGGGCTGTTCCCCGGCTACGGCGGCAGCGTGCGCACCCCGCGCCTGGCCGGCCTCGACGTTGCCCTGGAATGGATCGGCTCCGGCCGCGAAGTGGACGCCGCCAGCGCCCTGGCGGCCGGCATCGTCGATGCCGTGGTGCCCGAGGCCGAACTGGTCGGGCGCTGCCGCGCGTTGCTCGGGCAGGCGCTGGCCGGCGAGATCGACTACCAGGCGCGGCGCCAGCGCAAGCGGGCCGCTCTGGAGCTGCCGGCCGAGGCTGCGGGGGCGCTGATCGAGCAGGCCCTGCAGGCCATCCCGGCGAAGACGCGGCGCCACTTCCCGGCCGCCAGCCGGGCGTTCGAATCGATGGCCGCGAGCCTCGCCCTGCCGCGCGAGCAGGCCTTGCAGCGCGAGGCCCGCGACTTCGTCGCGCTGGCCCGCTCGCCGCAAGCGGCCAGCCTGATCGGCCTGTTCCTCAATCGCCAGGCGGTGCGCAAGGCCGCCCGCGGCCACGAGGCGCTGGCCCGCCCGGTGCGGCGCTGCGCGGTGCTTGGCGCCGGGATCATGGGCGGCAGCATCGCCAGCCTGGCCGCCCTGCACGGTTATCCCTGCGTGATGAAGGACATCCGCGAGCAGGCCCTGCGGCTGGGCATGGAGGAGGGCGAGGCGCTGCTCGGCAAGCGCGTCGCCCGCCAGGCGATGAGCGAGGCGCAGCGCCAGGAGTGCCTCGCGCGCATCCAGCCGACCCTCGACTACACGCCCTTCGCCGAGGTCGATCTGGTCGTCGAGGCGGTGGTCGAGAACCCGGAGATCAAGCAGGCAGTGCTGGCGGAGACCGAATGCACGCTGCCCGCCGAGGCGATCCTGACCACCAACACCTCGACCATCTCGGTGAGCCTGCTGGCCCGCGCGCTGCAGCGGCCGCAGAACTTCTGCGGCATGCACTTCTTCAACCCCGTGCAGCAGATGCCGCTGGTGGAGGTGATCCGCGGCGAGCAGAGCAGCGCGCAGACCATCGCCACGGCGGTGGCGCTGGCCGTCCGCCTGGGCAAGACGCCGATCGTGGTCAACGACTGCCCGGGCTTCCTGGTCAACCGCATCCTGTTCGCCTACCTCGGCGGCTTCGTCCGCCTGCTGCACGAGGGCGTCGATTTCCCGCGCATCGACCGGGTCATGGAGGCCTTCGGCTGGCCGATGGGGCCGGCCTACCTGCTCGACGTGATCGGCCTGGACACCAGCCGCCATTGCATGGAGGTGCTGGCCGCGGGCTACCCGACGCGCATGCGCCACGACTTCCGCGACGCGGTGGCGACCCTGCATGACGCCGGGCGCCTCGGCCAGAAGAACCGCCAGGGCTTCTACCGCTACACCGCGGACGCCAGCGGGCGCCTGCTCAGGGAAGACGACCCGCAGGTCGCCGCGCTGCTCGCCGCCCCGGCGGCCGCGTCGATGGACGATGCGCAGATCGTGGCGCGGATGATGGTGCCGCTGTGCCTGGAGGCGGTGCGCAGCCTGGAGGAGGGCATCGTCGCCTCGGCGGCCGAGGTGGACATGGGCGCGGTGCTGGGCATCAGCTTCCCCGGCAGCCACGGGGGCCCGCTGCGCTACATCGACACCCTCGGCGTGCGCCGCTTCGTCGCGCTGGCCGACGGGCTCGCCGGGCTGGGCGAGCTGTACCGGGTGACGGATGGCCTACGCCAGATGGCCGATGAGGACCGCGGTTTCTATTGAGTAGCGTATCGACAGCCCCGCCGGCCGGCTGGCCGCGCGGGCGGGGCGCGCGTGCGAAGTCATTGCCTGGAGATCCGCCATGAGTGATTCACCCCTTGTCGTTGAGCGCGCCGCCGGCGTGGCTCAACTGCGCTTCAACCGCCCGGACGTGCTCAACGCGCTGGATGCCGGGCTGGCCAACGCCCTGCTGGAGGCCTGCCGCTCCATCGCCAGCGACAGCGCGGTGCGCGTGGTCGTGCTCGGCGGCAACGGTCGCGCCTTCATGGCCGGCGGCGATCTGGCCGCCATGCGCCGGGCGCCGGTCGAGGCCGCCGACGCCCTGATCCGTCCGCTGCACGCGTCGGTGCAACTGCTGAGCGAGATGCCGGTGCCGGTGCTGGCCAGCGTGCATGGCGCCGCGGCCGGGGCGGGCATCAGCCTGATGCTGGCGGCCGATCTGGCCATCGCCGCCGAGGGCACGCGGTTCAACTTCGCCTATACGGATATCGCCGCCAGCTGCGACGGCGGCGCCTCCTGGGCCCTGCCCCGCCTGCTCGGCCTGCGCAAGGCGCTGGAAATCGCCCTGCTGTGCGAGAGCTTCGACGCCACCGAGGCCCTGCGCCTGGGCCTGCTCAACCGGGTGGTGGCGGCCGAGCGGCTGGCAGCGGTCACCGACGACCTGGCCGCGCGCCTGGCGCGGCGCGAGCCCCATGCCCTGGCCCATCTCAAGCGCCTGCTGCGCCTGGCCGGGCAGCAGAGCCTGGAGGCGCAACTGCAGGCCGAGCGCGCGGCCTTCCTCGACTGCGCCGGGCGGCCCGAGTTCGCCGCCGCCGTCGACGGTTTCTTCGCCCGGCGCGCGCAGCGCGCCTGAGCCTCGCCCGGTTCTGAATCGCTCTAATCCCTCAAGACGCAAGGAGAGTGGAATGCGCATCGGTATTCCCAAGGAAACCCATGCCGGGGAAACCCGCGTGGCCGCCACCCCGGAGACGGTCCGGAAGTTTGTCGCCCAGGGCCATCAGGTCGTCGTCGAGGCCGGCGCCGGGCGCGCCGCCTGCATCACCGACGGCGACTACGAGGCCGCCGGCGCCCGCCTGGCCGACGCCGGCGCCGCCCTCGGCGCCGAACTGGTGCTCAAGGTCGCCGCTCCCAGCCCCGCCGAGCTGGCGCAGATGCGCCCGGGCGCGGTGCTGGTCGGCATGCTCAACCCCTTCGACGGCGCGCAGATCGAGCGCATGGCCGCGCAGGGCATCACCGCCTTCGCCCTGGAGGCGGCGCCGCGCACCTCGCGGGCGCAGAGCCTCGACGTGCTGTCCTCGCAGGCCAACGTCGCCGGCTACAAGGCGGTGATGCTCGCCGTCGACCACTACCCGCGCTTCATGCCGATGCTGATGACCGCCGCCGGCACGGTGAAGGCCGCCCGCGTGCTGGTGCTCGGCGCCGGCGTCGCCGGGCTGCAGGCGATTGCCACCGCGCGGCGCCTCGGCGCGGTGATCGAGGCCTCGGACGTGCGTCCGGCGGTCAAGGAACAGGTGGAATCGCTCGGCGCCAAGTTCGTCGACGTGCCCTGCGAGACCGACGAGGAGCGCGAATGCGCCGAAGGCGTCGGCGGCTACGCGCGGCCGATGCCGGCCTCGTGGATGGCGCGCCAGGCCCAGGCGGTGCACGAGCGCGCCCGGCAGGCCGACATCGTCATCACCACCGCGCTGATCCCCGGCCGCCAGGCGCCGACTCTGCTGCACGAGGCCACCGTGGCCGAGATGAAGCCCGGCTCGGTGATCATCGACCTGGCCGCCGCCCAGGGCGGCAACTGCCCGCTGAGCGTGCCCGGCGAGGTGGTGGTGCGCCACGGCGTGACCCTGGTCGGCCACACCAACCTGCCGGCGCTGCTGCCGGCCGACGCCTCGGCCCTCTACGCGCGCAACCTGCTGGACTTCCTCAAGCTGGTGCTCGACCAGGACGGCCGCTTCCACCTCGACCGCGACGACGACATCGTCGCCGCCTGCCTGATGTGCGAAGGCGGCCAGGTGCTGCGCCGCAACGCCGCCTGAGCCCGCCCGTCAGTCCCCTTCGCGGACCTCCTACAAGGACAACAACCATGGATCCGATCTCCGACGGTCTCTACAACCTGATCATCTTCGTGCTGGCGATCTACGTCGGCTACCACGTGGTGTGGAACGTCACCCCCGCACTGCACACCCCGCTGATGGCGGTCACCAACGCCATCTCCGCCATCGTCATCGTCGGCGCCATGCTGGCCGCGGCGCTGACCGAAACCGGCCTGGGCAAGACCATGGGCACCCTGGCCGTGGCCCTGGCCGCGGTCAACGTGTTCGGTGGCTTCCTGGTCACCCGGCGGATGCTCGACATGTTCAAGAAAAAGGCGCCGAAAGCCCCGGCGGAGGGTCGTTGAGATGAGCATGAACCTGATCACCAGCTGCTACCTGGTCGCCTCCATCTGCTTCATCCAGGCCCTCAAGGGCCTCTCCCACCCGACCAGCTCGCGCCGCGGCAACCTGTTCGGCATGGTCGGCATGGCCATCGCCGTGCTCACCACCGTCGGCCTGATCTACAAGCTCGGCGCGCTCTCCCTGCAAGAAGGGGGGACCACCGCCGGCCTCGGCTACGTGATCCTCGGCCTGCTGCTCGGCGGCACGGCCGGCACGCTCATGGCCAAGCGCGTCGAGATGACCAAGATGCCCGAACTGGTCGCCTTCATGCACAGCATGATCGGCCTGGCCGCGGTGTTCATTGCCATCGCCGCGGTGGTCGAGCCGCAGTCGCTGGGCATCGTCGCGCAGCTGGGCGAGCCGATCCCCGCCGGCAACCGCCTGGAACTGTTCCTCGGCGCGGCCATCGGCGCCATCACCTTCTCCGGCTCGGTGATCGCCTTCGGCAAGCTGTCCGGCAAATACAGGTTCCGCCTGTTCCAGGGCGCCCCGGTGACCTTCGCCGGCCAGCACTGGCTGAACCTGGCCCTGGGCCTGGCCATCCTCGGCCTGGGTCTGGCCTTCACCTTCAGCGGTGACCTGACCGCGTTCGCCGTGCTGCTGGCGCTGGCCTTCGTCATCGGCGTGCTGATCATCATCCCGATCGGCGGCGCCGACATGCCGGTGGTGGTGTCGATGCTCAACAGCTACTCGGGCTGGGCGGCGGCCGGCATCGGCTTCTCGCTGAACAACGCGATGCTGATCGTCGCCGGCAGCCTGGTCGGTTCGAGCGGCGCGATCCTCTCCTACATCATGTGCAAGGCGATGAACCGCTCGTTCTTCAACGTGATCCTCGGCGGCTTCGGCGCCGAAGCCGGCGCCGGCGTTCAGGGCGGCAGCCAGGAACAGCGCCCGGTGAAGAGCGGCTCGGCGGACGACGCCGCCTTCCTGCTGGGCAACGCCGACAGCGTGATCATCGTCCCCGGCTACGGCCTGGCGGTGGCCCGCGCCCAGCACGCGCTGATGGAACTGGCGGAGAAACTGGCGCACCGCGGGATCAGCGTGAAATACGCCATCCACCCGGTGGCCGGACGGATGCCGGGGCACATGAACGTGCTGCTGGCCGAGGCCGAGGTGCCCTACGAGCAGGTGTTCGAGATGGACGACATCAACCCCGAGTTCGGCCAGACCGACGTGGTGCTGGTGCTGGGCGCCAACGACGTGGTCAACCCGGCGGCGAAGACCGACCCGCACTCGCCGATTGCCGGGATGCCGATCCTCGACGCGTACAAGGCCAGAACCGTGATCGTCAACAAGCGCTCGATGGCCAGCGGCTACGCGGGCCTGGACAACGAACTGTTCTACATGGACAAGTCGATCATGGTGTTCGGCGACGCCAAGAAGGTGCTCGAAGACATGGTCAAGGCGGTCGAGGCCTAGGCCGGGGAGCGGAACATGCAACGCGAATACATGGAATTCGACGTCGTCATCGTCGGAGCCGGCCCCGGCGGTCTCTCCGCCGCCTGCCGACTGAAGCAGCAGGCCGCCGCCAGCGGACAGGACGTCAGTGTCTGCGTGGTGGAGAAGGGCTCCGAAGTCGGCGCACACATTCTCTCCGGCGCGGTGTTCGAGCCGCACGCCCTCAACGAACTGTTCCCCGACTGGAAGGAACGGGGGGCGCCGCTGCACACCCCGGTCAAGCGCGACGACATCTACCTGCTGAAGAACGCCGACAGCGCCACCCGCATCCCCGATGCCCTGGTGCCCAGGACCATGCACAACGAGGGCAACTACATCATCTCCCTCGGCAACCTGTGCCGCTGGCTGGCCCAGCAGGCCGAGGCCCTCGGCGTCGAGGTCTATCCGGGCTTCGCCGCCCAGGAAGCGCTGATCGACGCGCAGGGCGTGGTGCGCGGCATCGTCACCGGCGACCTGGGCGTCGACCACGAAGGCAACCCCAAGGACGGCCTCTACACCCCCGGCATGGAACTGCGCGCGAAATACACCCTGTTCGCCGAGGGCTGCCGCGGGCACCTCGGCAAGCAGCTGACCGCCCGCTACAAGCTGGATGCCGAGGCCGATGCCCAGCACTACGGCATCGGCATCAAGGAACTGTGGGAAGTCGACCCGGCGAAACACGAACCGGGCCTGGTGGTGCACACCGCCGGCTGGCCGCTGGACATCACCGGCAGCGAGAACACCGGCGGCTCCTTCCTCTACCACCTGGAGAACAATCAGGTGGTGGTCGGCCTGATCGTCGACCTGTCCTACAGCAACCCGCACCTGTCGCCGTTCGACGAGTTCCAGCGCTACAAGCACCACCCGACCATCGCCCGGTACCTGGAAGGCGGCAAGCGCATCGCCTACGGCGCCCGCGCCATCTGCAAGGGCGGCCTCAACTCGCTGCCCAAACTGGTGTTCCCCGGCGGCGCGCTGATCGGCTGCGACGCCGGCACCCTCAACTTCGCCAAGATCAAGGGCAGCCACACCGCGATGAAGTCCGGCATGCTCGCCGCCGACGCCATCGTCGAGGCGCTGGCCGCCGGCCGCGAGGGCGGCGACGAGCTGAACAACTACGTCAAGGCCTTCGAGGCCAGCTGGCTGTACGACGAACTGCAGCGCAGCCGCAACTTCGGCCCGGCGATCCACAGGTTCGGCACCCTGCTGGGCGGGGCGTTCAACTTCGTCGACCAGAACCTGTTCGGCGGCAAGCTGCCGTTCACCCTGCGCGATACCACCCCCGACCACGCCCGCCTCAAGCCGGCCGCGGCCTGCGCGAAGATCGTCTACCCCAAACCGGACGGCAAGCTGAGCTTCGACAAACTGTCCTCGGTGTTCCTCTCCAACACCAACCACGAGGAAGACCAGCCCTGCCACCTGAAGCTGCGCGATGCGAGCATCCCGTTGGCGCAGAACCTGCCGCTGTACGACGAGCCGGCGCAGCGCTACTGCCCGGCCGGGGTCTACGAGATCGTCGCCGGCGACGACGGCGGCCAGCGCTTCCAGATCAACGCGCAGAACTGCGTGCACTGCAAGACCTGCGACATCAAGGACCCGGCGCAGAACATCACCTGGGTCGCCCCGGAAGGCACCGGTGGGCCGAACTACCCCAACCTGTGAGGGCCGCCGGGCGAGGTCCCGGCGGCTGCGGGATTTAGTCTGGACGGACGATGCGCCGCCCGCGGCCGATTCTATGATTGCCTCGAACGTGGTGCGGTTTGTCTGTTAATGGCGGGATCTGGCTATGAAAACAGCAAGCAAGGTATGCCTCTGGAGCCTCTCTTTCGCCGCCCTGGCGGTCTTCCTGTTCGTCTACGACCCCTATGCGGGGAAGGGCAGGGATACGGACTTCCTGGTGATGATCCTGTCCCGGGTGGGACTGGCGAACTTCTTCGGCGGGATTTGAGGTTGTCGCGGGCGCAGGGCGCGCCCGCGTGTTCTATCGATGGTTCATCCGACTGACTCTTTGTCGCAAGACGACCGCTGGAGGTCTTATGCGTGACGTTGTAATCGTGGGTGCGACCCGCACGGCCATCGGCGCCTTCCAGGGTAGCCTGGCGGCCATGGCGGCCAGCGATCTGGGCGCGGCGGTGATCCGCCGCCTGCTGGAGCAGAGCGGCGTGGAGGCCGGGCAGGTCGACGAGGTGATCCTCGGCCAGATCCTCACGGCGGGGGCCGGGCAGAACCCGGCGCGCCAGGCGGCGGTCAAGGCCGGCCTGCCCTACGAGGTGCCGGCCATGACCCTGAACAAGCTGTGCGGCTCCGGCCTCAAGGCTGTCCAGCTCGGCGCCCAGGCCATCGCCTGCGGCGATGCGCAGATCGTCATCGCCGGCGGACAGGAGAGCATGAGCCAGGCGCCCCATGTGCTGCGCGGCGCGCGCGCGGGGCTGCGGATCGGCGACGGCCTGCTGCAGGACACCCTGCTGTGCGACGGCCTGACCGATGCCTTCCACGACTATCACATGGGCATCACCGCGGAGAACCTGGCCGAGAAGTACGCCATCGAGCGCGCCGAGCAGGACGCCTTCGCCCTGCGCTCGCAGCAGCGCGCCAGCGCCGCGCAGGCCGAGGGGCGCTTCCGCGCCGAGATCGCGCCGCTGTCGATTCCCCAGCGCAAGGGCGAGCCGCTGGTGTTCGAGCACGACGAACAGCCGCGCGCCGGCACCACCCTCGACAGCCTGGCCGCGCTGCGCCCGGCCTTCCGCAAGGATGGCAGCGTGACTGCGGGCAATGCCTCGACGCTCAACGATGGTGCCGCGGCGGTGCTGCTGATGAGCGCCGAGAAGGCGGCGGCCCTGGGCCTGCCGGTCATGGCGCGCATCGTCGCGGCGGCCAGCGTCGGCGTCGACCCGGCGATCATGGGCATCGGCCCGGTGGGCGCCACTCGCGCGGCGCTGGCCAAGGCCGGTTGGAGCCTGGAACAGCTCGACCTGATCGAGGCCAACGAGGCCTTCGCCGCCCAGGCCCTGGCCGTGGAGCGCGAGCTGGGCTGGGACAGCGACAGGCTCAACGTCAACGGCGGCGCCATCGCCCTCGGCCACCCGATCGGCGCCTCCGGTTGCCGGGTGCTGGTCAGCCTGCTTCACGAGATGCAGCGCCGCGAGGCGCGCAAGGGCCTGGCGACGCTGTGCGTCGGTGGCGGGCAGGGCGTGGCGATGCTGGTCGAACGCGGTTGAACCCGGCGGCCGCGCGGCCGCCAGCGACGAAAGAATGCCCGCTGGCAACGACTGCAGCGGGCATTCTTTCGTCAGGAGGCGGCGGTGGCGTTCAGCGCCAGCGCCTGCTGGCGGACCGTCAGCCGGTAGACCCGCCACAGCAGCAGCATCGGCAGGACCACGGTGGCGCTGGTCGCCAGCAGGGCATGGCGCAGCGACTCCTGGCCGAAGGCCGGCAGCAGCAGGTCGCTGAGCATGCCGGTGGCCAGCGGGCCGAGGCCGACGCCGAGAATGGTGGAAAGGATGGTCTGCATGGCCATCACGGTGCCGCGCCGGTCCGGAGCGGCCAGATGGGTGATCAGGGTGTAGGACGGCGCCACCCACCAGACGCTGAAGAAGCAGGCCAGCGCGCACCACAGCAACGCGGTCGGCACCGCCAGCGCGCCCCAGTGCAGCAGGGTGCCGGCCGGCCAGAGCAGGTAGGCGGCGATGGCCAGACCGCCGATCAGGTTGCCCAGCAGCGGGATGCCGATCAGCCACAGGCGGCTGCGCTGCGCCAGGCGGTCGGTCAGCCAGCCGCTGGTCAGGGTGCCGATGGCGGCCACGCCGCCGCCGACCAGCCCGGCGAGCAGGCCGGCCTGCTGCAGCGACAGGTCGTGGGAGCGCACCAGGAAG
This sequence comes from Pseudomonas guangdongensis, assembly GCF_900105885.1. Taxonomy (NCBI): domain Bacteria; kingdom Pseudomonadati; phylum Pseudomonadota; class Gammaproteobacteria; order Pseudomonadales; family Pseudomonadaceae; genus Geopseudomonas; species Geopseudomonas guangdongensis. Next base: position 2,842,864 of record NZ_LT629780.1, on the reverse strand, counting down.
CTGGCGTTCCACATCGCCAGGGCGTAGCCGCTCAGGGTGCAGAAGCCGCCGGCGACCAGCAGGCAGCGCAGCGCCGGTTCGCGCCACAGCTCCAGCGCGGTGCGCAGCATGCCCTGCGGCGCCGCCGGCACATGACTGATCTCCCAGCGGCCGCGCTGCGGCTCGCGCACGGTCACGGCCAGCAGCGCAGCGATCAGCAGCCCCGGCAGGCCGATGAGGATGAAGGTGGTGCGCCAGCCGTGGGTTTCCACCAGCCAGGCGCCGCCGGCCAGGCCGATCAGCGCGGCGAAGGTCGGCGCGGCGGTGAAGCAACTGATGGCGAAGGAGCGGCGGTGTGGCGGGTAGAGGTCGGCGATCAGCGAGAAGGCGGTCGGCGTCGCCGGCGCCTCGGCGGTCGCCACCGCCATGCGCGCCAGTATCAGCACCAGGAAGCCGCCAGCCAGGCCGCAGGCCATGGTCGCCAGCGCCCACAGCAGGCAGGAGGCGGCGAGCAGGCGGGTGCGCGGCAGGCGGTCGGCCAGGCGCCCGGCGGGCAGGCCGAGCACCGCGTAGACGGCGGCGAAGGCGAGGCCGGAGATCAGCCCCATGGCGCTGTCGCTGGCGCCGAACTCCTGCTTGATCGGCTCGATCATCACCGCGAGGATCTGGCGGCCGACGAAGTTGTCGGCGTACATCAGCGCCATGAGGAACAGCAGGCCGTGGCTGTGCCACAGGCCGGGGGAGGGGGTGGCGCGGGCCATGGCGGCCTCCTTGCAGAGGGCCGGCCCGGCGGTCGGGCGGCTCGCGATGCCGTCACGGCGCCCGGCCGGTCCGGTCGGGGGAGGGCCCGGTCAGACTGGCCGGGCCGGATACCACTAACCGGCCCGGCGCCTCGGCGGCGCCCGGCCGGCGACGCTCAGACCGGCAGGCCGCGCTGGCGGGCCATGGTCATCGCGGTGTCCTCGATCATGTCCTCCTGGCCGCCGACCATGCCGCGGCGACCCATCTCGACGAGGATCTCGCGGGCCGACACGCCGTACTTCTTCTCGGCGCGCTTGGCGAACAGCAGGAACGAGCCGTAGACGCCGGCGTAGCCCATGGTCAGGGCGTCGCGGTCGCTGCGGATCGGGAAGTCCATGATCGGCACCACCAGGTCCTCGGCGACGTCCTGGATGCCGAACACGCTGACCCCGGTCTCGATGCCCATGCGGTCGCACACCGCGACGAGGATTTCCATCGGCGTGTTGCCGGCCCCGGCGCCGAGGCCGGCGCAGGCGGCGTCGATGCGGGTGGCGCCGGCGCCGATGGCGGCGATGGAGTTGGACACGCCCATCGACAGGTTGTGGTGGCCGTGGAAGCCGATCTCGGTGGCCGGATCGAGCACCTCGCGCAGCGCGGCGACCCGCGCGGCCACGTCGCCCGGCAGCATATAGCCGGCCGAGTCGGTGATGTACACGCAGTTGGCGCCGAAGCTCTCCATCAGCTTGCCTTGTTTGGCCAGGCCTTCGGGGCTGTTCATGTGCGCCATCATCAGGAAGCCGACGGTGTCCATGCCCAGCTTGCGGGCGATGCTGATGTGCTGCTCGGAGACGTCCGCCTCGGTGCAGTGGGTGGCCACGCGGATGGTCGAGACGCCCAGCTCGTGGGCCATGCGCAGGTGGTCGACGGTGCCGATGCCCGGCAGCAGCAGGGCGGAGACCTTGGCCTGCTTCATCAGCGGGATCACCGCCGACAGGTACTCCTCGTCGCTGTGCGCCGGGAAGCCGTAGTTCACCGAACGCCCGCCGAGGCCGTCGCCGTGGGTCACCTCGATCAGCGGCACGCCGGCGGCGTCCAGGCCGCTGGCGATGTCCTTCATCTGCTGCAGGCTGATCTGGTGGCGCTTGGGGTGCATGCCGTCGCGCAGGCACATGTCGTGGACGGTGATTTTCTTGCCGCGAAGATCCATGGTCGGCTCCTTAGGCGAGGGCGGGTTGGGCGGCGAGGGTCAGTTCGCCCTTGAGGATTTCCTCGGCGAACATCTCGGCGGTGCGCGCGGCGGCGGCGGTCATGATGTCGAGGTTGCCGGCGTACTTGGGCAGGTAGTCGCCGAGGCCCTCCACCTCCATGAAGATCGACACGCGGTTGCCGTCGAACACCGGGCCGTTGACCAGCTTGTAGCCGGGCACGTACTGCTGCACCTGCTCGATCATCGCCAGGATGGCGGCGGTGATCGCCTCGCGGTCCGGCTCCGACTCGGTCAGGCAGTGCACGGTGTCGCGCATGATCAGCGGCGGCTCGGCCGGGTTGATGACGATGATCGCCTTGCCCTGCCTGGCGCCGCCGACCTTCTCGATGGCGCCGGCGGTGGTGCGGGTGAATTCGTCGATGTTCTTGCGCGTGCCTGGGCCGACCGACTTGGAGGCGGCGGTGGCGACGATCTCGGCGTATTCCACCGGCTGTACGCTGGACACCGCGGCGACCAGCGGGATGGTGGCCTGGCCGCCGCAGGTGACCATGTTGACGTTCATCGCCCCGGCCTTGAGGTTGTGCCTGAGGTTGACCGGCGGCACGCAGTAGGGGCCGATGGCGGCCGGGGTCAGGTCGATCATCAGCACGCCCAGCTCATTCAGTTTGCGGCTGTTCTCGGCGTGCACGTAGGCGCTGGTGGCGTCGAAGGCGATCTGGATGTTGTCTTCCAGTACGTGGGGCAGCAGGCCGTCGACGCCCTCGCTGGTGGTCTTCAGGCCCAGCTCGCGGGCGCGGGTCAGGCCCTCGGAGGCGGCGTCGATGCCGACCATCCATACCGGCTCCAGCACCGGGCTGCGCTTGAGCTTGTAGAGCAGGTCGGTGCCGATATTGCCCGGCCCGATCAGGGCACATCTGATCTTCTTGGTCATGGATTCGCTCTCGAAAAAGGGGGCGTCAGGGCACGAAGCGCAGCGAGGCTTCGCCCAGGCCGCTGAGGGAGAGGTGGATGCGGTCGCCGGCGCTCACCGGCACCAGCGGGGCGAGGGCGCCGGAGAGGATCACCTCGCCCTTGCGGAACGGGATGCCCAGCTCGCCCAGGGTGTTGGCCAGCCAGGCCACCGCCGCGCAGGGATGGCCCTGCACCGCGCTGCCCAGGCCGCTGCCGGCCGGTTGGCCGTTCTTGGTCATTTCCAGGCGCACGGCGGCCAGATCCAGCATGCGCGGGTCGATGCGCTGGGAGCCCAGGGCGAACACACCGCAGGAGGCGTTGTCGGCCACGGTGTCCTGGATGCGGATCTTCCACTCGTGGATGCGCGAGTCGACGATCTCGAAGCACGGCACCACCCAGGCGCTGGCGGCCAGCACGTCTTCGGCGCTGATGCCGGGGCCGACCAGGTCCTCGGCGAGGATGAAGGCGATCTCGCCCTCGGCGCGCGGCTGGATCAGGCGGTGCTCGATGAGGCTGACATCGCTGCCGTCGGCCACCTGCATGCGGTCGGTGAGGAAGCCGAAGTCCGGCTGGTGGACGTTGAGCATGTCCTGCACGGCCTTGCTGGTGACGCCGATCTTCTTGCCGATCACCTTCTCGCCCTGCCGCTCGCGCTGGGCGAGGAAGCGCAGGGAGATGCGGTAGGCGTCGTCCAGGGTGATGTCCGGGTGGCGCTCGGTGAGCGGCGCCAGGGTGCGCCGGTCGCGCAGGGCGGCGAACAGCTCGTCGCCGAGGGTGTCGATCAGGGATGCCTGCATGCTGGGGCTCCGTCGCAGAGGGGAAGGCGGAGGCGGGCCGGCGGCCCGCCGTAGGGGCGGGGACTCAGCCCGGCCAGACGCTGTTCTCGGCGCCGCCGTCGACTTCGAGGATCTTGCCGGTCACCCAGCGTGCCGCCGGGCTGGCCAGGTACAGGGCGGCGCAGGCGATGTCCTCGACCTCGCCGAGGCTGCCCAGCGGCGTGCCGGTCTCCATCGCCGCGCGCATCTCGGCGGGCATCACCCGCTGCAGGGCATCGGTGAGGATCGGGCCGGGGGCGATGCCGTTGACCCGCACCTGCGGGGCGAAGTCCTGGGCCAGCAGGCGGGTCAGCTGGGTCAGCGCGGCCTTGGCGGTGCCGTAGGCGCTGAACTGGCGCTGGGCGTAGCGCGCCGCGCCCGAGGTGATGTTGATGACGTTACCGCCGCCGGCCTCGCGCATGTGCGGCACGCACAGCTGGGTGAGGTGGTAGGCCGAGGTGACGTTGAAACGCAGGATTTCCTCCAGGCGCTCCGGGGCCAGCTTGAGCGGATCGTTGGGCCCGGCGCCGCCGGCGTTGTTGACCAGATGGGTGATGCGTCCGAACTGCTCGCGGGCGCTGGCGACCAGCGCCTCGCGCTGGGCCAGGTCGGTGACGTCGCAGGACACCGCGATGGCGCGTCGTCCCAGGGCGCGGACCTCGTCGGCCACCGCCTCGACGTCGGCCAGAGTGCGCGCCGCGCAGACCACGTCGGCGCCGTTCTCGGCGTAGGCCAGGGCGATGGCGCGGCCGATGCCGCGACCGGCGCCGGTGATCACGGCGACGCTGCCGTCGAGGGTGAAGCGCTGCAGGATGCTCATGCCGGAAACTCCTTCTTGTCGTTATCGATGGGGAATGGCGGATCGTTTCAGCGGCCGGCCCACAGGTCGGGCAGGCCGGGATCGGTGGCGGCCACCAGGCGCTTGAGCAGCACCTTGAGGGCCATCACGTCGCCCGGTTCCAGCTGGTCGGCGACATCGCCCTCGACCGCCTTGGCCAGGGCGATCTCGTGCAGCGACTGCTCGCGCCCGGCGGCGGTCAGCAGGTAGCGGCGGCTGCCGTCGCGGCCCGGCTCGCCGGCGATCAGCTCGCGGCGCTCCAGTTCGGCCAGGCTCTGCGCGCTCACCCGGTGGCCGGTGTAGGCGACGAAGGCGTTGAGTTCGTCGAGGGTCAGGTTGTCGCGGATGCACAGCACCGAGAGGACGAAGAACAGGTGTTCGTCGAGCTGCTGGCTGGCCATCAGGCGGCGCAGACGGTCGAGCAGCTGGTAGTGGGCGCGGCCGAGCAGGTAGCCGAGCAGGTCCTCGGTGTAGCTGCACTCCGGCGGCGGGGTGGCGCCCAGGCGCAGCTCCTGGCGCGGCTTGCGCGCGGCCAGCGCGTACTGGCCGCCCTGGTAGACCAGCGGCGCCCGGCCGCTGCTGTCGAAGGCCAGCACCTCGCCGACGAAGATCACATGGTCGCCGCCCTCGTACTGGAAGGCGGTGCGGCACTGGAAGCGCGCGGTGCAGCCGGGCAGCAGCGGCGCCGGGCCGATGCCGTCGTCCAGCGCGATGCCGGCGAACTTGTCGCTGCCCTGGGTGGCGAAGCGCCCGGACAGGGCCTCCTGCTCGGCGGCCAGCACGTGCACGTTCCAGTACTGGCCGGCGCTGAAGGCCGCCAGGCTGCGCGCGTTGCGCGCCAGGCTCCAGAGCACCAGCGGCGGGTTGAGCGACACCGAGTTGAAGCTGTTGGCGGTGATGCCGACCGCCTCGCCCTCGGCGGTGCGGGTGGTGATGATGGTCACCCCGGTGGTGAAGGTGCCCAGGGCGGCGCGGAAGGCCTGAGGGTCGAAGGTAGCCGGAGCGTTCATGCTGGGCCTCGCAGGTATCGGGGGTAAGGGTGTGGCGAGTATTCGCAACGCCGGCAAGGCCCGGCATCGTCTCAACGGACGAGGCGCCGGGGCGCCGGCGCTCGCCACTATCGGCGCAGGGCGCCACACCGGCCGTCGCGAGCATTTCAGGAGGTTCGATGAATTCCGCACTTGCACCTATCGAGGGGCTGGCCGCGCTGCTGGCCGCGCAGAAGTCCGCCTTCAACGCCGAGGGCGCGGTGGACGCCGCCGAGCGGCGTCGGCGCATCCAGCAGGTGATCGACCTGCTGGTGGCCTGGCACAAGCCGCTGGCGCAGGCGATGGACGAGGATTTCGGCGGGCGGCCGCAGGGCTTCTCGCTGATGAACGACGTGCTCGGCTCGCTGGCCTCGCTCAAGCACGCCCGCGACCACCTGGAAGACTGGATGCAGCCGCAGGAGCGCCAGCCGTTCCCGCCCTACGACCAGCTCGGCGCCAGGGCGCGGGTGATGTACCAGCCCAAGGGCTCGGTGGCCATCGTCGGTACTTGGAACGCGCCGCTGTTCACCCTGCTCAGCCCGCTGGCCTACGTGCTGGCCGCCGGCAACCGGGCGATCCTCAAGCCCTCGGAAATCGCCCCGCGCACCGCCGAGGTGCTGGCCGCCGCCTGCGCCGAGCACCTCGATCCGCTGCTGGTCGGCGTGGTGTGCGGCGGCCCGGAAGTCGCCGCCGCGGTCAGCGCGCAACCCTTCGACCATCTGGTGTTCACCGGCAGCACCGCGGTCGGCAAGGCGGTGATGCGCAGCGCCGCCGACAACCTGGTGCCGGTGACCCTGGAGCTGGGCGGCAAGTCGCCGACCATCGTCTCGCGCAGCGCCGATCTGGCCACCGCCGCCTTCCGTATCGCCGCGGCCAAGGCCAGCAACGGCGGCCAGCTGTGCGTCAACCCGGACCTGGTCTATGTGCCGCGCGAGCAGCTTGAGGTCTTCCTCGCCGAGCTGAAGACCGCCTACGCCGGCCTGTTCCCACGGGTGCAGGGCAACCCGGACGTGGTGGCGGTGGTCAACCAGCGCCATCTGGCCCGCGTCGAGGGGCTGGTCGAGGACGCCATCGCCGCCGGGGTGCGGGTGGAGTCGCTGCCCGAGTCGCTGCCGGCCGACCCCGCCGACCGCCGCCGGCCGCTGCGCGTGGTGGTCGATCCGCCGGTCGAGTGCCGTATCCAGCAGGAGGAAATCTTCGGTCCGGCGATGGTGCTGTTGCCCTACGACGCCATCGACGCGGTGCTTGCCGAGATCAATGCCCGGCCCAGACCGCTGGCGCTGTACTGGTTCGGCACGGACGAGGCGGAGAAGCGGCGGGTGCTGGAACACAGCCTGTCCGGCGGGGTGAGCATCAACGAGGCGATGATGCACGCCGCCATGCAGGACGCCCCGTTCGGCGGCATCGGCGCCTCCGGCATGGGCCACTACCACGGCCGCGAGGGCTTCCTCGAATTCAGCCATGCGCGCACCGTGTTCGAGGCCGGCGCCTACGACCCGCGCCGCGAGTGGGGCCTGCTGCCGCCCTATGGCGAGCACTTCCTTGCGGCGATGGAGGCGCAGGTGACGCCCTGACCCCCTGAAGGCTCCTGCGTGGGAGCCGCTCCCCGGCCGCTCCGCGTCCAGTGCGCAGGGCGCGCGTTCCCGTGCTGGAGCATGGGAACGATCATCTCGCCTCTTCGCATCCCCCAAGGCCCGGCCCCAGCGCCGGGCCTTTTGCCGTCCGCCGTCTGCACCCTTCCGTCTAGTCCGCATTGACGATGAGCGGCGCCGGGGTGCGCCCGATGATCGAAGCCACGAACAGATTCGCTCAGCGAGAGTGACGGAGGAGTTGGCGATGCATGTCATGCGAGAAAAAACCCCGGTAGAGGTCGAGCTGATCGAGCGCGCCCGGCGTCTGGTTCCCGCCCTGCGCGAGCGCGCCGAGCGGGCCGACCGCGAGGGCAAGGTGCCCGACGAGACCATCCGCGAGATGCAGGAGGCCGGCCTGTTCCGCGCCCTGCAGCCCAAGCAGTGGGACGGCTACGAGGTCGACCCGCGCACCTTCTTCGAAATCCAGATGACCCTCGCCGAAGGCTGCATGTCCACCGCCTGGATCTACGGCGTGATGGGCGTGCACCCCTGGCAACTGGCCCGCTACCCGGTCGAGGCCCAGCAGGACGTGTGGGGCGAGGACACCAGCACGCTGATCTCCTCCACCTACATGCCGGTGGCCCAGGTCACCCCGGTGGAAGGCGGCTACCGCATCAGCGGGCGCTGGGGCTTCTCCAGCGGCAGCGAGCACTGCCAGTGGTGCCTGCTCGGCGGCATCCTGCCGGCCGACGGCGACCTGCCGGTCGAGCACGGCACCTTCCTGGTGCCGCGCAGCGACTACCGCATCGAGAAGAACTGGGACGTGCTCGGCCTGCGCGGCACCGGCAGCCACGACATCGTGGTCGAGGACGCCTTCGTCCCCGCCCATCGCGTGCAGCGCACCAACAACTCCAGCCTGGCGGCCACGCCCGGCCGCGAGGTCAACACCAGCCCGATCTACGCGCTGCCCTTCGCCCAGGTGTTCACCCGCGCGGTGTCCAGCTCCTGCCTCGGCGCCCTGCAGGGCGCGATCAACGAGTTCCGCGACAACGCCGCCCGCCACATCGGCAAGCACGGCGCCAGGACCGCCGAGGACCCGGTGGCGCAGAGCGCGGTGGCCGAGGCGATCACCACCCTCGATGCCTTCAAGCTGGTGCTGGAGCGCAACTTCGCCCACATGCTGGCGCTGGCCGAAAAGGGCGAGATCCCGGATACCGAGACCCGCCTGCTGTACCGCTACCAGTCCGCCCAGGTCACCAACGTCTGTGCCGAGCGGGTCAGCGACCTGCTGCGCTCGATGGCCGCCTCCGGCCTGTACAGCAGCAACCCTGTGGCGCGCACCTTCCGCGACCTGCACCAGGCGCGCGGGCACATCTCCAACAACGTCGCCGCCTTCGGGCGCAGCTACGGCGCGGTGCAGCTCGGCCTGCCCAACCCCGACCCCTACGTCTGATCGACCCGGCTTCCGACCACCACGGCAAAGGACACGACAACAATGACAACACAGGTTCAGCCTCAGTCCGCCTACGACGTGATCGTCGTCGGCTCCGGCGCGGGCGCCATGGCGGCGGCGGTGGTCGCCGCCGACCAGGGCCTCTCGGTGCTGGTCGTCGAGAAGAGCGACAAGTACGGCGGCACCTCGGCGATCTCCGGCGGCGGCATCTGGATTCCCAACAACCACTACTTCGCCGAGAAGGGCGGGGCGGACAGCTTCGACAAGGCCTTCACCTACCTCAAGGCGGCCGCCGGCGACAAGGTCGACGAGGCGCGCCTGCGCGCCTACCTGGAATACGCGCCGCGGATGATCCACTACCTCGAAACGCGCAGCCGCGTGCGCTACGCGGTGGCCGACAAGTACCCCGACTACTACCAGCACCTGCCCGGCTCGCTGCCCGGCGGGCGCAGCCTCGACCCCGAGCTGTTCGACACCAGCCTGCTCGGCGACGAATACGAGCACATGCGCAAGCCCTCGCCGACCACCCTGCTGATGGGGCGCATCGCCTGGACCGCGCGCCACGCGCACAAGGCCATGTCCCGCGAGTTCGGCTGGCGGCTGATGCTGCTGGGCCTGATGCTGCGCTACAAGCTCGACTTCAAGGGCCGGCGCAAGGGCAAGATGGACCGCCGCGCCGCCCTCGGCGCCTCGCTGATCGCCGCGCTGCGCCGCTCGCTGATGGATCGCAAGGTGCCGCTGTGGCTGAACACCGAGTTCCGCGAGCTGGTGGTGGAAGACGGCCGGGTGACCGGCATCGAGGTGCTGCAGGGCGGCCGGAAGCTGACCTTGCAGGCGCGGCGCGGGGTGATCTTCGGCTGCGGCGGCTTCGAGCAGAACCAGGCGCTGCGCGAGAAGTACCTGCCGCAGCCGACCCGTGCCGACTGGAGCGCCACCCCGCCGGGCAACAACACCGGCGCCGCGCTGGAGGCCGCGCAGGCCATCGGCGCCGCCACCGACCTGATGGACTGGGCCTGGTGGGCGCCGACCATCAAGGTGCCCGGCGAGGAGAAGCCGCGGGGCATCTTCGCCGAACGCGCCTTCCCCGGCGCCATCGTGGTCAACGGCCACGGCAAGCGCTTCGTCAACGAGGCAGCGCCGTACCTGGAGTTCGTCGACGCCATGTACCGCGAGCACCAGAAGGACAGCCAGTCGATCCCGGCCTGGGTGATCTTCGATGCGCGCTTCCGCTTCAACTACGCCATGGGCCCGCTGATGCCGGCCCAGGTGATGCCCGACAGCCGCCTGCGCAAGGAGTGGCTGAACAGCGTGTACTGGAAGGCCGACAGCCTCGACGGCCTGGCCCGGCAGATCGGCGTCGACCCGGCCGGGCTGGACGCCACGGTCAAGCGCGTCAACGAGTTCGCCCGCACCGGCGTCGACAGCGACTTCGCCCGTGGCGGCAACGTCTTCGACCGCTACTACGGCGACAGCAACGTCAAGCCCAACCCCTGCCTGGCGCCGCTGACCAAGGGGCCGTACTACGCCATGCGCCTGGATGCCGGCGACATCGGCACCAAGGGCGGCCTGCTGACCGACGCCAACGCCCAGGTGCTGCACGAGAACGGCCAGCCGATCCCCGGCCTGTACGCCATCGGAAACACCTCGGCCTCGGTGATGGGCACCAGCTACCCCGGCGCCGGCGGCACCCTCGGCCCGGCGATGACTTTCGGTTACATCGCCGCCCGGCATATCGCCGCCAGCCTGTGAGGAGGTCAGGATGACCCGCGAAACGATCTCGACCTGCACCGACATCCAGTTGCCGCTGCAGGTGGCCGACGCCAGCAGCCTGCAGTGGGACGATCAGTGCGACGTGCTGGTGATCGGCTGGGGCGCGGCCGGCGCCTGCGCGGCGCTGGAGGCGCGTGCCCGTGGCGCCGACGTGCTGGTTGCCGACCGCTTCACCGGCGGCGGCGCCAGCGCCAAGAGCGGCGGCGTGGTGTACGCCGGCGGCGGCACCCGCCAGCAGCGCGACGCCGGCTACGTCGACAGCCCCGAGGCGATGTTCGACTACCTCAAGCACGAGACCCAGGGGGTGATCGACGACGCCACCCTGCGCCGCTTCTGCGAGTCCAGCGCGGCCAACCTGGAGTGGCTGGAAAGCCACGGCGCGCGCTACGCGCACAGCATGCCGCCGGGCGGCGGCAAGACCTCCTATCCGCCGGACGGCTACTTCCTCTACTACTCCGGCAACGAGATGGTGCCCTCGCACCAAGGCGCTCACCCGCCTGCGCCGCGCGGCCACCGCACCGTGGGCAAGGGCCAGTGCGGCGCGGTGCTCTACGGCCACCTGCAGCGTGCCTGCCTCAAGGCCGGGGTGCGCGCGCTGGTGCAGTCCGCCGCACGCCGTCTGGTGCTGGACGCAAAGGGCCGGGTGATCGGCGCCGAGCTGTGGTGCCTGCCCGCCGGCAGCAAAGCGGCGAAAGAGCATGCCCGCCTCGCGGCGCGCGCCGAGCGCCTGCAGAACTTCGCCCCGAGCTACTGCGACGGCCTGCGCCGCAAGGTCGCGCGCATCGAGCAGCAGCACGCCCGGCCACGGCTGGTGCAGGCACGCAACGGCGTGATCCTCAGCACCGGCGGGTTCATCTTCAACCGGGCGCTGATCGCCGAACATGCGCCCAAATACCGCCGCAACTTCAAGGTCGGCGCCACCGGCTGCGACGGCAGCGGCCTGCGCCTGGGCCTCACCGCCGGCGCAGCCAGCGACCGTCTGCAACAGGTCTCGCCGTGGCGCTTCATCAACCCGCCGCTGTGCTGGCCCAAGGGCATCGTGGTCAACACCGAAGGCCGGCGCTTCGTCAACGAGGAAGTCTATGGCGGCACCCTCGGCTACCCGCTGTGCGAGGAGCAGGGTGGCAAGGCCTGGCTGGTGCTCGATGTGCGCCTGCGCCGCGATGCCATCAAGCAGGCGCTGTTCGGCGGCTACTGGTGGTTCCAGAGCGTGCCGGCGCTGGCGCTGATGCTGCTCAAGGTGCGCAAGGGCCGCACCGCCCGCGAGCTGGCCGGCGTCACCGGCATGCGCCCCGAGCTGCTCGAAGAATCGCTGCGCGCCTACAACGCCGCCGCGCGCGGCACCGCGCCGGACCCGGTCGGCAAGTCGGAGAGCAGCCGCCAGGTGCTCGACCGGGCGCCGTTCTACGCCTGCGACATCTCGGTGGGCAACCCGATCTTCCCGCTCGGTGCGCTGACCCTGGGCGGGCTCAAGGTCGACGAGGACAACGGCGCGGTGCTCGACGGCCAGGGCCAGGCCATCCCCGGCCTGTACGCCGCCGGGCGCACCGCCATCGGCATTCCCTCGCACCTCTACATCAGCGGCCTGTCGCTGGCCGACTGCGTGTTCTCCGGCCGCCGCGCCGGCGAAGCGGCGGCCCATGCCGGGCAACACACCACCAGCCAGGCCGCGCCGCTCGGCGCGCCCGCCTGAACGAGGAGACGAACATGACAGGACGGGTACAGGACAAGATCGCCCTGGTCACCGGCGGCGCCAGCGGCATCGGCCGCGCCATCGTGCAGGCGCTGGTGGGCGAGGGCGCCAAGGTGCTGATCAGCGACCTCAACGCCGACGCCGGGCAGGCGCTGGCCGACCAACTGAATGCAGAGCGGGGCGGCGCGGCCAGCTTCGTCCGCCACGACGCCGCCAGCGAGGCCGACTGGAACGCGGTCGCCGACTTCGTGCGTGAGCGCTACGGCCGCCTCGACGTGCTGGTCAACAACGCCGGCATCCTGCTCAAGGGCAGCATCGAGGACGCCAGCCTCGACGACTGGCACAGGCTGCTGCGGGTCAATTCCGATAGCGCCTTCCTCGGCTGCCGCATGGCCGTGGCGCTGATGAAGGACAGCGGCGGCTCGATCGTCAACGTTTCCTCCATCGCCGCCCTGGCCGGGCGCGACGACTACGCCGCCTACGGCGCCTCCAAGGGCGCGGTGGCCGCCCTCAATCGCGCCGTGGCGGCCCACTGCCGCCGGCAGAAATACCGCATCCGCTGCAACTCGCTGCACCCCGACGGCGTGCTGACGCCGATGACCGTCGCCAGCTACCCGCCGGGCATCGACCCGGCGAAGTTCACCATCGACAGCGACCCGATGAACCGCATGTGCCTGCCCGAGGACGTCGCTGCCGCCGCCCTGTACCTGGCCAGCGACGAGTCGCGCGCCATCAACGGCATGGAACTGCGCATCGACAGCGGCCAGTTCGTCATGAGTATCTGAGCATGAACAGTCCCGAATACATCTCCCTGCGCGTGGCGCAGGTCATCGAGGAAACCGCCGACGCCCGCTCGCTGGTGTTCGAGGTGCCGGCCGCGCTGGCCGCGCAGTTCAAGTACAAGCCGGGGCAGTTCCTCACCCTGCGCATCCCCTTTGAGGGCAGCTGGCTGCCGCGCTGCTACTCGCTGTCCAGCACGCCGCTGCTCGACGAGCCGCTGCGCGTCACCGTCAAGCGCGTCAAGGACGGCCGCGCCTCCAACTGGCTGTGCGACGTGCCCAAGGCCGGCGATGCCATCGAGGTGATGGCGCCGGCCGGGGTGTTCGTGCCGCGCAGCCTGGACGGCGACTTCCTGCTGTTCGGCGGCGGCAGCGGCGTCACCCCGGTGCTGTCGATCCTGCGCTCGGTGCTGCACGCAGGCCAAGGCCGCGTGCTGCTGATCTACGCCAACCGCGACGAGGCCTCGGTGATCTTCCGCGACGAGCTGAAGGCCCTGGCCGCCGCCCACCCGCGCCGCCTGCAGGTGATCCACTGGCTGGATTCGGTGCAGGGCATCCCCGCCGTCGAGCAGCTCGCCGAACTGGCGCGGCCGTTCAGGCACGCCGAGGCCTTCATCTGCGGCCCCGGCCCGTTCATGGACGCCGCGGTGACCGCGCTGCACGGCCTCGACGTGCCGGCCGCCAAGGTCCACGTCGAGCGCTTCGTCTCGCTGCCCGGCGAGGGCGAGCAGGGCGAGGCAGTGGTCAGCGAGGCGGCAGTGGCCGCGCGTCTGGAGGTCAGACTCGACGGCGCCGAGCACGCCCTCGACTGCGAACCGGGCGAGACCCTGCTCGACGCCATGCGCCGCGCCGGGGTGCGCGCGCCGCACTCCTGCCTGGTCGGCGCTTGCGCCTCGTGCATGTGCACGGTGGAGCAGGGCGAGGTCGAGCTGCTGCGCAACGAGGCCCTCGACCAGCAGGAGCTGAACGAAGGCTGGACCCTGGCCTGCCAGGCCGTGGCCACCAGCGCGCACGTGCGCGTGCGCTTCCCCGACTGAGATACGGATGGCCGAGATGACCGATATTCCGCTGACCACCCCGGCCGCCGAGGGCGTGCCGCCGACCATTCCCGCCCTGGTGTTCGCGGCCGCGCGCCGCCACGCCGGGCGCTGCGCCCTGGCCGACGGCGAGGTGCGCATCGACTACGCCGAACTGCCCGAGCGGGTGCTCGCGGTGAGCCGCGCGCTGATCGCCGAGGGCATCCAGCCCGGCGACCGCGTCGCCGTGTGGGGCCCGAACCGCTACGACTGGGTGCTGGCCGCGCTGGGCATCCACTGCGCCGGCGCCACCCTGGTGCCGATCAACACGCGGATGAAGGGCAACGAGGCCGCCGACATCCTCGAACGCAGCGGCACCCGCCTGCTGTTCTGCGTTGGCCAGTTCCTCGGCGTCGACTACCCGGCGATGCTCGAACCCCACCGCCCGGACTGCCTGCAGCGCGTGGTGGTGCTGCCCTGCGAGGCGCCCTCCGACCATGGCGACCTGAGCTGGCAGGGCTTTCTTGCCGCCGGCGAGGCGGTCGACATGGACGAGGCCCAGGCGCGCGCCCTGACCGTGCGCCCGGACGACCTGTCCGACCTGCTGTTCACCTCCGGCACCACCGGCAAGCCCAAGGGCGTGATGAGCGCCCACGGCCAGAACCTGCGCGCCTTCGCCGAATACGTGCAGGTCATCGGCCTGCGCCCCGGCGACCGCTACCTGATCGTCAACCCGTTCTTCCATGCCTTCGGCTACAAGGCCGGCTGGCTGACCTGCCTGCTCGGCGGCGCGACCATCCTGCCGCACCCGGTGTTCGACGCCGAGGCGGTGTTCCAGCGCATCGAGCGCGACCGCATCACCGTGCTGCCCGGCCCGCCGACCCTGTACCTGTCGATGCTCGCCCACCCCAAGCTGGCAGAAAGCGACCTGTCCAGCCTGCGCATCGCCGTCACCGGCGCGGCGACCATCCCGCCGGTGCTGGTCGAGCGCATGCGCCGCGAACTGGGCTTCGCGGTGGTCACCACCGCCTACGGACTGACCGAGTGCGGCGGCCTGGCGACCATCTGCGACCCGGCCGACGACGCCGAGACGGTGGCCACCACCTGCGGCCGTGCCATCCCCGGCACCGAGGTGCGCGTGGTCGACGGCGAAAACCGCCCGCTGCCGGCGGGCGCGGCGGGCGAGGTGTGCCTGCGCGGCTTCCACGTCATGCAGGGCTACTTCGAGAACCCGCAGGCCACCGCCGAGACCATCGACGCCGAGGGCTGGCTGCACACCGGCGACGTCGGCACCCTCGACGCGCGCGGCTACCTGCGCATCACCGACCGCCTCAAGGACATGTTCATCGTCGGCGGCTTCAACTGCTACCCGGCGGAGATCGAGGCCGGCCTGCTCGAACACCCGGCCATCGCCCAGGTCGCGGTCATCGGCGTGCCCGACGAGCGCATGGGCGAGGTCGGCTGCGCCTGCGTGGTGCTACGCCCGGGGCAAGAGCTCGACGAGCCCGGGCTGATCGCCTGGTCGCGCCAGCGCATGGCCAACTACAAGGTGCCGAGGCTGGTGCGCTTCTTCGAGGCGCTGCCAGTGAATGCGTCGAACAAGGTGGTGAAGGGGGAATTGCGGGGAGCGGTGATTCCCGCTCGGGAATAATTCACCCATACAGTTGCCGAAGTACACGTAATATTCCCGATCAGGAATATTGGCTTGCGTCAGTGCGGTTTCAGGCGAATAATTTCCCGAACGGGAAATTATTCGAGAACGCCATGATTCCTATCGACTCCACGCAAGCACTCGGCGCGGCCCTGAGAGCCGCACGCAAGCAACTGGGCCTGACGCAAGCCGATCTGGCCCTGGCCGCCGGGGTGGGCGTGCGCTTCGTGGTCGATCTGGAGGCCGGCAAGCCCACGGTGCGGCTGGAGCAGGTGCTCCGCGTGATCGATGCCCTGGGTGGCCGGGTCCGGCTGGACGGGCTTGCGGGTGCTCCAGCGGAGACCACTCGTCATGGCGCATGAACTCGCCGTCTGGCTGTTCGCCGAGCAGGTCGGCAGCTTGTCGCTGAACGATGGTCGCCTGAGCTTTGCGTATCACCCCAACTGGCTGGCGAACCCCGACGCGGTAGCGCTGTCGGGCTCCTTGCCGCTGCAGGCCGCCCCCTTCGATGACATTCGTACCCGGCCGTTCTTCGCCGGGCTGTTACCGGAAGGCCATCTGCGGCGCTTGATCGCCCAACGCTTCCAGGTATCTGGGCAGAACGATTTCGCCCTGCTGGATGCCATCGGCGGCGAGTGCGCCGGGGCCGTCACGCTGCTGCCGAAGGATGCGGTCCCGCAGGTCGCCGGCGCGGGCGAGGTGTCGTGGCTGGACGATCAACGACTATCCGCGATCCTCGACGAGCTGCCCCGTCGCCCGATGCTGGCCGGTCAGGACGGCCTGCGCCTGTCGCTCGCCGGCGCTCAGGACAAGCTGCCGGTGGTGTTCGACGGGCAGCGCATCGGCTTGCCTCTGGGAGGACAGCCCAGCACGCATATTCTCAAGCCGCCGATTCACGCACTCGAGAATACGGTGCTCAACGAAGGCTTCTGCCTCGCTCTGGCCCAGGCGATGAAGTTGCCAAGCGCCGAAGCGCGGATTCATCAGGCTGGCGACCGCCGCTTCCTGCTGGTCGCGCGCTATGACCGCCAGCGCGATGCACAAGGCAACCCGGTACGTCTGCATCAGGAGGATCTCTGCCAGGCGCTCGGCGTGGTGCCGGAGATGAAGTATCAGAACGAGGGCGGCCCCGACCTGAAAGCCTGCTTCGATCTGCTGCGGCGCGTTACCCGTCCCAGCGCCCCCCAGGTGCTGCGTCTGCTGGACTATGTGGTGTTCAACGCCCTGGTCGGCAACCACGATGCGCATGCCAAGAACTTCTCGCTGCTGTTCGCCTCCCCCTCATCCAGAGCGGCACCGACCCTGGCCCCGCTCTACGACGTACTGTCGACCGCCATCTACCCGAGCCTCACCCCGAAGATGGCGATGAAGCTGGGCAGCAAGTACAAGTTCAGCGAGGTCCGGCTCCGGCACTGGGAGCAATTCGCCGAGGCCGCCGGACTGGCACGCGCCCAGACCCGCAAGCGAATCCTCGGCATGGCGCAGGCGCTACCCAAGGCTGCGCGCACCTTGCAGGCGACGCCCATGTTTGCGCGAGAGCCACTGATCGAACAGATTGCCACCCTGATCGAACAACGCGCGGGACTGACTATCCGACGCCTCACAGAAGAAGGCGATGATTCAGCCTGATGAGCGCGGGCCAGAACTGGGATGACCACTGGCTGCTGCCGAAAGCCGTGCAGGTCAGGCTTTCGCCGAACAGCGCGACCGCCTCAAGCACACCCTGGGCAACCTGACCCTGCTCGCCGGCAGCCTCAACCCGGCGCTGTCGCGCTCGCCGTGGGAAGTGAAGAAGGCGGAGCTGCTCAGGTACAGCCAGCCGGGGCTGAGCCGCGAGCTGCATGAGCTGGAGGATTGGGCGGAGCGGGAGATTCTGGCCAGGGGAGAGGTGCTGGCGGAGGTGGCTTGTGGGGTGTGGCGGTATCCGGTGGGGGCTTCGGAAGCGTCTTAATCCGCTCCTCCGCCCATCCCGCGAGCCTGGCATATCGGATCGTGAGACCGGGCGGCTGACTTTTTAGGTCTAATTCCCCTTACAGGTACCTACCTGTAAGGGGAAGCAGGTTAGTGGGGGCTACTCAGTTTTCCTAATTTTGTTGCAATCTGCCGGCCTGCTAGTCCTTCAGCGTTGAGCGCTTTCATAATTGCAGCAGGATCTGAGAACAGCGGGCCATCAAAGCTAAGGCACAGGACGACTTTTTTTAGTCTCACTATGAGATCAAATAGAATCTGCTCAGTCAGTAGGCTTGGACCAAAGGATATGTCCTCAGCCCGGTCAGCAACTGAAGTGTTCGAGACAAAAATGGGGATGAACCCCTTTTCTGGCATCATGACGTTGTCATTGCACCATTGCAGGCTAAGTGTTAACTGTGCTGCGTCGGTCTTGTGAATTGATGTTTTGTTCTCGCTTTTCGCCTCTAGGCAAAAACCGATATCATCAAATAGCCAAAGGTCGTCTGGGCCGCGGCCGGTCTCTTTTTCTGGTCGCGTCGCAGTGGCGCCTAATGCTTCGCCAAGCTCAAGCAATCCTTGTTCTATGACTTCTGCGTCTAGAGCGAAGCTTAGCTTTGCTGCTATTTGATCTAGACGTGCTAAGGCAGCATTTGGCTGAGCAAATCGAACAAAGTAGTCGCGTACGGCTACGGCTTGGTCAGAGAGTTTTGCGAATTTTTTATCAGCTATTTTTTGTGGGCGTGGGAAGTCAGAGTTTATATTGAAAGCTGCTCGATAAGCATCTGCGGAGGCCGTGGAGTCAAATTGGTGAAGATAGGATGCAATTCTGTAGAGTAGCTCTGCTTTTTGAACTTTATGGATGTTGGGGTTGTTGATTGCCTCGCGTAGAATGGGCACTGCAGCTTGAAAGTTTCGTGCTTTTGCAAAGACCCAACTAGATCGTACGGCGGTTGCGAGCAACTCATGAACTGTTAAAACCCCTCCTTGCCTCGTGACGCGCTGGGCAGCCTTAACACGCTTGCGGTGAGTGTCTTTCCATCCATTATCTCTGCCGATGAGCGCTTGAACCATCCCCTTGAGGGCAGCGGGAAGGGTAGTGCCCGGAGTAAGCTTTGTAAGGTCTCTCCCGAGATCAACTTGTACAAGTGTTCGAGATTCAAGAAGGTCTCTGACTGAGCGCTTTCCGATAAAAGCGGCAATATCAGTTCCGACCAAGAAAACTGCTGCAAAGTCCGCGCTTGAACGCACGGCTCTTCCAAGTGCCTGCTCAAATCGGTTGACTGTGTTTACGTCGTACTCAGGGGAGTCCTTCTGTCGCGCAGCGTCGATTTTGTCGCTGAGCCTATCTCCAGTGGGCACGCCATCGATGACTAAAACCCTACATGCATCGTCAGGAAGATCGACGCCATCAAATCGCTGTGGGAAAACAACATAGTTTCCTACTGATGTTTTCAACTCTTCCAGGGCGGAGTCAAAATCTTGGGCTTTCGCTAGGGTTGCCCCTGAGTCTACCCAGATTTTTGCTTGGGAAGTTGAGCTGGTTAGGACAACCACGTTCACTGAGAGCGACAGATTTTTGCATACTTCTGCGATATCTTTTTTTTCGGCCTCGGGGCTGATGAGCGAAGTGGCAAGCATCATGCGCTCACCGGCGCCCTCGTCCTCCAAGGGTTCGATGACGCGCTTAAAGGCCTCGGGATCGCAATCAAGATCAGCAATAAAGGATGAGCCATCCTTGATGCTTGCGGACATGAAAAGGCGATGCTTGGCTGAGCAATATGCCGCATTCTCTTCTACGGCTGCTAACGGGAGCGTAATTTCAGCCCCGGTTCCAGAGATACATACTCGCGCCAGCTCTAGATAGCGACTGATGTTATTCCAGCAAAATCGCAGTTCTCGATCGTCCTTGTGTTGTTCGAGAATCTTTGCCGCTTCGCCGTGAATGTTGTCCCAGACCCAATATGGAACCTCGTAGCGAAAATCTTGCGAGTGACTCTGAATCCCTCGCCAAGTCGCAGGATCTGTAGCCTCGCAGAGAGGCTGCAACATCGATCTGAATTGATCGAAGCATTGATCAGGTACTTTTGCTGTGAAGCAGCCTCTGACTCGATTGATGCCGGCATGGACATCATCCAAAACGATACAGGATGGTCTGATGGTATTGGTTTCGAAGACGTTTCTAGAGTTAAATAACTTGTCGTAGGTGCAAACTAGTACGGATTCTCCGGCAAGCGCGCTGTATGGTAGCCCATTGCTAGGGAAAGCCCCAGCCTGTACGCCAATGGCTTGTGCTGATTGAATAACTTGATCAACAAGTTGGTTTGTTGGGCACAAATACAAGACTGGCTCGCCTTTAAAGCGGCGCCTCATCATTTCAGCATACACCAACCCGACAACGGTTTTTCCTGAGCCAGTGCTTAGCTTGATAACTATATCCCGCTTATCTCGCTGCTCATCAAGTTTTGCTAAGGCTGAAGTTTGCGCAGGACGAAGTGTGATATGAGTGGCCTTCCTGTCAAGTTGGCTGAAAAGCTCCTCTAGTGTATCGGGTGCTTCAGAGTTGATTTTTGTGGTGAGGCTGGTGAAATCGAACATGGTCCCTCGCTATTCGACGTAAGCGCTATTGTATGCGCAGGCTGGATCTTCATCGTACTATTAATCCGGCAACCCAATACCCCAAATCATGCTGCATACGCGATTTTGGGATGTCGGAAGTAGGAACGAATCCGCTCGGGCTTTGATTGAAGGCGCCGCATGACCGAGCGGACTCGGCCTTCCAACGCATCCCGACTTTTCAAACTTGGCCCGCTGCGCACCTGATGCTTGAGATCGCCATTCAGGTATTCGTCCGGGTTGAGCTCGGGGGCGTAGGCGGGCAGAAAGAACACCTCAATCCGTTCGCGCCGCCCCTCCAGCCAGGCTTTGACCTTCTTGCTGTGGTGCACGCGCAGGTTGTCCAAGACCAGGAAGACCTTGCGCCCGCTGGTATCCCGGATCAGTCGCCCCAGGAAGCGGATCAGCACGACCGCTGTCATGGTTTCCCGGTACAGCATGAAGCGCAGCTTGCCCCGGTTGGTCACCGTCGAAATCATGTTCGTGGCAAAGCGGCTTCCGCTGACTTCGCGTACGGGCGTCCGCCCTGCCGGGGCGTAGCTGCGCCC
Source organism: Pseudomonas guangdongensis (assembly GCF_900105885.1). Classification (NCBI taxonomy): domain Bacteria; kingdom Pseudomonadati; phylum Pseudomonadota; class Gammaproteobacteria; order Pseudomonadales; family Pseudomonadaceae; genus Geopseudomonas; species Geopseudomonas guangdongensis. The sequence goes on along the minus strand of NZ_LT629780.1, from coordinate 2,822,261 downwards.
TGCATGACTGTCGCTGCGCAGGCCGGTTTCATCGCCCCAGTGGATCTCGCCGCCCTCGGCCTTGGCGCGCTGCTCGATCTTCGGATACTCGGTTTCCAGCCAGCGCTTTATCGCCTCGGGCTTCTGCTGGTAGGCGCGCTTCAACGGGCGTTGTGGGGTATAGCCCCAACGCTTGAGGTATTCACCGACTGTCCGGATAGGCATCTGAAAGCCGCAGTGCAGGGCGATCAGGGCGCGCACCGCATCACGCGTCCAGAGCGCGAAGTCCAGCTTCAACTGATCCGGCATGGTGTCGAGCAACAGGGTGCGAATCAGTGACTCCTGCTCGGAGGACAGGCTGCGTCGCTCCCCCGGCAGCGATCCGCGCTGGCCACCTTCGATCGCGGCCTCTTTGCCCTGGTGCTCCGCGATCGCGACCCAATGCGCCACCGTGCGCAGATGAACGCCAACGGCTTCGCCGATGGCTCTGTAGGTATACCCCTGCTCGCGCATGCGTAGGGCGATAGCGCGTTTTTCGCGCTGTTCCAAGGGGCTGAGGCTTCGTGCGTCGCTGGTCATGGTGAAAAACGCTGATTATGCCCTATTGTATTGCCGGATTAATATCTCGGGCACACTTACTTCCAGCCATCTCATCGAGCAGCTCGGAGCCTGCAACCTTCTAGCCGTCGCAGATAGGTGCGATGGCCGCGCTTACTCAAGTCTCTCTCGCTTTGGTTCACCTCGCGCATTGATCAAAGCTTCAGGCTTTGTCCCAGATCACCATGCCGTGTGCTTCGGCTATCCCCCTGCCAATCCTTGCTCCAGATCAACAAAACCCCCACTACCCGCGCGGCTACTCCATTCGGATGATGTCGCCACCCGGCCCCAGTCAAAGAATCCGTCCCGTGTCACACAGGGCGAGCCGCCGCACGAACGCTGGCGGCCCGCGACTTCTTCCCGCACGACCATGGGTGAGTCGATGGAGCAAACAACAAGAATTTCCCCCGAGGAGCTGGTGGCCCGCGCGCGGGCGCTGGTGCCGCTGCTGGCCGAGCGTGCCGCGCAGGCCGAGGCCGAGCTGAAGGTGGCCATTGATGTGATCGCCGCGCTGCAGGAGGCGCAGCTGTTCCGCGTCATGCAGCCGAAACGTCATGGCGGCTTCGAGTTCGGGCCCAAGGTGTTCGCCGAGATCCAGCAGACGCTGGCCGAGGGCTGCATGTCCACCGCCTGGATGTACGGCGTGGTGGCGGTGCATCCGTGGCAGCTGGCGCTGTTCCCCGAACAGGCGCAGCAGGAGGTGTGGGGCGAGGACGCCTCGACGCTGATCGCCTCGACCTACATGCCGGTGGCCAGGGTCACGGAAGTGGAGGGCGGCTACCGCATCAGCGGGCGCTGGGGCTTCTCCACCGGCTGCGAGCACTGCGCGTGGGTGTTCCTCGGCGGCAACCTGACCCCGGGCGTCGGCAAGGGCAACAGCTACCGCACCTTCCTGGTGCCGAAGAGCGACTACCGCATCGAGCGCAACTGGGACGTGATCGGCCTGCGTGGCACCGGCAGCCACGACATCGTGGTCGAGGACGCCTTCGTGCCGCTGCACCGCACCCACGCCACCCAGCAGCATGACGACGCGGCCAACCCCGGTCGTGAACTCAACAGTGCGCCGCTGTACCGGGTGCCGTTCGCCCAGATGTTCATCCCGGCGGTGTCCAACGCCTGCCTCGGCGGCCTGGCGGCGGCCATCCAGCACTTCAAGGACTACGCCAAGCAGGGCATCAGCAAGAACGTCGGCATGCGCACGGTGGACGATCCCAACGCGCAGCTGGCCTACGCCCGCGCGGTGGTCGCCCACGAGCAGATGGTGGAGAACCGCAAGCGCCACTACGACGTGCAGATGAGCTACGCCGAGCGCGGCGAGGCGGCGCCGGTCAACGAGCGGCTGCGCCAGCGCTACCAGCTCGCCCAGGTGGCCAACGAGTGCGCCCACCACATCAACGAGCTGCTGCGCTGCTGCGGCGCTGCCGGCACCTACCGCAGCTATCCGCTGACGCGGATCTTCCTCGACGTGTTCACCGGCCGCGCGCACATCGCCAACAACGTCGACCTGTTCGGCCGCGCCTTCGGCTTCATCGCCCTCACCGACCAGACCACCACCGACAGCTTCCTCTGAGCCCAGGAGACCCGACCATGTCCATGAATCGCGCAAAGATCATCGCCGACCCGATCCCCGAGCGTTACGCCCGCGGCTGGCACTGCCTGGGCTCGGCGCAGAAGTACAAGGACGGCAAGCCGCATACGGTGAACGCCTTCGGCTACCGCCTGGTGGTGTTCCAGACCTCCGACGGCGCGCTGCAGGTGCTCGACGCCTGGTGCCCGCACATGGGCGGCGACCTCAGCCATGGCCGCCTGGAGGGCGACAACGTGGTCTGCCCGTTCCACGGCTGGCAGTTCGACCGCGAGGGCAAGGCGGTGAGCATTCCCTACTGCAAGCGCGTGCCGCCGAAGGCGCGGGTGGGCCGCTGGGCCACCGCCGAGCTGAACGAGGCGCTGTTCATCTGGCACGACCCGGACGGCAACCCGCCGATCGAGGGCCAGGAGATCCCGCGCCTGGAGGAGCTGTATTCGCCGGAGTACAGCGAGATGCGCTGGGCGGAGTGGGTGATCAACGCCAACAGCCGCGAGCTGGTGGACAACATCGTCGACATGGGGCACTTCGACGAGACGCACCAGTCGCCATCGCTGTTCTTCGCCAACCTGTTCGAGGACCACAAGGCCACCCAGGTGCAGATCTCCGGCTCGCGGATCATGAGCGCGGGCGAGGCGGTGATCACCTACGCCACCTACTACGGGCCGGGCGTGCTGCTGGTGTCGCTGAAGGGACCGTACAAGGGCCACTACATGGAGACCATCTACATCGTCGGCAACACCGCCATCGACCATCACAGCTTCACCCTGCACTTCGGCGTGGCCACCAGGCACATTCCGGGGCTGAGCAAGGCCGAGAACCAGCAACTGATCGCCGAGTGGACCGAGCTGCAGCAGATCGCCCTGGGCACCGACGTGGCGATCTGGGACAACAAGCTGCGCATCGGCAACCCGATGCTCTGCGAGAGCGACGGCAACCTCTACCACGCGCGCAAGTGGTACGAGCAGTTCTTCCTGCCGGTCAACGAGGCGCCCGAGGAGTCGACCCGTCGCTACGAGCACGAGATCGACATGGACTACGTCGGCGTGAAGCCGGAACTGCGCCACCTGAGGGGCTGATTGCGAGCAGTGCGCCGGGCGTGGCGACGCGCCCGGCGCCGCGACGAGGAGAATCCGATGATGGACATTCGTGGACTGGCCTACGTGGTGGCGTCGAGCCGCGACCTGGCCGCCTGGCGCCGGCAGGCCGAGGACGTGCTGGGCATGATGGTGGAGGAGGGGCCGCTGGGCGACCTCTATATCAAGATGGACGAGCGGCCGTTCCGCCTGTTCGTCTCCGGCGGGCCGGCCGACCGTTACGTGGCCAGCGGTTGGGAGCTGGCGGGCGAGGAAGCCTTCGAGCAGGCCTGCGCGGAACTGGAGCGCGCCGGGGTGCCGTTCGAGCGCGGCTGCGCCGAGCTGTGCGCGGTGCGCCGGGTCAACGGCCTGGCCAGCCTGCGCGACCCGTCCGGCAACCTGCACGAGCTGGTATGGGGCGTGCGCTCGGACTTTCGCCGCTTCGTCTCGCCGGCCGGCGTGCCGGGCTTCGTCACCGGCGAGCTGGGCATGGGCCACACCGTGCTGCCGGCGTCGAACTTCGATGAAACCTGGGCCTTCCTGCGCGATGTGATGGGCTTCGGCCTGTCCGACATCCACCGCTTCCAGCCGGCGCCGGACGCCCCGGCCATCCCCATCTACTTCCTGCACTGCAACAACGGCCGCCACCACAGCCTGGCGCTGTTCGGCGGGCCGGTGCCCAGCGGCTGCGTGCACCTGATGGTGGAGGTGGAGAACCTGGTGGAAGTCGGCCGCGCCCACGACCGCATGCAGCGCGCGGGCGTCAAGCTGATGGCCACCCTCGGCCAGCACGTCAACGACCGCATGACCTCCTTTTATATGGACACCCCCTCGGGCTTCGCCATCGAGTACGGCTTCGGCGGCCTGGTCCTCGACTGGACGCGGCACAGCGTCTTTGAGGCCAGCGAGGTGAGCGTGTGGGGCCATGACTTCGGCGTGGGCTTCAACGCGCCGGCCGGGTAGACAAGTCTCGCCGCCGCTCGCGGTGTGACGGCAAGGCGGCGTCGTGCGGCGAGGCGCCGCTTGCGGGTATTGCCGCCTCTCCGGGCGCTCCTGTGCCCGGCTTCCGGGGTTACAGCCGCCGTGCCGGGGCGCCCGCGCGATTCCCGCTGCCGGACTGCCCGAATCTCCCTCAAACGGATGATGTCCGCCCGCTCGCGCCTTCCCACACTGTTCCCGTCCCCGCCGTGCCGGTTGTCCGCGCGGCGGGGCGTGGACCTGCCTGCGCGGCGGACGCCGCTGCGGGCCTGTGATGCCAGAACAACAAGAATCAGGAGACAGCATGTCCAAGGCAGCAAGAAAGGAAGGCCGGCGCACCGGCCAGCCGCCGTACCTGCGCGAGTTGCTCGCCGTGGCGGTGACGTTGGGCAGCGGCGCGGCGAGCGCCCTGCCGACCCTCGAACTGGGCGAGTCGACCACCCTCGAATCGTCGCTGACGGTCAACTACACCGCCTCGATGCGCACCGAGAAGCCCGCCGACGCGTATCTGAACGATCTCAACCTCGACGACGGCACGCGCAACTTCGACCGCGGCGCGCTGATCACCAACCGCGTCAGCCTGTTCGGCGAGATGTTGCTGCGCCACGACAACCTCGGCGCCATGCTGCGCGCCAGCCACTTCTACGATGCGGCTTACCGCGGCGGCAACGACAACGACTCGCCGCTGACGGTCAACAAGGTCGGCAGTCACGATCATTTCACCGACAAGACCCGCGAGCGCAGCGGCGGCGAGTTCCGCCTGCTGGACGCCTTCGTGTTCGGCAACTGGGAGCTGGACGGCCGCTATCTGTCGGTGAAGGCCGGCCGCCATCTGGTGGCCTGGGGCGAGAGCCTGTTCTGGCCGAACATCAGCCAGGGCCAGGCGCCGGTGGACGCCACCAAGTTCAACGTGCCGGGCACCGAGGCCAAGGACGCCTACCTGCCGGTCGGCCAGGTGTCGGCGTCCTTCTCGCTGACCGACGACCTGACCCTGGTGGGCTTCTGGCAGTACGAGTGGGAGGAGACCCTGCTCAACCCGGTGGGCGACTTCTTCGGCAGCGACTACTTCGGCCCCGGCGCGCAGTTCTTCCGCCTGGCGCCAGGGGTGATCGGCAGCCTGCCGGACCAGAGCTTCCGGGTGGTCAACTACGCCGGCGAGGTCAAGCCGGGCGACGACGGCCAGTGGGGTCTGGGCCTGCGCTACCAGCTGAGCCAGGACACCGAGGTCGGCCTCTACCACTACCGCTACCACGACCGGGTGGCGGCGCTGTTCTTCGACTTCACCGGCAACACCCGTTACTCCTCGCTGGCCGGCGTCGGCCGTGGCACCGGGGCGGGCAACGCGCCGGCCTACCAGCTCGGCTACTTCGACGACATCGCCCTGACCGGGGTGAGCCTGAGCACCAAGCTCGGCGATGCGGTGCAGATCGGCAGCGATCTGAGCTACCGCGAGGACGCCGCGGTGTACCTGTCCAACGGCGCGCCGACCCGCGGCAACCTGATCCAGGCCAACCTCAACGCCGTGTACATGCTCGGCCCGAGCGCCTTCGCCCAGCAGACCACGCTGATGGGCGAGCTGGTGCACCAGCGCATCGACAGCGTCGACACCCTGCATGTCAGCGGCGGCCTGCCGGGCGAGAACGGCGCCTTCGACGACTTCGAGTACGACGGCCAGACCCGCGGCAGCACGCTGCTCGGCGTCGGCGCGACCTTCGACTATCCGGGGCTGTTCAGCGGCTGGGACCTGACCACCAAGGTGTTCTGGAACCAGAACGTCGCCGGCAGCGCCTACTCGGGCCTGGGCCGCGACGAGAAGCGCATCACCGTCGGCGGCGACTTCAAGTACCTGGGCAACTTCCAGGTCGGCCTGACCTACGTCGGCTACCTCGGCTCGGCGGACATCGCCAACGGCCGCACCCTGGCCGATCGCGACTACGTGTCGCTGAACGCCAAGTACACCTATTAAGAAGGGGGAGGGACCCATGAAACACTCGCAACTCGCCAGAGCGCTCGCCTGCGGCGCGCTGTTCGCGCTCGCCACGCCGGCGCTGGCCAAGACCGATGACGCGGCCCTGCTGGACAGCAGCACCCACACCTGCATGGGCGCCGAGCGCGCCGGCAACGCCGACGGCAGCATTCCGGCGTTTTCCGGCAAGTGGCTGGGCGCGCCGCCGCACGTGAACTTCCAGGGCACCGGCAACCACCCGCTCGATCCCTACGCCGACGAGAAGCCGCTGTTCGTCATCACCGCGGCCAACATGGCCGAGCACGAGCAGCACCTCACCGACGGCATGAAGGCGCTGTTCCGGCTGTATCCCGATACCTTCCGCATGCCGGTCTATCCCTCGCACCGCGACTTCCGCTTCAACGACAGCGTGTGCCAGGCGACCAAGGCCAACGTCGGCTACGCCCGCCTGACCGACGACGGCGAGGGCGTGGTGGCCAAGACCGGCGGCACGCCGTTCCCGATGCCGAAGAATGGTCTGGAGCTGCTGAAGAACGCCTCGCTGTTCACCGTGCGCCCGTGGACCGAGGAATACATCTCGGACAACGCCTACGTGCTGCGCGACGGCAAGATCAACTGGGGCCGCGTGCACTCGAAGAACCTGGCGCCGCACCTGGAGCCGGGGCGCATCGGCGATACCCAGGGCCAGTCGTCCTTCTACCTCAACCAGACCCTGCTGCCGCTGCGCGACAAGGGCGAGGTGAACACCGGCATGGAGTTCTGGAACGACAAGACCGAGCCGCGCCAGAGCTGGCGCTACGATCCGGGCACCCGCCGCGTGCGTCAGGCCCCCGGCTACGGCTTCGACATGGCGTTCCCCGGCAGCGGCGGTTCGATCACCGTGGACGAGGTGCGCCTGTTCAACGGCTCCGGCCAGCGCTACGACTGGAAGATCGTCGAGAAGAAGGAGCTGTACATCCCCTACAACGCCTATCGCATCCACTCGCCGGAGCTGAAGTACGCCGACCTGCTCAAGCCGGGGCACATCGACCCGACCCACATGCGCTACGAGAAGCACCGCGTCTGGGTGCTGGAAGGCACCCTGAAGAGCGACTACCGCCACCTGTACGGCAAGCGTCGCCTGTACATCGACGAGGACACCTGGTTCCCCATCGTCGCCGATAACTACGACAGTCGCGGCGAGCTGTGGCGTACCTCGATGCTCAACTTCTTCTACGCCTACGAGACCCAGACGCCGCAGGCCGGTGTCGGCCTGTACCACGACCTGCTGGAGAACACCTACCTGGCGTTCAACCTGATCAACGAGCAGCCCAAGGGCTTCAAGCTGAACGTGCCGAACTTCCGCCCGGCGATGTTCGGGCCGGAGGCCGCCCGGCGAGGCGGGCTGTGATGGCGGAGGCGGGGGGCGCGTGCGCCCCTTGCCTCGCCGCGGGCACCGGCTATGCCGAGCTGCAGGAGCTGATCGGGCGGGTCTACGACGGCCTGCTCGAAGACCCGCCCTGGAGCGGCCTGCTCGACGCCCTGCGCCGGCGCTTCGCGGCCAACTACGCCTCGCTGACCATCCGCCTGCCCAGCGCCGAGGATCGCGGCCTGGTGGTGTTCGCCGGCGAGGCGCGGCCGCACATCCACGCCCTCTACAGCAGCTCGCTGTACGCGGTCGATCCGTTCGTCAACCTGCCGCGCGATGCGGTGGTGATGCTCGAAGAGCTGATCGACGAAGACGAGTGGCTGGGCAGCGTGATCTACCGCGATTTCCTCGAACCGCTGCAGGTGCGCTACATGATGGGCGCCGACATCCGCAGCGACGACGGCCGCGAGCGCGAGTTCCGCCTGCGCCTGAGCCGCCCGCCCGAGGGCGGGCCGTTCAGCGAGACCGAGCGGGCGCTGTGCGGCCTGCTGCTGCCGCACCTGCGCCGCGCGTTGCGCCTGTACGCCCATATCGACCGGGTGGAGAGCGCCTGCCGGCTGTACGTCGGCACCCTGGAGCGCATCGGCATCGGCTCGATCCTGCTCGACGAGCACGGCGGAATCTGCCGGATCAACCGGGTGGCCGAGGCCATCCTCGCCGAGCGCGACAGCCTGCAACTGCACAACGGCCTGCTCGAAGCCGTCGCCCCGCGCGACGACCGCCGCCTGTGGCGGCTGATCAAGCAGGCCGCCGCCGGGCGCAGCGGCAGCGCTCTGGCCGAGGCCATCGCCCTCGACCGCGGCGGCCAGCGCGGCGGCCTCAGCGTGCTGGTGCGCAGCATCCCGCTGGGCTCCAGCGCCGAAGCCGGGCGGACGGCCGCCGTCGAGCTGATCCTGCGCGACACCACCCGCCCGGCGCAGCCGTCCGAACCGCTGCTGCGCCAGCTCTACCGCCTCACCCCGGCCGAGGCCGCGCTGGCCGTGCTGCTTGGCGAGGGGCTGACCCTGGAGGAGGCGGCGACCCGGCTGGGGATCAGCCGCAACACCGCGCGCACCCACCTGCGCGCGGTGTTCGCCAAGACCGGTGTGAAGCGCCAGACCGCCCTGGTGCAACTGCTGCTGTGCAGCGTGGTGGCGCTGGACTGAGGGCGCGCGCGGCTGTGCCGCGCGTGGCCGGGAGGACGGCCGGGGTGGTCGGGGCGGGGTCGATTCCGTAACATCCGCAGCCGTTTTTCCCATCCCGCCGGCCGCTCGCGCCGGTCCAGATCGCAGGAACCCCATGAAACCAGCCCGTCTGCGCGCCGATGTCCTGGCCGGACTCACCACCTCCTTCGCCCTGGTGCCCGAGTGCATCGCCTTCGCCCTGGTCGCCCAGCTCAACCCGCTGATGGGCCTCTACGGCGCCTTCATCATCTGCACCCTGACCGCGCTGTTCGGCGGCCGGCCAGGCATGGTTTCCGGCGCCGCCGGCTCGATGGCGGTGGTCATCGTCGCCCTGGTGGTGCAGCACGGCGCGCAGTACCTGCTGGCCACCGTGCTGCTCGGCGGCTTGATCATGGTCGCCTTCGGCCTGCTGCGCCTCGGCAAGCTGATCCGCATGGTGCCGCATCCGGTGATGCTCGGCTTCGTCAACGGCCTGGCGATCGTCATCGCCCTGTCCCAGCTGGAGCACTTCAAGGACGGCGAGGCGTGGCTGGGCGGCAATTCGCTGACCCTGATGCTCGGGCTGGTGGCAGCGACCATGGCCATCGTCTACCTGCTGCCGCGCCTGACCCGCGCGGTGCCGCCGGCGCTGGTGGCGATCCTCGGCGTCGGCGTGGCGGTCTGGCTGCTCGACCTGCCGACCCGCACCCTCGGCGACATGGCCAACATCGCCGGCGGCCTGCCGGTCTTCGCCCTGCCGGACGTGCCGTGGACCCTGCAGACCCTGGGGATCATCGCCCCCTACGCGATCCTGATGGCCCTGGTCGGCCTGCTGGAAACCCTGCTGACCCTCAACCTCACCGACGAGATCACCGGCAGCCGCGGCTATCCCGACCGCGAATGCACCGCCCTCGGCGCGGCCAACCTGGCCTCCGGGCTGTTCGGCGGCATGGGCGGCTGCGCGATGATCGGCCAGACCATGATCAATCTCGGCTCCGGCGGTCGCGGCCGGCTGTCCGGGGTGGTCGCCGGGGTGATGATCCTGCTGTTCGTGCTGTTCCTCGCCCCGCTGATCGAGCGCATCCCGCTGGCCGCGCTGGTCGGGGTGATGTTCGTGGTCGCCCAGCAGACCTTCGCCTGGGCCTCGCTGCGGGTGCTCGGCAAGGTGCCGCGCAACGATGCGCTGGTGATCTTCGCGGTGACGGTGATCACCGTGTTCACCGACCTGGCCACCGCGGTGCTGTGCGGCATCGTCATCGCCGCGCTCAACTTCGCCTGGCAGCAGGCCCGCGAGCTGTACGCCGACAGCCATCTGCAGGCCGATGGCAGCAAGCTCTACCGCCTGCACGGCACGCTGTTCTTCGCCTCCACCACGACCTTCCTCAACCAGTTCGACCCGGCCGGCGATCCCGATCAGGTGGTCCTCGATTGCCGCCACCTGAGCTTCGTCGACTACTCGGCCATCGCCGCGCTGAAGACCCTGCGCGAGCGCTACGCCTGCGCCGGCAAGCACCTGCGCGTGCTGCACCTCTCCGAGCGCTGCAAGCAGCTGCTCAAGCGCGCCGGGGTGGCCCAGGCCGAATGAGTGCGCGGAGGCGAGTCATTCCGACTCGCCGCGTAGTCGCGATGACCGCAAACTGGCGTGTCGATTCGACTGCCTTTTTCCGAGTGCGCTCGTAGGGTATTGATCCGCAAGGGCGCGCTGGCCTGGCACGGTTCCTGAAACGCTGTTCGCACCCTGTGAACGCGTTATGGAGGTACTCGATATGGCTGGCATGCTCGAGTCCCCCGGCAAAGCCCGCACCCTGGCCAACGGCCTGTTGCTGGCCGGCATGGCGATCCTGATCGTCGGCGTGCTCGGCGCCTATTGCTTCGACGAGGCCATCGGCCTGGGGCTGGTGGTCGGCGCGCACATGCTGACCATCCTCGGCCCGTCGCTGGTCAAGCTCGGCTACGTGATGCGCCTGTCGGCGCAGGGCCGGCCGCTGGCCTGCTGAGCGGACCTCCCCGGCGCGGCCGGGGAGGTCTGTGGCGCCCCGCTCAGGCGGTCAGGCTGCCGCCGTTGAGGGCGTGGACCTGGCCGGTGACCCAGCTGGCCTCGCGCGAGGCGAGGTAGGCGACGCCGGCGCCGACGTCGGCGGGGGAGCCGGCGCGCGGCACGAAGCAGGACTTCTTGGCCATCTCCTCGGAGTCCCAGTTGTTCATGGTGCCCAGCGACAGGGCGTTGACCGTTATGCCCTTGCGGCCCATCTCGGCGGCCAGCTGGCGGACGAAGCCGACCACCCCGGCCTTGGACGCGGCGTAGGCGGCGATGCCCATGGGCACGCCGGCGCGCCAGGACTCCGAGGTGATGGCGATCACCCGGCCGTAGCCCTGCTCGATCATCCCCGGCAGCACGGCGTGGCAGCCGTTCATCAGCCCGTACATGTTGAGGCGGACGAAGCGCTCCCAGTCCTCGGGCGTGGATTCGAGAAAGCGCGCGTAGCCCATGCCGCTCACCGGCACGCCGGCGTTGGACACGTAGACGTCCAGGCGTCCGGTGCGCGCGCGGATGCCGGCGACCATCTCCTGCACCTGGGCGTAGTCGCCGACGTCGGCCGGCGCGGCGAAGGCCGCCAGGCCCTGGGCGGTCAGGCCGGCGACCGCTTCCTCGGCGCGTTCGGGATAGAAGTCGTTGACCGCCACGGTGGCGCCGAGGCGGGCGAGGGTTTCGGCGATGCCCAGGCCCATGCCGCGACCGGCGCCGGTGACCAGGGCGGTCTGGCCTTCGAGGGAAAACAGCGGTGGATTCATGCGTGCGTACTCCTTGCGCTGGCGCTGCTGCGCCAAGAATGCGGCCGTCAGGCTGGCCGCTCTGGCTCCCGCCGGCTGGCCGCCGGGCGCGCGATGCGCGCGCCGGAGCGGGCCTGCGGGGACGGGTATGGGGCGGGCGGCGGCTCAGCGGCCCTCGAAGCGCGGCGGGCGCTTGTCGATGAACGCCTGCATGCCTTCCTTCTGGTCGTGGGAGGCGAACAGCAGGGCGTTGGCCTTGCGCTCCAGGGCCAGCGCCGCCTCCAGGGAGGCGTCCATGCCGGCGAGGATCACCTCCTTGATCTGCTCGGCGGCCAGCGGCGGCATGGCGGCGATGCCGCGGGCCATCTCCAGGGCGCGCTCCTGCACCTGGGCGTCGGCGACCAGCTCGCTGACCAGCCCGGCCACCCAGGCTTCCTCGGCGCTGATCGGCGCGCCGGTCAGCGCCATGCGCATCGCCTTGGCCTTGCCCACCGCGCGCACCAGGCGCTGGGTGCCGCCGATGCCGGGCATGATGCCGATGCGGATTTCCGGCTGGCAGAACTTCGCGCCGTGGCCGGCGACGATGATGTCGGCGTGCATCGCCAGCTCGCAGCCGCCGCCGTAGGCGTAGCCGCACACCGCGGCGATCACAGGCTTGGGGCAGTGCTGGATCGGCGCCCAGACCCGCTCGGTGTGGCGCTGGTAGATATCGATGGGCCCGACCCCGGCCATGCTGGTGATGTCGCCGCCGGCGGCGAACACCTTCTCGCCGCCGGTGAGGACGATGCAGCGCACCGCCGGGTCCTCGCCCAGCTCGGCGAAGTGGCGCGAGAGCCGCGCCTGCAGCTCCAGGCTCAGGGCGTTGGTGGCCTGCGGGCGGTTCAGGCGCAGGCGCGCCACGCCCTCGGCGGGAAAGTCGAGCAGCACGGAGGGAAGGTTGTCGTCGGCCATGCACGACCTCGCTTGTGGCAGGCGGTAAGGGGATGCCCCGATTGTTCGCGCCGCCGGGCGCTTCACTCATCGTCCGTTTAGACGACGAGAGCGGCGCGGGCCTGCCCCTAGAGTGCGTTCCATGCAGGAAAAAGGAGCGTGCAATGGCTAATCACAACAGCCTGGATTTCACCGGCAAGGTGGTGCTGGTCACCGGCGGCACCAAGGGCGTCGGCGCTGGCATCGCGCAGTGCTTCATCGAGGCCGGCGCCCGCGTGCTGGTCTGCGGACGCAACGCCCCCGAGGCGCTGCCGGAGGCCGATGGCCGTCAGGCCGAATTCCTCCCCGCCGACGTGCGCGACGCCGATTCGCTGGCGGCCCTGTTCGCCGCGATAGAGGAACGCTGCGGGCGTCTCGACGTGCTGGTCAACAACGCCGGCGGCAGCCCCTTCGCCCTGGCCGACGAGGCCTCGCCGCGGTTTCACGAAAGCATCATCCGTCTCAACCTGATCGCCCCGCTCAACGTCGCCCAGCACGCCAACCGGCTGATGCAGCGTCAGGCAGAGGGCGGGGTGATCGTCTTCGTCGGCAGCATCAGCGCCCTGCGTCCCTCGCCGGGCACCGCCGCCTACGGCGCGGCCAAGGCCGGGGTGCTGGCGCTGGTCAGCTCGCTGGCGGTGGAGTGGGCGCCGAAGGTGCGCGTGGTCACCGTCAGTCCGGGGCTGGTGCAGACCGAGCAGGCGCACCTGCACTACGGCGACGCGGCGGGTATCGCCGCGGTCGGCGCCACCATCCCGGCCGGGCGCATGGCCACCCCCGAGGACATCGGCAACGCCTGCCTGTACATCGCCTCGCCGCTGGCCGGCTACGCCAGCGGCTGCAACCTCCTGCTGCACGGGGGCGGGGAGCGTCCCGCCTTCCAGGCGGCAGCCAATTCCGCCCATCAATGAGCGAAGCCGGCGCGCCCGCCGCGCGGGCCGCCCTCAATACCGAGGAGACGATCTTGGCTGAACAAGAATTCATGCCCGCCGTGCGGGCCATGGTGGGACGCGAGTACGGTCGCGTCTACGCCTGGGACGCGGTCAACGCGCCGATGATCCGCCAGTGGTGCGAGGTGATGGGCGTCGACAATCCGCTCTACACCGATGCCGACTATGCCGCCGGCAGCGAGTACGGCGGCATCGTCGCGCCGCCGGCCATGCTGCAGGCCTGGTGCCTGGAGGGCCTGCACCAGAACAACTACGCGCCGGGCTCCACCGACGAGAACCCCTACGAGGTGCTCAAGCTGCTGGAGGCCAACGGCTTCGCCTCGGTGGTGGCGGTCAACTCCGACCTGAGCTTCGAGCGCTACGTGACCCTCGGCGAGAAGCTCTACTACACCACCCGCCTCGACGCGGTGGGCGAGGAGAAGACCACCGCGCTGGGCACCGGCTACTTCGTCACCCTGGTGATGAGTTTCTTCTCCGAGAAGCCCGAGGGCGACGAGCCGGTCGGCCAGCTGCTGTTCCGCGTGTTCAAGTTCCGCCCGGCCAATCCGGTCAAGGCGGCCGCCGAAGGCGAGGGCGCGCCGGCGCTGCCGAAGTTCAAGCGGCCCAAGCCCGGCATCAGCGACGACACCCGCTTCTTCTGGGAAGGCTGCGCCGAGGGCAAGCTGCTGATCCAGCGCTGCAGCGCCTGCAACACCCTGCGCCATCCGCCGGCGCCGGTGTGCGCCAAGTGCCACTCCTTCGACTGGGACAGCGTGCAGGCCAGCGGCAAGGGCAGCCTCTACTCCTTCGTGGTCATGCACTACCCGGAAGTCCCCCCCTTCGACTACCCCAACCCCATCGGCCTGATCGAGCTGGAGGAGGGCGTGCGCCTGATCGCCAGGCTGGTCGGCGTCCAGCGCGACGAGCTGGCCATCGGCCAGGCCGTGCAGGTCGAGTTCCACACCTTTGACGATGAGCTGACCCTGCCGCTGTTCCGGCCGGTGGCGCAGTGAGGAGCCGAGCATGGATTTCGAACTGAACGAGGAACAGCGCGCCATCGCCGAGATGGCCGGCGGGCTGTTCGCCGACTACTGCACCGACGACCGTCTGCGCGCCTTCGACGGCGCCGGCGAGCCGTTCATGGCCGGGCTGTGGCAGAGCTGCGTGGAAACCGGCCTGCAGGCCCTGGCCATCCCCGAGGACTGCGGCGGCAGCGGCCTGGGCATGACCGAGCTGATGCTGGTACTGGAAGCCCAGGGCCGCGCCCTCGGCCAGGTGCCGCTGTGGCGCCACCAGCTGGCCGCCGCGACCCTGGCCCGCTTCGCCGGTGCCGGCAGCGCCGCCATCGTGCAGGCCGCCGCCGAGGGCGGCGCACTGCTGACCCTGGCCTTCGACGGCCTGGCCAGTGCCCGCGGCATCGCCCTGCAGGCCACGCAAGCGGCCGCGGGCTGGCGGCTGGACGGCACCGTGGCCGCCGTGCCGCTGGGCGCCGAGGCCGACCATGGCCTGCTGCTGGCCACGGTGGCCGGCGCGCCGCGCCTGCTGCGGGTCGACCTGAAAGCGGCCGGCATCGACAGGGTCGCCGGGGTGTTCACCCAGGGCGAGGCGGTCGCCGACCTGCGCTTCAACGCCGTGGTAGTGCCGGACGAGGCGCTGCTGCCGGTCGCCGCGCTGGACTGGCTGGAAAGCCGCGCCATCGCCGCGCTGGCCGCGCTGCAGCTGGGGGTGTCCGTCGAGCAGATCCGCCGCACCGTGGAATACGTCAGCGAGCGCAGGCAGTTCGACCGCGCCATCGGCAGCTTCCAGGCGGTGCAGATGAGCATGGCCGACGCGCACATCGCCGTCGAAGCGCTGCGCTCGGCGCTCTGGCAGCTGGTCTGGCGCCTCGACGCCGGCCTGTCGGCTACCGCTGAGGCGCTGGCGACCCGTTATCTGGCCTGTGAGGCCGGCCATCAGGTCGGCCACAAGGCGCAGCACGTGCACGGCGGCATCGGCGTCGACCTGACCTACCCGATCCACCGCTACCTCTACTGGAGCCGCGCCCTGGGCATCGCTCTCGGCGGCAGCGCCGCGACCCTCGAACGCCTCGGCGACTGGCTGGCCAACAACGACAAGCTGGGATGGAAATATGACCTCGAAGAAAACCAGGGCATTTGACGACGTGCTCCCCGGCCAGGCCCTGCCGGAGCTGGTGATTCCGATCACCGTGCAGTTGATCACCGCCGGCGCCATCGCCACCCGCGACTACTTCCCCGGCCACCACGACAAGGACGCCGCGCGCGAACTCGGTTCGCCCCACGTGTTCATGAACATCCTCACCACCAGCGGCCTGGCGCAGCGCTACGTGGAGGACTGGGCCGGCCCCGGCGCGCGCTTCCAGGATCTGAAGATCAAGCTCGGCGCGCCCAACTACCCGGGCGACAGCATGACCTTCAGCGGCGAGGTGAGCGCGTGCGACGCCGCCAGCCGCACCGTCGAGGTGACCCTGAAGGGCAAGAACTCCATGGGCAACCACGTGACCGGTACGGCCACCCTGGTGCTGCCGCACGGCGCAGGAGACAGGACATGACCCGCAATTCGCTTTCCGGCCGCGCGGCCATCGTTGGCCTCGGCGCCACCGAATTTTCCAAGAACTCCGGGCGCACCGAGCTGCGCCTGGCCATGGAAGCCACCCTGGGCGCCCTGGCCGACGCCGGCATCGACCCGGCCGACGTCGAGGGCTTCAGCAGCTACTCGGTGGACAAGGTGCCCGAGTACGAGATCGCCCGCCTGCTCGGCTGCAAGAACGTCAAGTTCTTCTCGCAGATCCCCCACGGCGGCGGCGCCGCCTGCGCGCCGGTGATGCACGCGGCGATGGCGGTGGCCACCGGGGTGGCCAAGGTGGTGGTGGTGTACCGGGCGATGAACGAGCGCTCCTGGTACCGCTTCGGCACCGGCAGCTATGGCTTTGCCGACACGCCGATCTTCGAGAACGTCAACTACGGCTGGTACATGCCGCACGGCTTCCACACCCCGGCGGCCTGGGTCGGCATGTTCGCCCGCCGCTACATGCACACCTACGGCGCCACCAGCGAGGACTTCGGCCGCGTCGCGGTGGCGGTGCGCGACTTCGCCGCCACCAACCCGGCGGCGTTCTTCCACGGCAAGCCGATCACCCTCGAAGAGCACCAGGCCTCGCGCTGGATCGCCGAGCCGCTGCACCTGCTCGACTGCTGCCAGGAGTCCGACGGCGCGGTGGCCATGGTCATCACCTCGGCCGAGTACGCCCGCGACCTGAAGCAGAAGCCGGTGATCATCAAGGCCGGCGCCCAGGGCATCACCGAGGGCCAGCAGATCATGACCTCCTACTACCGCGCCGACATCACCGGCCTGCCGGAGATGGGCGTGGTGGCCCGCGAGCTGTACGCGCAGTCCGGCCTCGGCCCGCAGGACCTGCAGACCGCGGTGATCTACGACCACTTCACCCCCTTCGTGCTGCCGCAGCTGGAGGAGTTCGGCTTCGTCAAGCGCGGCGAGGCCAAGGACTTCATCCGCGACGGCCTGCACGCCCGCGGCGGCAGCCTGCCGATTAACCCCCACGGCGGCCAGCTCGGCGAGGCCTACATCCATGGCATGAACGGCGTGGCCGAGGCGGTGCGCCAGGTGCGCGGCAGCGCGGCCAACCAGGTCGACAACGTCGAGAACGTGCTGGTCACCGCCGGCACCGGCGTGCCGACCAGCGGCCTGATCCTCGGCGCAGCATAAGGAGCGCGACATGTTCGTCGATCTGACCCCCGAGCAACACGCCCTGCGCCTGAAGGTGCGGGACTACTTCCAGAACCTGATGACTCCCGAGCTGCGCAGCGAGCTGCGCGGCAAGGAGGGCGGCGACCTGTACCGCCAGACCATCCGCCAGATGGGCCGCGACGGCTGGCTGGCGGTGGGCTGGCCGAAGCAGCACGGCGGCCAGGGCTACGCCGCCACCGAGCAGCTGATCTTCTTCGAGGAGGCCAACATCGCCGGCGCGCCGCTGCCCTTCGTCACCATCAGCACCGTGGGACCGGCGCTGATGGAGTACGGCAGCGCGCTGCAGAAGGAGAAGTTCCTGCCCGGCATCGCCGCCGGCGAGATCATCTTCGCCATCGGCTACTCCGAGCCGGACGCCGGCTCCGACCTGGCGGTGCTGAAGACCACCGCGCGCCCGGAAGGCGACCACTTCGTGGTCAACGGCAACAAGCTGTGGACCTCCGGCGCCGAGGCGGCCGACTACATCTGGCTGGCCGCGCGCACCGACCCGGAGCGCCCGCGCCACAAGGGCGTGTCGATCCTGATCCTCGACACCACGCTGCCGGGCTTCTCGCACACGGTGATCCCCACCTGCAGCAACCCGACCGCGGCCACCTACTACGACGATGTGCGGGTGCCGGCCGACATGCTGGTCGGCGAGTTGCACGGCGGCTGGAAGCTGATCACCGCGCAGCTCAACCACGAGCGCCTGGGCCTGGGCTCCTGGTCGGACAAGGTCGCCGGGCTGTTCCGCCGCGTCTACCTGTGGGCGCGCAGCCCGGACGAGCAGGGCCGCCGCGCGGTCGAGCAGGCCTGGGTGCGCAGCGCGCTGGCCGAGTGCTACGCGCGTCTGGAGGCCATGCGCCTGATCAACTTCCGCATCGCCGCCGACCTCGAACGCGAGCGCATGGACGTGGCGCTGGCCTCGACCACCAAGGTCTACGGCGCCGAGTCGGTGATCGAGATCCTGCGCAAGCTGTCGGAGATCGTCGGCGCCAACGGGCTGGTCCGCGAAGGCTCGGCGGCCTCCCTGCTGCAGGGCGAGCTGGAGTACGAGGTGCGCGCCTCGGTGACCCTGACCTTCGGCGGCGGCACCAACGAGATCCAGCGCGAGCTGATCGCCCAGTTCGGCCTCGGCATGCCGCGCACCCTGCGCTGAGCGCTCGCCGGTCGCGGGCTTCGCCACATTGCCCGCCGGGGCGTCGCCAGCGCCGCCCCGGCGCAGAACAACAAGGACAACAACAGATGAGCGCCATCGACGATTTCCGCCAAGCGACCCGCGCCTGGCTCGAAGCCAACTGCCCGCCCTCGCAGCGCGCCCCGCTGCCCGAGGGCCAACTGGTGTGGGGCGGCAGCCAGGTCGAGTTCCATGACCAAGACCAGCGCTTGTGGTTCGAGCGCATGCGCGACAAGGGCTGGTTCTGCCCGGACTGGCCGGTGGAGTACGGCGGCGGCGGGCTGACGCCGGCCGAGGTGGCGGTGCTGGAAAGCGAGCTGCGCCGCCTCAAGTGCCGGCCGCCGCAGATCAACCTGGGTATCTGGATGCTCGGCCCGGTGCTGCTCGAATACGGCAGCGAACAGCAGAAGCGCGACCTGCTCACGCCCATGGCGCGCGGCGAGATCCGCTGGTGCCAGGGCTTCTCCGAGCCCAATGCCGGCTCCGATCTGGCCAGCCTGAAGACCAGCGCCCGCGACGAGGGCGACCACTTCGTGGTCAACGGCACCAAGATCTGGACCTCCTACGGCGACAAGTCCGACTGGATGTACGCGCTGGTGCGTACCGACCCGAACGCGCCCAAGCACCTGGGCATCAGCCTGATCGTGCTGGACATGCGCTCGCCGGGGGTCAGCGTGGCGCCCATCGACCTGATCAGCGGCAAGTCGGCGTTCTGCCAGGTGTTCTTCGACAACGTCAAGGTGCCCAAGAGCCAGCTGATCGGCCCGCTCAACGGCGGCTGGACCCTGGGCAAGAGCCTGCTGCAGCACGAGCGCAAGGCCATGTCCAATTTCGGCGAGACCAGCCTGCCCAACCACTTCCACCTGCTGCCGCTGGTCGAGCGCTACCTGTCCGAGCCGCGCAGCGCCGCCGACCAGGCCCTGCGCGCCCGCGCCTTGGGCGCGGCGATGGACGAGCACGCCTATGCCCTCACCGTGCAGCGCATGGGCGAGGAGGCGCGCAGCGGCCAGGACGTCTCCGGGCTGATGGCGATCATGAAGCTGGTGCACAGCGAGCAGGAGCGCGACAAGTTCGAGATCCTCCTCGACGCCCTCGGCTACCACGCCCTCGGCTGGGAAGGCGACGCCTTCAGCGGCGAGGAGCTGGCGATCACCAAGGCCTGGCTGAACGGCTTCGCCATGACCATCGCCGGCGGCGCCTCCGAGGTGCAGCTCAACGTCATTGCCAAGCGGGTCCTCGGCCTGCCGGACGCCAAGTGAGGAACACGCCATGAGCCTGATTTTCAACCAAGAGCAACGCCTGCTGGCCGACACCGCGCGCGAGTTCCTCGCCGCGCGCAGCCCGGTGGCCGCGCAGCGCCGCCTACGCGACGAGCGCGCGCCGCTCGGCTTCGACCCCGCCCTGTGGAGCGAGATGGTCGAGCTGGGCTGGAGCGCCATCCCGTTCCCCGAGGACTGCGGCGGCCTGGACTTCGGCTGCCAGAGCCTCGGCCCGCTGTTCGAGCAGATCGGCCGCAACCTTTCCGCCAGTCCGCTGCTGTCCAGCGTGGTGCTGGCCGGCTCGCTGCTGCAGCTGGCCGGTAGTGCCGAGCAGCAAGCGCGCTGGCTGCCGGCGTTGATCGCAGGCGACAAGCGCCTGGCGCTGGCCATCGACGAGAGCGGCCGCCACGACCCGCTGGCCACCGCGCTGCGTGCCGAGCGCACCGAAGGCGGCTGGCGCCTGTCCGGCGCCAAGCTGTTCGTGGTCGACGGCGTCCAGGCCGACGCCTATCTGGTGCTGGCGCGCACAGCCGGCGAGCGCGGCGATGCCCACGGCCTGTCGCTGCTGCTGGTCGAGGCCGGCGCGCCGGGCCTGACGGTCGCCCCGGCGGCGCTGATCGACTCGCGCAACTGCGCGCGCCTGCGGTTCGACGGCGTGACGCTCGGCGCCGAGGCGCTGGTCGGCGAACTCGACAACGGCCTGCCGGCGCTGGAAGCCGCGCTGGATCGCGGCCGCGTGTGCCTGGCCGCCGAGCTGCTCGGCGCCGCCGAGACGCTGTTCGCCACCACCCTCGACTACCTGAAGACCCGCGTGCAGTTCGACCAGCCCATCGGCTCGTTCCAGGCCCTGCAGCACCGCGCCGCGCGCCTGTACGTCGAGCTGGCGCTGGCGCGCAGCGCGGTGATGGCCGGCCTCGCCGCCCTCGACGACGCCAGCCTCGACGCCGCCGAGCGCGCCCGCCTGGCCAGCCTGGCCAAATGGAAGGCCGGGATCGCCGCCGACAAGGTGAGCAACGAGGCGGTGCAGATGCACGGCGGCATTGGCGTCACCGACGAGCTGGACGTCGGCCTGTACCTCAAGCGCATCCGCGTTGCCCAGGCCTGCCTCGGCGACAGCGACTACCACTGCCAGCGCTACGGCGCGCTGAGCGATGCCCAGGCCTGAGCGCGGGAGAGCGACATGACAGTGGAAAACTGGAAAGCCGCCTGGGCGCAACTGATCGCCCCCGGCTCACCCTATGAAGTGGTCACCCCCGTCGACGGTGGCCCGCGCGCGTTCCGCAACGCCGCGCCGGACCTGCTGAGCGCGCTGGATGCCGGGCGCGCCCACGGCGAGCGCGAATTCCTGGTCTGGGAGGAACAGCGGCTGACCTTCGCCGAGTTCTTCGCCCGGGTCGACCGTCTGGCCGCGCAGCTGCGCACCCGCT
Organism: Pseudomonas guangdongensis; assembly: GCF_900105885.1. Taxonomy (NCBI): domain Bacteria; kingdom Pseudomonadati; phylum Pseudomonadota; class Gammaproteobacteria; order Pseudomonadales; family Pseudomonadaceae; genus Geopseudomonas; species Geopseudomonas guangdongensis. The sequence continues at coordinate 2,801,232 of NZ_LT629780.1, read as the reverse complement.
TCGGTGTGCGCAAGGGCGACCGCGTGGCCATCGCCATGCGCAACCAGCCGGCCTGGCTGGTGGCCTTCGTCGCCGCGGTGGCCAGCGGCGCCATCGTGGTGCCGCTGAACAGCTGGGGCCAGCGCGAAGAGCTGCTGCACGGCCTGGAAGACAGCGGTGCGGCGCTGCTGCTCTGCGACGCGCCGCGCCTGGCGCTGCTCGAACAGGACCTGGAGGCCCTCGACCTGCGCGTCGTCGCCGTCGATGCGCCGCAGCAGAACGCGCGGGTCAGCGACTACGAGCGGCTGCTCGCCGAGCCGGTGGAGTTGCTGCCGCCGCCGGCGTTCGAGCCCGACGACCCGCTGCTGATCCTCTACACCTCCGGCACCACCAGCAAGCCCAAGGGCGTGCTGTCCACCCACCGCGCGGTGTGCCAGGCGCTGGCCGCCTTCGAGTTCCAGGGCGCCTTCGCCGCGATGAGTTCGCCGACCCGCATCCAGGCGATCATGGCCAGCGGCTTCGCGCCGACCACCCTGATGGCGGTGCCGCTGTTCCACGTCAGCGGCTTGCACGCGCAGTTCCTGGTGGCCCTGCGCGGCGGTCGGCGGCTGGTGTTGATGTACAAGTGGGACGCCGAGCGTGCTCTCGACCTGATCGAGCGCGAGCGCTGCACCCAGTTCAACGGCGCGCCGGCGATGATGCAGCAGCTGCTGGCCTCGCCGCGCTTCGCCGGCGAGGCCACCGCCAGCCTGTTCGGCCTGGGGCTGGGCGGCGCGGCGGCCAACCCGGGGCTGCTGGCGCAGCTCACCGGCGTCAAGCCGAACGCCATCGGCGGCGCCGGCTACGGCATGACCGAGAGCAACGGCGTGGCCGCGGCCATCGGCGGCGACCAGTTCGTCTACAAGCCGGCCACGGTCGGCTGGCCGCTGCCCATCGTCGAGGTGCGCATCGGCGACACGCCGGATGCACCGCAGGCGCCGGACCGGGAGGGGCAGATCTGGCTGCGCTCGCCGACCCTGATGAGCCGCTACTGGGGGCAGCCGGCGGCCACCGCCGAGGTGCTGCAGGACGGCTGGCTGGCCACCGGCGATGTCGGCTGCGTGGACGAGGAGGGTTTCCTGCGCATCACCGACCGGCTCAAGGACCTGATCAACCGCGCCGGCGAGAAGGTCGCCGCCGCCGAGGTCGAGGCCTGCGCCAGCGGGCTGGACGGGGTGATCGAGGCGGCCGCCTTCGCCGTGCCGGACGAGCGCATGGGCGAGGCGGTGGCGCTGGTGGCGCGGGTGCGCGAGGGCAGCGGGGTGGACGAGCTGGCGCTGCATGCGCACATCGCCGCCCACCTGGCGGCCTTCAAGGTGCCCGAGCACATCCTGCTGAGTGCTGCCGAGCTGCCGCGCAACGCCTCCGGCAAGCTGCTCAAGAGTGCGTTGCGCGAGGATTTCCTGCGCCGTTTCCTGAACTGAGCCGGGCCTCCCCGCACGCCGCAAGCACCGCGCCTCGTCGAGGCGCCGGTGCTTGCGGCGTTGGCTATCGTGCGGACAAAACCGGCGATAAGGCAGTGATCTTGCCTAGTCCTGACGGACGATGTTGCCAGCCACTCCATTGGGAAACATGGACCCCGGCTCGAAAGCCGGACCACCCCATCGGAGACCAATAAAAATGAACAGAAAAGGTGTTGTGCTGGCCGTGGCGCTGGCGATCAATGCGGGACTGATCGCCAATGCTCACGCCAGGGTAAGCCCCGAGGAAGCCGCCAAGCTCGGCAAGGAACTGACCTGCACCGGCGCCGAGCGGGCCGGCAACGCGGACGGCAGCATCCCCGAATTCACCGGCAAGTACCTGGGCGAGGTGCCCGGCTGGAACCACGTGCGCTTCTCCGGCCAGAAGCCGGTCGACCCCTACGCCGACGAGAAGCCGGTGGCGGTGATCACTGCGCAGAACATGGCCCAGTACGCCGAGCGCCTGAGCGAAGGGCAGAAGGCGCTGCTCAAGCGCTATCCCGAGACCTACAAGATCAACGTCTACCCCGGCCATCGCGACTTCCGCTATCCCGACTATGTCTGCGACCGCGCCCGGCAGAATGCGCTGACCGCCGAGCTGGAGAACGACGGCATGGGCGTCAAGGGCCTCGGCCAGGTGCCGTTCCCGATTCCGAAGAACGCCATGGAAGTGCTGTGGAACCACCAGCTGCCGGTGCGCGCCTTCACCGAGGACAACATCCGCGACATCGCCAGCGTGCTGCCCAACGGCAAGATCGCCTGGGGCCGCACCTGGCAGCGCAACCTGTCCCAGGCCAACGATCCCACGGTCGAGCCGGTCACCGAGAGCGGCATGCAGGCGATGAGCTGGAACACCACCCTTTCGCCGCAGCGCGAGAAGGGCACGATGAACATCGCCCACGAGCCGTACAACTTCGTCACCAGCAGCCGCCAGGCCTGGACCTACAACCCGGGCACCCGGCGCGTGCGGCAGATGCCCGGCTACGGCTACGACCAGCCGATGATCGGCACCAACGGCACGATGATCATCGACGAAGACCGCCTGTTCAACGGCTCGCCCGACCGCTACCAGTGGAAGCTGCTGGGCAAGCGCGAGATGTACATCCCGGCCAACACCTTCAAGGCCAACAGCGGCGAGATCAAATACGCCGACATCCTCACCCCCAACCATCCCAACCCCGACGTGATGCGCCACGAGCTGCGCCGGGTCTGGGTGCTGGAGGCGACCCTCAAGGAAGGCTTCCGTCACCTGTACAGCAAGCGCGTGCTGTTCATCGACGAGGACACCTGGAACGCGGTGATGGCCGACAACTACGACGCCCGCGGCGAGCTGTGGAAGTTCGCCTTCATCAACTACTACTACCACCCGGACATGAGCGCCTGGCAGGCGGGCTCGTCCTTCTACCACGACCTCAACTCCGGACAGTACGTCGGCTACAGCATGACCAACGAGTCCAAGCGCGGGCCGATTCTCAACGAGGGCAAGTACGTCCCGACCATGTACACGGCTGACGCCATCCGCGCCCAGGGGCGCTGAGTTCGAGGCGGACACAGGGTTGTTCTGTTCGGCCGCTCCCCTCCGGGGTGAGCGGCCGTTTTTTCGTGGCAGACCACGCAGGAGAGGGCAATGGGCAAGCTGCAGAACAGGGTCGCCATCGTCACCGGCGCCGGCATGGGCATCGGTCGCGGCATCGCCGGGGCGCTGGCCCGCGAGGGCGCGCGGGTAATGGTGGCGGAAATCGACGAGCAGGCCGGCGAGGCAACCGTGGCCTGGCTGCGCGACAGCTGGGGCGTCGACGCCGTCTTCCAGCGCGTCGACGTGACCGCCAAGGCACAGGTGCAGGCCATGGTGGCCGCCGCCGTCGCGCATTTCGGCCAGCTGGACATCCTGGTCAACAACGCCTGGCGCGGCTCGGGTTTCGCGCGCCTGGAGCAACTGAGCGACGAGCGCCTGCGCGCGTCCTTCGACATGGCGGTGATGGCCGCCTTCTGGGCCATGCAGGCGGCCCTGCCGGAATTCCGCAAGCGCGGCGGCGGGCGGGTGATCAACCTGTGCTCGCTCAACGGCGTCAACGCCCACCTGTACACCGCCGACTACAACGCCGCCAAGGAAGCGCTGCGCACCCTGACCCGCAGCGCCGCGCGCGAATGGGCCGGCGAGGGCGTCTGCTGCAACGTGATCTGTCCCGGCGCGGTCAGCGAGGCCTACCGCAAGTTCGCCGCCGCCAGCCCGGACAACGCCAGCGCCATCGCCGCCGCCAACCCGATGGGGCGGGTCGGCGACCCGCTCGACGACATCGGCCCGGTCGCGGTCTTCCTGGCCAGCGACGCTGCCCGCTACCTGACCGGCAACACCCTGTTCGTCGACGGCGGCGCGCACATCAACGGCGTGGCCTGGGCGCCGCGCCTGGCGGACTGAACGCTACCCTGCGGCAAAAAAGAACTAAAGATAACGAACAGAGGCGATAACCATGGAAAATGACGCTGACATGCAGGGGCAGGCAGCGAGTGCGGCGTGGGACGGCGGGCAGGGCATTGCGACGTCGTCGCCGATGCACTGGCAGCGCCGGCAACTGCTCAAGGCCGGCGCGCTGCTGGCCGGCGCCAGCCTGCTGCCGCGCTTCGGCTTCGCCGCCGGCGGGCTTGCGCAAAGCGAGTATCTCGACCTCGACGCCACCGCCATGGCCGAGCAGGTACGCCGCGGCGCGATCAGCCCGGAGGAGCTGCTGGCCGCCGCGCTGGCGCGCTGCGATACGCTCAACCCGCAGGTCAACGCCGTGGTGATGCGCCACGACGACTACGCCCGGCGCCTGCTGGCCGCCCGCAAGCGCCAGGGACTGGCCCGTACGGGCGCGCTGGCCGGCGTGCCCTTCCTGCTCAAGGACCTCAACACCCCCCTGGCCGGCACCACGACCAGCAACGGCTCGCGCTTCTTCAGGGACGCGCCCGCAGCGCAGCACACCAGTACCCTGGCCGCGCGCTACGAGGCCGCCGGCGCGCTGATCTTCGGCAAGACCGCGGTGCCCGAGTTCGGCCTGACCACCACCACCGAGTCGCTGCTCTGGGGCCAGACCCGCAACCCCTGGAACCTGGCGCACAGCGCCGGCGGCTCCTCGGGCGGCGCGGCGGCGGCGGTGGCTGCCGGCATCGTCCCGGCCGCCCACGCCACCGACGGCGGCGGCTCGATCCGCATCCCGGCCTCCTACTGCGGCCTGTTCGGCATGAAGCCCAGCCGCTACCGCACCCCCAGCGGCCCCGGCCGCTTCGAGAGCTGGTTCGGCGCCAGCGCCGCCCATGTGGTGTCGCGCAGCGTGCGCGACTCGGCGCTGCTGCTCGACGTCGGCCAGGGCCACGAGCCGGGCAGCCCCTACTGGCTGCCGCCGCTGGAGCGCCCCTTCGTCGACGAGGTCGGCCGCGAGCCCGGCAAGCTGCGCGTGGCGCTGCTCGACCAGTCGCTGACCGGTTTGGCCCTCGATGCCGACATCCGCCGGGTGCTCGACGACACGGTCAAGCTGCTGCTGTCCCTCGGCCATGAGGTCGAGCAGATCGCACAGCCGGTGCAGCCCCAGCAGGTATTCGCCGCCCACGGCGCGGTCACCGGCACGGCGCTGCTGAGCGCGATCCGCGACCGCGAGCAGCGGCTCGGCCGCAGCGCCGGCGCCGACGACCTCGAACAGGTCACCCGCACGGTGCTCGAACGCGCCCAGGGCGTCAGCGGCGAAGCGTTGTACCGCGCCCGGCAATCGTTCGAGGCCGTCAGCCTGGCGATGGAAGCGCAGTTCGAGCGCTTCGACGTGATCCTTTCGCCGGTCACCGCCACCCTGACCCCGGAACTGGGCAAGCTGCGCCTCAGCCAGCCCTGGGAGGACTACGCCAGCGCCGCCACCGGCAGCGCCGCGTTCACCGTGGTCGCCAACGTCAGCGGCCAGCCGGCCATGTCGCTACCTTCCGGCTGGAGCGAGAGCGGCCTGCCGATCGGCATGATGTTCACCGCGCGCCTGGGCGGCGAGGGCGTGCTGTATCGCCTGGCCGGCCAGCTCGAACGCGAGCGGCCGTGGCAGGGGCGCAGGGCTGCCATCTGAAGCGCTGAACGAGACATGCACAAACGACACGGGCCGGTGTCCTGAGAGGGGACACCGGCCCGTGTCGTTATGGCCTGCGGTTTCGCCTTGCGCACAGCCCAGGATGATCCCGGCACCTATCCTCGCATCGGCAGGCCACTTGCGTTTGGCAATGCGGCGTAGCAACTCGGCTCGTTTGGATTCAGAACGCGTGATTGGTGTGACGGGGCGACCCGCACTCAGGCGGTCAGTCTGACGATTTGTGCGTGGGCGTCGGCCAGTCCTTTCGCTGCACCGTGAGGCTTCGAGTCCAGCCCTTCGGCATAGATGAAGTCCACCTCAGTAATGCCGATCAGGCCTAGCACGGCCCGCAGGTAAGGCGTGACCGCATCGCTGGGCTGGCCGACATGCACGCCACCGCGGGAGCTGAAGACCACTGCGCTCACGCCTTCGACCAGACCTACCGGATGGGTTTCGGTATACCGGAAGGTAACGCGGGCACGAGCTACCAGATCGAACCAGTTCTTCAGCTGCGTCGGCACGTTCAGGTTGTACATGGGCGCACCGATCAGTAGCACATCGCTTGCCTGGAGTTCGGCGATCAATTGATCGGACAGGGCCACCACGCGCTGGGCACGTTCGCTCAGATCCTCGGCGCCCCTCAGTGCCTGGAATAGCTCGTGGTCGAGAACCGGGAGATCGAGGCTGGTCAAGTCGCGCACCACCACCTCATCGGCGCCCCCCCTGGCTCTGCGTTGGGCCAGAAAACTGTCGATGAGTGCGTTGGTCTGGGAGTTGCTGCCCATGATGCTGGACTTGAGGACGAGAACCTGGCTCATGAATGCGCTCCTGGTGAATCTGTCGTTTGAATGCGTAAAGCCTACCATCGCCACTTTTTCCCAAGTGGCGATAGTATTTCCTATGATTGGTTCCTATTTGGATACAGAGTCATGCGAGATACCCTGAACGGCATCGAGATTTTTGTCGCGGTCGCGGAGTCCGGCAGCTTCGCCGAGGCGGCCGCCAGTCTGCACATCACCCGCTCCGCTGTAGGCAAGAGAGTCGCTCGTCTGGAGCAACGCCTGGGGGTACTACTGTTTCATCGCACCACGCGGAGCCTGAGCCTCACCGAAGAGGGGGGCCTGTTCCTCGAGCACTGCCTGCGGGCGATCGAGGAAATTCGTGCGGGAGAAGCGCTGCTGGAAAGCGGCAAATGGCAGGTGACCGGCCGCCTGCGGGTTTCCATGCCGGTGCTCTTCGGGCATCTGTGCATAGCGCCAATCCTGATCGAACTGGCGGAGCAGCATCCGGGGCTGACCCTGGAGATGTCCTTCAGCGACCGCATGGTGGACCTGGTCGAGGAAGGCTTCGACCTGGCTATCCGCAATGGCGCCTTGCCCGACACCCGCGACCTGGTGGCCCGTTGGTTGGGCGAGCACGGTATGGCGTTCTGCGCTTCGCCTGCCTACCTGCAGCGCCACGGGCTGCCGAAAAGCATCGAGGAGCTGCATCAGCACGATGCGGTGGCGTATATGCGCCAAGGCCGGTTGCTCGACTGGCAGGTACGAGTCAACGGCCAGCTGCAGTCGATCAAGCCCAAGGCCCGCCTGCTGATGGACGACCTCCGTGCCGTGGTCGACGCCACGCTTGCCGATCACGGCATCGCCTGGTTGCCCTACTGGCTGGCTCGCGAGTACCTGTTGCGCGGCGAGTTGCAGGAAGTGCTGTCCGCGCAACCAAGCGTGACCTTCCCGATCAACGCCCTGTGGCCACATACCCCCCACCTGCCGTTGAAAACACGGGTCGCTGTGGATGCCCTGCTGGAAAAGCTCCCCGCGCGCATTGCGGTGGTGGAGGCGCGGCCGGCGTGAGGTTGGGGGGGGCGAGCAATGGATGAAGCATCCGGGTGGGCGAGGGAGAGCCTTCCCGGTCGCTTTAGCCCCGTTGTTCAGTGCTTCACCGTGGTCAGATGCCAGCTCATATCCCCCACCAGATCCAGCCGATATTCCCGCGCGGTGAAACACCACTGCCCGTCGATGCACGCGAAGCGATCCAGATAGCGGCCGCTGGCGATAGCCTGCAGCGGCAGCTGCTCGGTGGCCTGGAACACCGTGTAGCAGGAGCGGGCAGTCGCCGTGCCGGTGGCCTCGTCGATGTCGACGATGGGGTTGGATATCAGGTGACGGGTACGCGGGGTGCCGCAGGGATAGAGAACGATGATCCGTTGCCACAGGGCGAGTAGGCCGGCATGGTCCAGTGTGCCGTTGCCGCCGGCCTCGATGCGCGCGTGGCGGAACAGTGCGGCGGCCTCGTCGAGGTGCCCGGCGTCGATGGCTTCGGCGTAGCGGTGGAGCAGATTGTGGATGGCGCGGGTTGCGTCGCTCATTGGCAGGTTTCCTGGGCAGGGCAAGCGCATGCAGCCGATTTCCCGGCTTGTAGGGGCGAATTTATTCGCCAAAACACCCCGGCAAGGCGAATGAATTCGCCCCTACAGGGGGTTGAGCACTCATGCGATTGGGGAAGTGAAGCGGACGCTGCGGGCGAACCCGCAGCGTCCGCTGGCTCAGACCGCGCAGCCGGCGCGCAGGCCCGAGGCCATGGCGCCTTCGATGTAGCCGATCTGCTCACAGTCACCGATGCTGCTGACGGGCAGGCCGGCGGCGGCCAGCTCGCGGGCCAGGCTGTCGTCCGGTTCGGCACCGATGGCCAGGACCACCGAGTCGGCCGCAACTTCCACGGTGACGCCCTCGGCGCTGACATAGCTGACCTTGTTGCGGCCGATGGACTGGACCTCGACGCCGGTGAGCAGTTGCGCCTGGTGCTCCTGCAAGCCGTGCAGCACCCGCCAGCGGCGCACGATGGCCAGCTCGCGGCCGAGGCTCGGCCCGCTTTCCAGCACGCAGACCTCGCGACCGCGCTCGATGAGGAACTCGGCCAGCTCCAGGCCGACCAGGCCGCCGCCGACGATGACCACGCGCTTGCCCAGCGGCATCCACACGTGGGACAGCTTCTGCATGGCGGCGGTCGAGTCGGTGACGCCGACCAGGCTGCCGGCCTTCATCATCGCCCGCTGGGTCAGCGACAGCTTGCGCTTGGCGATCTCCTCGGCGCGGTCGCCGGTGAGCAGGCGGCGCAGCTCGTCGCCGCTCCACACGTGATCCTGCTCGGCGCCGGGAATGGCCGGCGCGGCGCGCCGTGCGCCGGTGGCGACCAGCACCGTGTCGGCGCCCAGCTCGCGCAGCAGCTGCGGGGTGGCCTCGCTGTTGTAGCGCACCTCGATCGGCAGGTTGCGTACCTGCTCGACCAGATGATCGAGCAGGCGGCCGTTCTCGGCGTAGGCGAGGGCGGCGAAGAACAGCGTGCCGCCCAGGCGGTCGCTGCGCTCCAGCAGGGTGACGCGGTGACCGCGCAGCGCGGCGACCCGCGCCGCCTCCATGCCGGCCGGGCCGCCGCCGACCACCACCACATGGCGCGGCGTGGCCGCCGGGGCGATGACCAGCTCGGCCTCGTGGCCGGTGCGCGGGTTGACCGCACATTTGACCCGCTGGTTGATGAATATCTGGCTGACGCAGGCATAGCAGTAGATGCACGGGCGCAAGTCCTGCGGGCGGCCGGCGATCAGCTTGTTGGGCAGCTCCGGGTCGGCCAGCAGCTTGCGACCCATGGCGACGAAGTCGCAGCGCCCCTGGGCGATGGACTGGTCGCCGGCTTCCGGCTCGACGCGGCCGACGGCGATCACCGGAATGTCGATTTCCTTGCGGATCGCCGCCGCCCACTCCAGGTAGCCGCCCGGCTGGTGCACCAGCGGCGCCTCGGTGAAGGCCACGCCCTCGGTGACCGCGGCGTAGGCCGACACGCTGACCGCGTCGGCGCCGGCGCCTTCGGCCATCACCGCCACCGTCTTGGCGTCCTCCAGGGTGATGCCGCCGGGGGTGCGCAGCTCGTAGGCGTCCAGGCGCAGCCACACCGGGAAGTCGGCGCCGACCCGTGCGCGCACCGCGGCGAGCACCTCCAGCAGCAGGCGCGCGCGGTTCTCCAGCGGGCCGCCGTATTCGTCGTCGCGCTGGTTGTAATAGGCGGAGAGGAAGCCGGCGATGATGTAGTTGTGCGCGGCGTGGATCTCCACGCCGTCGAAGCCGGCGCGCTGGGCGCGCTCGGCGGCGGCGGCGAACCACTCGACCATCTGCGCGATGTCGGCCTGGTCCATCACGCGGATCGCGGCGCCGCCCTCGCGGCGCTTGCTGGAGCTGACGAAGGTGCTCAGCTCCTCGCGGGTCAGCGCCGCCATCATGTTGGTGTTGACTGCCGGCGGGATCGACGGCACCCAGATCGGCCGGCCCTCGGCCATGTCGCGCACCGCGACCTTGCCGGCGTGCTGCAGCTGCATGGCGATCTTGGCGCCGTGCTTGTGCACGCGAGCGGTCAGGGCGGACAGGCCGGGCAGGAAGTCGTCGCTGGAGACGCCGACCTGGTAGGGCTCGGCGGTGCCGGCCGGGTAGGCGATGGAGCATACGCCCATGATCAGCAGGCCCGCGCCACCGGCGGCGCGCGCCTCGTAGTAGGCCTGGATGCGTTCGCCGCAGTGGCCGTCGGCCTCGGCGAAGTTGGAGCCCATCGGCGCCATGACGATGCGGTTGCGCAGTTCGAGCTGGCCGATGCGGCCGGGGGCGAGCAGGTGGGGATAGTGGGTCATCGAAGGATCGTCCCTAGCTGGCCGGAGCGACGCCGCCGCCCCGGCGCGATTGTTCAGGCTTCGCCGAGGAAGTCGAGGCAGGTGCGGTTGAACAGTTCGGTGTGCTCGACCTGCACCCAGTGGCCGCAGCGGTTGAGCAGCAGGCAGCGCGCCTGCGGGGCGTTGTCCAGCAGCTTGAGCGCGCCGCCGACCGGGTTGAAGCGGTCGACGGTGCCCCAGAAGGCCAGCACCGGGCAGGTCAGCTCGCCGAGGCGTTCGGTCATGTTGGCCACGCGCATGCCGGCGAACAGGCTGCGCGGCTGGGTGGCGGCCACCGCGGCGCGTTCAGCCAGCAGGGTATCGTCGAGCAGGCTCGGGTCGAACAGCTGCAGGGTCATCACCTGGCGCATTTCCTCGACGCCCATCGGCCCTGCGCTGTAGACCTCGACCATGCGCTGGATGCCTTCCATCTGGAAGTAGGTTTCGCGCTCTTCGAGGCCGCCCGGGGCCATCAGGATCAGCTTCTCGACGGTGGCCGGGTGGGCCAGCGCCTGGCCGAGGGCGATGGCGCCGCCCAGCGAGTTGCCGACCAGGGTGCAGCGCTCGATGCCGACGGTGCTCAGGAAGGCGTTCAGCGCGGCGACGAAGAATTCCAGGCAGTACTCGGTGTCCTCGGGCTTGTCCGAGCGGCCGAAGCCGGGCAGGTCGAGGACGATGTTGCGGTAGCCGGCGGCGGCGAACAGCGGGTAGTTGCCCTTGAAGTTGCTGTAGCCGCTGGCGCCGGGGCCGCTGCCGTGCAGCCAGAGCACCACCGGTCCCTGGCCCTCGTCGAGGTAGTGCAGGCGCAGGCCTTCGGGCAGGGTGGCGAAGTGGCCGAGGGGCAGCGGAAGGTCTTGTGCGGACATGGCGATCTCCTGATCAGGCGGTAGCGGTGGTGGCGCCGTGGACAGCGCTGGAAGGCGAGGGCTGGCCGAGCAGCTGGCGGCGGTAGCGCGGCAGGGCGATGGCGAGGAACAGCGCGGCGAGCACCAGCAGCGACATCGAGGCGGCCAGCGAGTAGCGCAGCGCCTCGCTGCCGGCGATGGGGGTGAAGTAGTCGCTGAGCATGCCGGTGACCAGCGGGCCGAGGCCGACGCCGAGCAGGGTCATGCCCATCACGAAGATCGCGGTGGCCTGGGCCAGGCGGGTGGCCGGGAACAGGTGGCTGATCGCGCCCAGGCAGGGCGTCGCCCACCAGGTGCCGAAGAAGCCGAACGGGATGTAGAACAGGAAGGCCAGCGGCACGGCGATGCCGAAGGCCTCGAAAGCCACGCCCTGCGGCCAGAGGAAGCAGGCCAGGCCGAAGGGGATGCTGAGCAGGGTGCCGAGCAGCGGCACGCCGATCTGCCAGCCGGCATCGCGGCGCACCATGCGGTCGGTGAGCCAGCCGCAGGTGACCGTGCCGATGGCCGAGCAGGTGCCGCCGACCACGCCGACCAGAATGCCGGCCTCCTGCAGCGACAGACCGTGGGAGCGGATCAGGAAGCTCGGCGCCCAGGTGCCGATGGCATAGCCGGCGATGGCGGCGGCCGAACCGGTCAGCACGATCCACAGGAAGCCCGGAGTCTGCAGCAGCAGGCCGAGGGTCTGCAGCCAGCTTTCCTGCGCGGTGCCGGCCGGCGCGATGGCTGGCGCCGCCGGTTTGGGGGCGCGCACCGTGGCCCACAGCAGCAGGCCGAGGAAGATGCCCGGCGCGCCGATCACCACGAAGGCGGTGCGCCAGCCGTAATGCTGGGCCACCCAGCCGCCGAGGCCAAGGCCGAAGATCGCGCCGAGGCTGGAGCCGAGCATCAGCACCGACAGGGCGGTGGAGCGGCGCCGTGGCGGGTAGAGGTCGGACACCATCGCCATCGACGGTGCGGTGCCGCCGGCCTCGCCGATGGCCACGCCGATGCGCGCCAGCACCAGGAACAGGAAGCTGCCGGCCAGGCCGCAGAGCATGGTCATGGCGCTCCAGGCGATGCACGACAGGGCGATCACCGGCTTGCGGCCGATGCGGTCGGAGAGCCGGCCGAGCGGGAAGCCGAACAGGGTGTAGAACACCGCGAAGGTCAGCCCGGAGAGCAGGCCGACCTGGGTGTCGGAGATGCCGAACTCGGCCTTCACCGGCTCGATGAGGATCGCCATCAGCTGCCGGTCGATGTAGTTGAACACGTAGATGATCGTCAGCACGCCGAGGGCGTAATGGGTTCGCCAGGTGACACGCGCAGGTGGGTTCACGGGCAGTTCCTCTTGTTGTTGTTCTGCGAAGGATGAGCGCGATGCTCCGCCTTGCCCCGGTCATGGGCATCGTCTTATCGGACGATGTTGATCCGTGGTGCGCCGCCAATCATGAGCCCCGTGGTCGCCGCGGGAGTTCCCCGCCGCGACGGAATTTCGCTTGCGGGAGAACGCACATGAAGCTGGTGAACAAGGTGGCCTTCGTCACCGGAGCAGGGCAGGGCATGGGGCGGGCGATGGTGCGCCGCTTCGCCGAGGAGGGCGCCGTTGTGGTAGCGGCGGACATCAATCTGGACGCCGCGCGCGAGAGCATCGAAGGGCTGGCCGGCGGCAGTGCCCTGGCACTGGCCTGCAACGTCGCCGACGGCGCCACGGTGGCCGCGGCCATGGCCACCGTGGTCGAGCGCTTCGGCCGCCTCGACGTGCTGGTCAACAACGCCGGCGTCGGTTCGGTCGACGCCTTCCTCGACACCCCCGACGAGCACTGGCAGCGGGTCATCGGCGTCAACCTCACCGGCGTGTTCCTGTGCAGCCGCGAGGCCGCGCGCCTGATGCACCAGAGCGGCCAGGGCGGGGTGATCGTCAACCTGTCGAGCACCGCCGCTCTCTCCGGCGAGGGGCCGAGTCATTACTGCGCCTCCAAGGCCGGGGTGATGGGCCTGACCCGCAGCCTGGCCCGCGAGTTGGCCGCCAGCCAGATTCGCGTCAACACCATCGTCCCCGGCCCGACCAACACCCCGATGATGGCCGGCATTCCCGACGACTGGATGCAGAGCATGGTCAAGGCCATCCCGCTCGGCCGCATGTGCGAGCCGTCCGAGATCGCCGCCGTGGCGGCCTTCCTGGCCAGCGACGACGCCAGCTTCATCACCGGCCAGAACATCGCCGTCAACGGCGGCATGGCCTTCATCTGAGAGGGAGAGCAACGATGACAGCACGTCTGCAGAACAAGGTCGCCTTCATCACCGGCGGCAGCTCGGGGATCGGCGAGGCCACCGCCCACCGCTTCGCCGAGGAAGGCGCCACCGTGGTCATCTGCGGCCGCCGCGCCGAGCCGCTGGAGGCGGTGGTCGCGGCGATCCGCGACAAGGGCGGCAATGCCGAATGCGTGGTCGCCGACGTCAGCGACGAGCAGGCCTTCGTCGCCGCCATCGAGGCCGCCGCGCAGCGTCACGGCCGCCTCGACATCCTGGTCAACAACGCCATGGCCTACAGCTGGGGCGCCATCACCGCCACCGAGACCGACACCTGGCACGGCAACTTCGCCACCACCGTCGACGGCACCTTCTGGGGCACCCGCACCGCGATGCGCATCATGCAGCAGCAGGGCGGCGGCGCCATCGTCAACCTGGCGTCGATCTGCGGCCTGTTCGGTACCGCCTGGATGGCCGGCTACTCGGCGGCCAAGGCCGCGGTGATCAACTTCAGCCGCGCCGCCGCCTCCGAGGGCGCCGCCGCCAAGATTCGCTGCAACGTGGTGATCCCCGGCGTGGTCGCCACCCCGGCCACCGCCGGCATGCTCGCCGACGACAAGGCGCGCGCCAACACCGAGAAGATGATCCCGCTGCGCCGGGTCGGCGAGCCGGTGGAGCTGGCCAACGCCATCCTGTTCCTCGCCTCCGACGAAGCCTCCTACGTCACCGGCGCCTGCCTGACCGTGGACGGCGGGCGCAGCTCCGACCTCTACACCGTGCTCGACTGACGCCGCGCGCCCACACCCCGCGCGTGGCGTCGAGCGCCGCCCGCGGGGCCGAACCACCCGCAGCAAGGGCAATCCGAATGGACAACAACAATAGCCTCGCCGCGCGCCTGGACCGCCTCGAATCCATCGAGGAAATCCGCCAGCTGGCCGGCAAGTATTCGCTGTCGCTGGACATGCGCGACCTCGACGCCCACGTCAACCTGTTCGCCCCGGACATCCGCGTCGGCCGCGACAAGGTCGGCCGCGCCCACCTCAAGAACTGGCTCGACGACACCCTGCGCAACCAGTTCGACGGCACCTCGCACCACCTCGGCCAGCACATCATCGAGTTCGTCGACGCCGACCATGCCACCGGCGTGGTGTATTCGAAGAACGAGCACGAGACCGGCCCGGAGTGGGTGATCATGCAGATGCTCTACTGGGACGACTACGAGCGCATCGACGGGCGCTGGTACTTCCGCCGCCGCTTGCCCTGCTACTGGTACGCCACCGACCTGAACAAGCCGCCGATCGGCCAGCGCAAGATGCGCTGGCCCGGCCGCGAGCCCTATCACGGCACTTTCCACGACCTGTTCCCCTCCTGGAACGAGTTCTGGGCCGCGCGCCCGGACAAGGAAAGCCTGCCCGAAGTCGCCGCGCCGGCGCCGCTGGAAGGCTTCCTCGCCACCCTGCGCCGCGGTGCCGGCGCGCCGAAGATCCGCGTGCGCTGAGGAGACGACCATGAATCCGTTGTTCCAACCCCTGCGTCTGGGCGATATCGAACTGGCCAACCGCGTGGTGATGGCGCCGATGACCCGCAGCCGCGCCGGCGCCGACGGCATGCCGACCCTCGACATGGTCGAGTACTACGCCCAGCGCGCCAGCGCCGGCCTGATCGTCGCCGAAGGCACCGCGCCCTCGGCCGCCGGCCTCGGCTACTGCCGCACCCCGGGCATCTACAACGCCGCGCAGATCGCCGCCTGGCGCGGCGTCACCGAGGCGGTGCATGCCGCCGGCGGGCGCATCGTCCTGCAGCTGATGCACGTCGGCCGGGTCGCCAGCCACCACAACAAGCCGGCCGGCGCGCCGACCGTGGCGCCCTCGGCGCTGCGCGCGCGCACCCAGCTGTACAGCGACGCCGCCGGCATGGTCGACACCGACGAGCCGGTGGCGCTGAGCACCGCGCAGGTCCGCGAGGTGATCGCCGAGTTCGCCCAGGCCGCGCGCAACGCCCGCGCCGCCGGCTTCGACGGCGTCGAGCTGCACTGCACCAGCGGCTACCTGCCGATGCAGTTCATGGCCGAGGGCAGCAATAAGCGCAGCGACGAGTACGGCGGCAGCCTGGAAAACCGCGTGCGCTTCCCCGCCGAGGTGCTTGCCGCCATGGCCGAGGCCATCGGCCCGGGCCGCGTCGGCCTGCGCATCTGCCCCGGCAACCCCTACAACGACAGCGAGGACAGCGCCCCGGCCGCCACCGCCGCGGCGCTGCTCGACGCCATCGCCCCGCTGGGACTGGCCTTCCTGCACGTGATGCGCGCGCCGGTGCCGGGGCTGGACGCCTTCGCCCTGGCCCGCGAGCACTTCCCCGGCGCACTGATCCTCAACGACGGCTTCGACGGCCACAGCGCGGCCCGCGCCATCGAGAGCGGGCAGGGCGAGGCGGTGTCCTTCGCCCGCCACTACATCGGCAACCCGGACCTGGCCGAGCGCCTGCGGGTCAACGCGCCGCTGGCCGGCTTCGACCGCGGCTCGCTGTACACGCCGGGGCCGCGCGGCTACCTCGACTACCCGCGCTGGCCGGTGCCGGCGAGCTGAGCCCGGCGAACCTCGAATCCATCAGGGGAACAACAACAAGATGAACGATCCCATCCAAGCCCAGACCGTGGCCGCGCTGGACGCCGCCCCGGTGCCCCGCGAGGTCACCCAGGCGCGCCTCGACCGCCGCGCCGCGGCCAGCGCGCTGATCAAGCCGCGCGATCCCTACACCATCGGCGACCGTCTGGAGGAGCAGGCGCAGCGCCTGGCCGCGCGGCCGTTGCTGATCTACGGTGGCGAGCGCTACAGCTACGCCGAGGTGGACGCGCGCGCCAACCAGGTGGCGCACGCCGCTCTGGCCCGTGGCCTCAAGGCCGGCGACGTCTGCGCGCTGGCGCTGGAGAACCGCCCGGAGTTCTTCTTCGCCTGGTTCGGCCTGGTCAAGCTCGGCGTGGTGGTGGCGCCGCTCAACACCCACGTCAGCGGCAAGCCGCTGGCCCATGCCCTGGAAACCACCGGCGCGCGCGCCGTGCTGGCCGGCGAGGAATGCCTGGCCAACTTCGCCGCCACCGAGAACCTGCCGGCGGTGCCGCTGTGGCTGGTGCCGGATGCCGAGAAGCCGGCGGGTGTCGAGCTGCGCGCGCTCACCGACCAAGGCTTCGCCGCCGAGGTGGCGGCCGCCCCGCGCCAGGCGCCGCCGCGCGAGCTGCGCGAAGGCATCAGCGCCGAGACGCCGAGCCTCTTGATCTTCACCTCCGGCACCACCGGCCTGCCCAAGGCGGCGCGCTACAGCCACATGCGCTGGATGAGTTCGGGCGACGTGATGGTAGAGACCCTGGAGGCCACCCCGGACGACGTCTTCTATTGCTGCCTGCCGCTCTATCACGGCGCGGCGGCCACCTCGGTGACCTCCACCGCGCTCAAGGTCGGCGCCGCCATCGTGGTGCGCCGGCGCTTCAGCGTGCGCGAGTTCTGGAGCGACGTGCGCAACCACGGCATCACCATCTGCCAGTACATCGGCGAGATCTGCCGCTACCTGCTCAACCTGCCGGAAGATGCGCGCGACCGCGAGCACAGCCTGCGCGCCATGCTCGGCGCCGGCCTGTCGCCGGAGTCCTGGCAGCGCTGGGTGGAGCGCTTCGGCGAGGTACAGATCTTCGAGGGCTGGGGCTCCACCGAGGCCAACACCAACCTGATCAACGTCGACAACCGCATCGGCTCCTGCGGCCGCGTGCCCTACTGGGAGAAGACCAACTTCCGCCTGGTGCGCTTCGACGTGGAAAGCGAGTCGCACCCGCGCGACGCCAACGGCTTCTACCTGCTGTGCCAGCCGGGCGAGGTGGGCGAGGCCATCGGCTACATCGTCGACCACCCGGACATCGGCGGCGGCCGCTTCGAGGGTTACACCTCGGCCGAGGCCACCGAGAAGAAGATCCTCCGCGACGTGTTCCAGAAGGGCGACGCCTACTGGAGCTCGGGCGATCTGCTGCGCTACGACGAGGACGGCTACTTCTACTTCGTCGACCGCATCGGCGACACCTTCCGCTGGAAGAGCGAGAACGTCTCGACCCTGGAGGTGGCCGACGCACTGGCCGACTATCCGGGCCTGGAGCTGATCAACATCTACGGCGTGCAGGTGCCGGGGCAGGAGGGCCGCGCCGGCATGGCGGCGGTGCTGATGCAGGACGGCCAGCAGTTCGATCCGGACAGCTTCTACGCGCTGACCGAGGCGCGTCTGCCGCGCTACGCCGCGCCGGTGTTCGTGCGCGTGTCGGCCGCCGCCGACCTGACCAGCACCTTCAAGCTGCGCAAGGTCGACCTGCAGCGCCAGGGCTACGACCCGGCGAATTTCGCCGATCCGCTGTACCTGCGCGACGACGGCGCCGGCACCTACCGGCCGTATTCGGCCGAGGCGCTGGCGGCCATCGGCCTGGCGCCCTTCGGTGATTCCCATGGTTGAACTCGACGCCAACGGCCACGAACTGCGTGCCGGCCTGCGCTTTCCCTGGGTGGCGCCGCCGGCCCCCGGCGAGACCCTGGAGGTGGCGCCCGGCGTGCTCTGGCTGCGCATGCCGCTGCCCTTCGGCCTCGATCACATCAACCTCTACCTGCTGCGCCATGGCGATGGCTGGGTGGCGGTCGACACCGGCCTGAACACCGAGCAGAGCCGCGCGGTGTGGGAGGCGGTGCTGGGCGGCGTGCTGGAGGGCCGGCCGCTGCTGGCGCTGATCTGCACCCACTTCCACTACGACCACAGCGGCCTGCTCGGCTGGCTGGCCGAACGCTTCCGCTGCCCGGTGTACATGACCCACGCCGAGTACCAGGCGCTGCATGTCGCGCCGCCGCGCAGCGACGAGCCGGACTGGGCCTTTCACCAGTTCTATCGCCAGGCCGGGCTGGCGGCGGAGGATTCGGCCGCCTTCCTGCCGATGGTCCGCGCGGCGCACTTCCGGCCGCGCGTGCCGAGCGCCTTCCGCCGCCTCAGGGAGGGCAGCGTGCTGCCCATCGGCGACCGGCGCTGGCAGGTGGTGCTCGGCCGCGGTCACTCGCCCGAGCACGCCTGCCTGCTCAGCGCCGAGGACGGCCTGCTGATTTCCGGCGATCAGGTGCTGCCGCGCATCACCTCGACGGTCGGCGTCAACGTCGACGAGCCGGACGGCGACCCGCTGCGCGACTGGCTGGCTTCCCTCGACCGGCTGGCCGCGCTGCCCGACGGCCTGCTGGTGCTGCCGGCCCACGAGCGGCCGTTCTTCGGCCTGC
This sequence comes from Pseudomonas guangdongensis, assembly GCF_900105885.1. NCBI lineage: Bacteria > Pseudomonadati > Pseudomonadota > Gammaproteobacteria > Pseudomonadales > Pseudomonadaceae > Geopseudomonas > Geopseudomonas guangdongensis. Next base: position 2,782,566 of record NZ_LT629780.1, on the reverse strand, counting down.
ACCTGCGCCTCGCGCAGTTGCGCGCCCATCACCGCCAGCATCTCGACCAGACCCTGGAGCGCTGCAGCGAGCCGTGCACGGCGGCCGAGCTGATGGTCGAGCTGTTCCCGCGGCTGAAGAGCCGCTTCGACGAGCTGATGGCCATCGGCGAGACGCTGGCCCACACCAATTACCTCGTCACCGAGGGACTGCTGGTGCGCGAGACGGTGGCGGGCGTGTACCGCTACCGCCGCGCCCGGCCGCAAGACGCGCCGGCCGGTCTGCCTAGTCTGTTCTGACGAGGCGGGCCGGCCGGCGTTGCCAGGAAACTCGACGCGGCCGGTTGGCCGTCATTTGGAGAAAAGCAGCATGCACAATAACAACAATGTTCGTTGCAAGACTCTGGTTGCCCAGCGCTTCCCGCTCCTGGGCCTCGCCGCCGCCATCGCCATCGCCCTGGCCAGCGGCGCGGCGCACGCCGGCGAGTCCATCGAATTCGACAACGGCTTCACCCTGGACTGGACGCTCACCACCAGCTACGGCATCGGCATGCGCACCGAGTCGCCGGACGATGCGCTGCTGGGCCTCAACGCGGACGACGGCAACCGCAACTTCGACAAGGGCAGCCTGGTGACCCACCGGGTCGGTGCGCTGGCCGAGCTGATCCTGCACAGGGACAACTTCGGCGCGGTGCTGCGCGCTAGCACCTTCTATGACGACGCCTACCACGGACGCAACGACAACGACTCGCCGGCCACCGTCAACAAGTCCGGTGCCCACGACGAGTTCAGCAGCGACGCCAAGTACTACAGCGGCGGCCGCAGCCGCATCCTCGATGCCTACCTGTTCGGTGGCTGGCGCACCGACGATGGCCAGAACATCGACCTCAAGGCCGGCCGCCATGTGGTGTCCTGGGGCGAGAGCCTGATCTTCCCGGGTGTCTCCGGTGCCCAGGGACCGGTCGACGTGGTCAAGTCCTCGCTGCCGGGTATCGAGACCAAGGAAGTGCTGCTGCCGGTCGGCCAGGTGTCCGCGCAGTGGAGCCTCAACGAGGCGTTCACCTTCGGCGGCTACGTGCAGTACGAGTGGAAAGGCAACGAACTGGCGCCGGTCGGCAGCTACCTGTCGACCAGCGACGTCACCGGCCCCGGTCGCGAGATGCTGCTGGTTGACCTGACCAGGTTCGGCATGGGCATCCAGCAGGCTACCTACGCGGGTACCAATGAGCCGCGCGACAGCGGCCAGTGGGGCCTGCAGATGCGCTACCGGCCGACCGCCGATCTGGAGCTGTCGCTGTTCCGCATCAACTACCACGACCGCAACCCGTCCGGCATCGACATCAGCTCAGTCGGGGGCATCCCGCGCAGCTACCGGGTCAACTACTTCGAGGACATCCACCTCACCGGCGTGAGCTTCTCCACCAAGGTCGGCGACACCCAGATCGGCGGCGAATGGTCGTACCGCGACGGCGCGCCGGTGAACGTACTTACCGCCGGCGGCCCGCAGCCGACCAAGGGCAAGGGCCAGCAGATGCAGCTGTCGTTCATGCGCATCCTCGGCGACCGCCCGTGGGCCAGCCAGACCACCTTCATGGGCGAGGTGGTGCACCAGCGGGTCGACGACGTGGAGACGCTCAACGGCGCCGACGACTACAGCTTCAAGACCGCCACGGCGTGGAAGAGCAAGACGGCCACCGCCTACTCGCTGGTCGGCGTGTTCAACTACCCGGGCGTGTTCACCGGCTGGGACCTGGACGTGCCGGTGCGCTTCTCCCATGTGGTCGAGGGCGCCACGCCGATGTCCGGCACCATCTCCGGCGCCCAGGGCGACAAGCGCCTGACCGTCGGCACCACCTTCAAGTACATGGGCAACCTGGAAGTGGCGCTGGCCTACAACGCCTTCCTCGGCGAGGCCGACCCGATCCGCCGCCAGCTGGCCGACCGCGACTACGCCACCCTGTCCGCCAAGTACTCGTTCTGAGGCGCGGCACGGCGGAGCCTGCGGGCTCCTCCGTGCGGCCTACTCGGTTTGAACGATTCGAGCCGTCGACATGCGCGCCATAGTGGCCGCATGTCACGGCTCATCGAGCGCCCCGCACCAGTGGAGACAACCATGGGACTCAAAGGCAACGCCGCCATCGTCGGAGCGGCCCAGTACAAACCGGAGAAGTACGCCAGCGCGCCGCGCATGTTCCATCTGGAACAGGTGGCCGACCTCGCCGCGCGCGCCCTGGCCGACGCCGGCCTGCAGGCCTCGGACCTCGACGGTCTGGTGATCAACGGCCCGCAGTTCCACGAGGCCTCGGTGTTCGTCCCGGCGATGGCCGCCGAATACCTGGGCATGAAGCTCAACTTCGCCGAAGTCGTCGATCTGGGCGGCTGCACCTCGGTGGGCATGGTCTGGCGCGCTGCCGCCGCCATCGAACTGGGTCTGTGCCAGGCGGTGCTCTGCGTGCTGCCGGCGCGCATGGCTCCCTTCGGCCCCGACGAGGACCCGAGCTGGATGGCCCGCGCCATGCGCTTCGGCGGCCACAGCACCGCCTTCGGCGCGCCCGAGGCGGAGTTCGACCTGCCTTACGGGCACATGGGCCAGAACACCGGCTACGCGATGATCGCCCAGCGCTATGCCGCCCAGTACGGCTACGACGCCGAAGCGATGGCCAAGATCGCCGTCGATCAGCGCTTCAACGCCCAGTTCAACCCCGATGCCATGTTCTACGGCCAGCCGCTCACCGTGGAACAGGTGCTGGCCAGCAAGAAGGTCGCCGACCCGTTGCATGTGCTGGAGATCGTCATGCCGGTCGCCGGCGGCGCGGCGTTGATCGTCGCTTCCAAGGAAGTCGCCGCCCGCGCGCGCAACCGCGGCGCGGTGGTCACCGGCTTCGGCGAGCACCTGGAGTTCAAGTCGCCGTCCTACGCGAGCGACATGACCCGCACCCCGGTCGGCCCGGCCTCGGACCGCGCCTTCGCCATGGCCGGCCTCAAGCCCGCCGACATGCACGCGGCGCAGATCTACGACTGTTACACCATCACCGTGCTGCTGACCCTGGAAGACGCCGGCTTCGCGCCCAAGGGCGAGGGCATGCGCTTCGTCCGCGAGCACGACCTGACCTGGCGCGGCGACTTCCCGATGAACACCCACGGCGGCCAGCTTAGCTTCGGCCAGGCCGGCTCGGCCGGCGGCATGTCGCAGGTCATCGAGGCCTTCCACCAGATCGCCGGCCGCGCCGGCGACCGCCAGCTCACCCGCTGCGACAACGTCTACGTCTCCGGTACCGGCGGCGTGATGAGCGAGCAGGGCGCACTGATTCTTCAGGGAGCATGAGCGAGATGTCGACCAACAAACCGATGCCCGTGCCGACGGAAATCTCGGCGCCGTTCTGGGCTGGCCTCAAGGAGCAGCGCCTGACCATCCCGCAGTGCCAGGCCTGCGGCCACTGGGTCTTCTACCCGCGCCGCCACTGCGACCGCTGCTACTCCCACGACCTGAAATGGCAGGATGTTTCCGGCAGCGGCACGCTGTACAGCTTCACCGTGGCGCGCATCCCGACCCTGCCGGACTTCGCCGACGAGGCGCCGCAGAAGCTCGCCGTGGTCGAGCTGGACGAGGGCGTGCGGATCAACACCACCCTGGTCGGCCTTGCCGAGGACGAGATCAAGGTCGGCATGCGCCTCAAGCCGGTGTTCGACACCGTCGACGCCGAAGGCCGAACCCTGCTGCGCTTCACCGGCCTCGACAAGGACGTGGCCCCGCGCCGCTTCGACGAGCAGCAGGCCGTGGAGCAGGTCGAGGAACAGGCGCCGCGCCGGCAGATCCGCGTCGACGACGCCGAGGCCCTGCACGCGCTGGTCAGCGACCAGTTCACGGAGTGGAGCAACCAGTTCGTCGTCGATCAGGCGCTGATCGACGAGTTCGCCAGGCTGTCCGGCGACGACTACTGGATCCACACCGACCCGGAACGCGCCCGCAAGCAGGGCCCGTTCGGCGGCACCATCGTCCACGGCGCGCTGGTCCAGGTGCTGATGTCGCGCCTCAAGGTGCCGTTCGAGCACGAGATCGTCGGCTTCACCAACATGGTCAACTACGGCTCCGACCGCCTGCGCTTCCCCAGCCCGGTGCCGGCCGGCTCGCGCATCCACGCCCGCGGCCGGGTCAAGGCCGTGGAGATCGGCAAGCGCGGCACCCAGCTGACCCTGGAGCTGAACATCCACGTGGTCGGCAGCGAACGCCCGGCGGTGATCAACGATCTGGTCGTGTTGTACATGTAAGAGCGCTGAGAGTCGCCCTTTGGCCGTCCGCTGTGCATGCAGCGGGCGGCGTTTTTTTAGGTGCGCCGGACAGGCGGCATTGGCGCGATAGTGTCCATGTTGGGCGTCAGGCCTGAAGCCCGCTGTGCATGTTTTACGGATATCTACGGGTTTTCTGGCGATGCGCCGAGTGGCTGCGGCTTTATCGGAGTGTTGCGATTTCCTGTTTGGGCTCCGCAGTACTTGAGGCGCGCGGCCGCTGATCGGTGGGGCGCTCGGGGAGTTTCGTCCCGAGCGGCACAGGCGCGTGTGCGGCCTCAGAAAAACACGTCGGCAGGCACGCCAAAACGCTCGGACAGTGCGCGGATATGGCGGACATTGAGCTGGCGCTTGCCGCCAAGGATCTCGGAAATGACCGACTGTGCGCCCACCTCGGGCAGGTCGGCCTGGGTCAGGCCATGCTCCTGCATCAGGTAGCGCAGCACCTCCACGCCGCTGGCCTTGGGCAGTAGACGCTGCTGTCACTCCCCGCTCAACACCCGCCCCAGCATCCGATCCCCCTCGATGGTGGTGCGGTTGATCACCCGGCGCACGCCGGGCTTGGTGCCGGTGGCGCAGTGCATGGCGCGCCAGTTGTCCCAGAGGACCATGTCGCCCTGGCGCCACGGGTGGAAGTAGTGGAATTCCGGCTTGCGGGTATGCGCCACCAGGCGTTCGAGCAGTTCGATGGCCTCGTCGTTGCACAGGCCGAAGCGCTGCGGGGTGATGATGCGGTCGAGGAACTGCTCGACCACGCCAAGTATCTTGCGGCCGCTGACCGGGTGGGTGACCACCGCCGGGTAGACCGCATCGGCGAAGTCGGGGAAGCCGATGTCGGCGGGCTTCTTCGGCAGGCCGGGGCCTGGCACGTAGCCGTCCAGGTCGACGTAGCGCATGTGGCGGCGCTGCATGCTGAACGCGTAGGCCACCTCCAGCTTCTCCAGCAGCGCCTTGGTCTGGTCGTCGAGGGCGTCGAAGGCCTTGGCCAGGTCGCCGAAGCCGGTCATGCCGTCTTCGCGGGCGACCTCCACGGCGGTCAGCACGGCGCCGTGGTTGGGGCGGCCGGTGTAGTGCAGGTCGATGTGCCAGTCGAGACGGCCGACGATTTCCTCGCCGTGGTAGAAGGCGGTGGCGAACCTGTCCTTGGCGCCGTTGTTCTCCAGCACGAAGAGTTCCGGGTACTGGTCGGAGGTGGTGACCTTGAGCGGGTGCATCTCCAGCTTGCCGAACAGGCGGCTGAAGCGGATCTGGCTTTGCGGGGTGATGTCCTGGTCGCGGAACAGCAGGATGGCGTGTTCGTACCACAGAGCCTTCAGCTCGGCCTGCAGCGCCTCGCTGTAGGGGCCGTTGATGTCGAAGCCGGAGACTTCGACGCCGACGTTGTTCAGGGGGGTGACGATGAGGCCCATGGTTGTTCTCCTTATTGTCGTTATTCGAGGACGGACGGATCGTTGCGCAGCTCGCGGCGGGCCATGGCTTCCCAGAGGAAGGGGAAGCCGTTGGCGTCGGCCATCGCCAGGCGTTCGACCACCGCGTCGGCCAGCGGACGACCGCCGCCGGCCAGCTTGACCTCGTAGGCGCGGCGGCAGCGCCATTCCAGGGTGACGACGCGCAGGTGGGCCTGGCGCAGGTCGCGGCCGACCACCAGCGCGCCGTGGTTGGCCAGCAGCGCCCACTTGGCGTCGCCCAGCGCCTCGGCGGCGGACAGGCTGGTTTGCTGCTTCTCGAAGGTGCCGGTGTAGTCGTCGTACAGCGGCAGCTCGACGCCACAGTAAGCACCGGACTGGTCGTAGACCGGCGGCACCTGCTGCAGGTCGGCCCAGATGCCGCTCCACCGGGCGTGGTTGTGGATCACCACGTTGGCGTCGGGACGCAGCTCGTGCAGCTGCAGGTGCAGGCCGAGGGCGGGGGTGACGTTCCAGTCGCTGTCGAGGACCTTGCCGTGGCGGTCGAGGGTGACGATGTCGCTGGCGCGCAGCTCGTCCCAGGCCAGCTCCCAGGGGTTGGTGAGTATGGTGCCGTCGCTCTGGCGCACGGTGATGTGCCCGGCGATGTGGTCGTCCCAGCCCTCGCGCCTGAGCATCCGGCACATCAGCGCGACCTGCGCCTTGGCGTTCAGCGCGGGCAGCAGCGGGCGCGCGCCGGGGTTGGGGGTGAATTTTTCCAGCAGATGGGCGTTGATGCCCTCGGTTTTCAGCATGATGGTGCTCCAGTGGCTTCTTGTTGTGCGGTCGATGCTAGAGCTGCCGGGCCTGTGCAGGCATTGCCGATGCGGACAGTTCGATGGCCGATCCGGCCATGTTGGCGGGCGGTGCTGAGGGTGTGGCGCGGGGTGGCGAGGGGAGGCGTGGCGCAGACGCGCGACGTTCAGCCGAACAGCCGCTCGCGGAAGGCGCTGGGCGACAGCCCGGTCCACTTCTTGAAGGCGCGGAAGAAGCCCGAGTTGTCGGCGTAGCCGAGCTGCTGGGCGATGCGGGTGATGCTCTGGGTCGGGTCGCTGAGCGCCCGGCGGGCGTGGATCTCGCGCACCTGGTCGACCAGTTGCTGGTACTGCCAGCCCTGGGCGAGCAGCTTGCGGCTGAGAGTGCGCGGGCTGCAGTGCAGGGCCTCGGCGGCGGCGGTCAGATCCGGCGGTTCGGCGATCTGCCCGGCGATCATCTGCGACAGCCGCCAGGCCACCTCGCCTCCGTTGCGCTCGATGCTGCGCCGCTCGCACAGGCTGGCGTACAGCGCGGCGCTCTGCGGGCTGGCCTGGGGCAGCGGCTGGTCGAGCACGGCGGCGTCGAAGAACAGCTGGGTGGCCGGCGCGTCGAACTGGATCGGGCAGCCGAACACCGCGGGGTACTGCTCGGCATGGGGTGGCGCGGGGAAGTCGCAGCGCAGGCGGGTAACCGGCAGGGGGCGGCCCAGCACCCAGCGACAGCTGGCGACGATGCTGCCGAGCACGTCCTCCACCGCCAGCAGGCGCAGCGGGCCGAGATCGTCCCTGGCGTGGATCTGGTAGCAGCCCTGGCCTTCGATCTCGCTGAACGCGGTGATGATCGAGCGCCCGGAGAAGCGCCCCGGGTAGTTCTGGTAGCGCAGGCCGGCGTGGCTCGCCTCGCGCAGGGTGCCGCAGCTCATCATCAGGTGGCCGAGCTGGTCGAAAGTGGCCAGCGAGCGCTGGATGCCCAGTTGCAGGCCGAGACCGCTGTTGCCGCTCAGCTGCAGCGCATCGAGCAGCAGCGCGCGGTGCCGCTCGGTGCTGACCGTGGCATCGGCGTCCAGCAGGCGTGCGGGGTCCAGCCGGTGACGGCGAGCCAACTGCGCGCTGTCGATGCCCTGGCTCTGCAGGAAGTCGAGCAGCCAGACGATGTAACGCGGGTCGGTGTTGATGGAGGACCTCCCGATGGTGGTCTGGGCGCCCACGGCACGGCGCACCGGCGAGCAGGGGGTGCGGCGGATTTGAGCACTCCACGGGACGATGCCGCCTACTCGATTTGCATGATGCGCACCGCGCCCGGCCTGTGTTCGGCGGCGCGCGGTGAGCACCGCTGCAGAAGGTGCCCGAGCACTCCGCAGGGCACTGGTGCGGCGGTTCGCCGGTTACACGTCGGCGGCGATCCGTGCCGTACGGCAAAAGCCGGGCAACGGCCTGCCCGATGCCCGGCAGGCCGTTGCCCGGTGGTTTGGCAGCCAGAAGTGCCGAGGCTCCATCGGCACCCGGCCAGCGGGGCTTCAAGCAGTGGCCCGGCAGTCTCCGGGCGGCGCAGGGAGGATGTGCGCCGCCGCAGTCCCGCCCGCCCTCACTCGCCCAGCAGCGCCGCGACGGTGCGCTCGCCCAGCGCCGGGCCGACGCTCATGCCCAGGCCGGTGTGCATCAGCACCGCGGTGATGCCCTCGCCGGCCGGGGTCACCGAGAAGGGGCCCGGGCCGCGGCCGCCGTAGACGCCCTGCCAGCGCTCGACCACCCGCAGCGGAGTGGCCAGGGTGTGCTCGGCCAGTTCCAGCAGCAGCTTGTCGACTTCCTCGGCGTTGAACGGCGAGGCGTCCTGGCCGTAGTCGTGGGAGTCGCCGATGATCAGCTCGCCGTGGGGCGTCGGGCTGACCAGCAAGTGGATGCCGAAGCGCTCCAGCGCCGGGCATTCGCGGCGGATCTGCGCGCGCACCGCGTCGGCCTCCGGCAGGTCGGCGAAGGCGCCGTAGTGCACGCCGGACAGGCCGGTGAGCACCGCGTGGTTCAGCTCGAAGGACTGCTGCGGGGCGACGCGCAGCATCTGCAGGCGGCAGACCTGCGGTTCCAGGGTGCGCAGGGTGTCGGCCAGCAGGGTCAGGTAGTCGTGGCCGGCACAGACCAGGATGTGCCCGGCCTGGAAGCGCCCGGCGGTGGTGTACAGCACGCCGGGCTCGACCTCGCGCACCAGGGTGGAGAAGTGGAACTCCACGCCGTGCTCGCGGGCCAGCCAGGCGGCGATGGCCGGGAGTGCCTCGCGCGAATAGAGCTGCTGGTCGTCGAAGCCGTGCAGGGCGGCGCGGTGGTGGCGGAAGCGTCCGCCGTAGATCTCGCCCAGCGCCTCGCGGCCGAGCAGCTCGACGCGGTAGCCGTGCTCGCGGGCGCGGCCGGCGCAGAACGCCTCGATCAGTTGCTCCTCGGCCTCGCTGCGGGCGAACAGCAGCGAGCCTTCGCGCTTGACCGCAAAGCCCGCCGCCTCGGCCCAGCCGGCCCAGATCGGCCGGCTCTGGCGGGCCAGGTCGAGCATCGGGCCGGGCGCCTGGCCGGTGATCAGGCCCATGCCGAAGTTGCGTACCGAGGCGCCGAGGGCGCGCTCGCTGCGTTCGAAGACGCGGACCTTGAGGCCGCGGCGGGCGGCGGCGAAGGCGTGGGCCAGGCCGAGGATGCCGGCGCCGACGATGGCGATGTCGGAACGGTTGTGCATGGTGGTTCTCCTCACTGTTTCTCGGACTTGCCGTCGTAGCGCCGGCGCCATTCGGCGAGGATGCGCTCGCGCTCCTCGGCGGCCCAGGCGAAGTCGTTGGCGATCAGGCGTTGTTCGTAGTCGGCCGGCAGCTCGCTGATGCGCTGGGCGATGCCCGGCTGGGCGAGCACGGCGAAGTTGTGGCTGTAGAGGCGCATGGCCTCGGGGCTGGCGGAGAAGTCGGCGAGCTTGCGCGCCGCATCCATGGCGTCGCTGCCCTTGAGGATGGCGGTGGCCTCCACCTCCCAGCCGAGGCCTTCCTTGGGCAGCACGATGTCCAGCGGCGCACCCTGGCGCTGCAGCTGGATGGCCGGGTATTCGAAGGAGATGCCCACCGGGAACTCGCCAGCGGCGGCCAGCTTGCACGGCTTGGAGCCGGAGTGGGTGTACTGGCCGATGTTCTCGTGCAGCTTGTCCATGAACGCCCAGCCCTGCTGCTCGCCGAAGGTCTGCAGCCAGGCGCTGACGTCGAGGTAGCCGGTGCCGGAGGAGGCCGGGTTGGGCATGACGATCTTGCCTTTGTAGACCGGGTCGGTGAGGTCTTCCCAGCGGGTCGGTTTGGGCAGGCCCTGCTTCTCGGCCTCGACGCGGTTGAAGCACACGGTGGCGGCCCACACGTCCATGCCCACCCAGCCCGGCGGGTTGGCGGCGTCGCGGTACTTGGCGTCGATGTTGGGCAGGTTCTGCGGCGCGTAGGCTTCGAGCATGTCGTGCTGGGCGAGGATCGCCAGGCTGGAGGCGGCCAGACCCCAGACCGCGTCGGCCTGCGGGCGGTCCTTCTCGGCCAAGAGCTTGGCGGTGATGATCCCGGTGGAGTCGCGCACCCAGCGGATCTCGATGTCCGGGTGCTGCTTCTCGAAGGCTTCCTTGTAGACTTTGAGCTGTTCCACCTCCAGGGCGGTGTAGACGGTCAGCTCGGTGGCGGCCTGGGCCTGCAGGGCGGCGGCGCCCAGGGCGACGGCGAGGGCAAGACGTTTGAACATGGGGATTTCCTTGTGCGAAGGGAATTCAGCGGGCGCTGCCCGGCAGTTCGCCGCGGGCCAGACGCAGGTCGATGGCGTCGACGATCGCCGGCAGCTCGGCGAGGGTGTCGATCAGGTAGTGCGGCCGGCAGGGCGCGAACAGCGCGTCGAGGCGCCGGCACTCGGCGGCACGCTGCGCGGGCGAGAGCGCCCGGTACTCGTCCCAGGTCAGCCCGGCGAAGTTGCCGGAGAAGCGCAGCGCCACGGTCCACATGCCGGCACGGTGGCCTTCGAGGATGCCCGGCGCGGTGTCGTCGACCTTGACGCAGGCGCCGACGTGCTCGATGCCCAGCGCCACCACGTTGGCCAGGGCCGGCGCCGGGCCGGGGCGGCCGCGCGGCACCTCGTCGCTGGCCACCACATGGTCGGGGCGGTAGCCGGCGGCGGCGGCCAGCTCGACCACCTTGTCCATCACCGCGCGCGGGTAGCCCGAGCAGGTGCCGATGCGCAGGCCGCGTTCGCGCAGGGCGGCGATGGCCTCCAGCGCGCCGGGGATCAGCGCCGAGTGTTCGCCGACCTTGGCGATCTGCAGCGGCATGAAGCGCTCGTAGAGGGCGGTGACGTCGGCGTCGCTCGGCAGGCGGCCGAAGCGGCGCTGGAAGCGTTCGGCGATGGCCGGCTGGTCGCACAGGGCGCGGATGTGGTCCCACTTGCCCATGCCCATCGGGCCGCGGGCCTCGTCCAGGCTGATCTCGACGTCGAACTGGGCGAAGGCCTCGACGAAGATGCGGGTCGGCGCGAAGGAGCCGAAGTCCACCACGGTGCCGGCCCAGTCGAGAATGGCGGCTTCCAGGCGGTCGGGGGTCTGATAGTGCATGAGGGTTCTCCGGGGGTGAGTCAGTGGCTCGGGTCCTGGCGCCAGGCCTGGCTGCGGCGCAGCAGCCCGCGCGAGGCGGCGGCCAGCAGCAGGGACACGGCGGCGGAGGTGAGCAGGATCAGGGTGGACATGGCGGCGGCGCCGCCGACGTTGCCGGCGTCGTCCATGTTCAGCACGGCGATGGCGGCGAGCATGCTGTCCGGGCTGTAGAGGAAGATCACCGCCGACACCGTGGTCATCGCCGAGACGAACAGGTAGCGGACGATGTCCAGCAGCGCCGGCAGGCACAGCGGCAGGGTGACGCGCAGGTAGTGGCGGAACAGCGGCACGCGCAGCGACAGCGCGGCGGCCTCGAACTCGCCGTCGAGCTGGCGCAGCGCGGTGCTGGCGGTGATCTGCGCGGTGCTCAGGAAGTGCGCCACGGTGCACACGGTGAGCAGCAGCAGGCTGCCGTACAGGCCGCCGAGCGGGTTGCCCGGCAGGTTGAAGAAGAACACGTAGCCGAGGCCGAGCACGAGACCGGGCACCGCCATCGGCACGAAGCACAGCAGGCGCAGGACCTGGGTGAGAGCGTCCTGACGGGTCTTCTCCAGCAGCCAAGCGCCGGTGAAGATCAGGAAACCGCCGATCAGCGCGCTGGCGGAGGCCATCAGCAGGCTGTTGAAGTACGGCTGCCAGCCGCCGGGCAGGTCGGCGAAGGCGTAGTGGCGCAGCGACAGCGACAGGTTGTACGGCCAGAAGGCGACCAGCGACGAGTACACCGCCATGCCGAACACCAGGAGCAGCAGGCTGCACAGGGCTATCACCACGGCGAGGAAAGTGGCGTCGCGGCGCGGCGCAGGCACAGGGCGGAACACCTGAGCGCGGCCGCTCATGGCGTCGCGCTGGCGGCGGCGCAGCCAGGCGTCGACCGCGAAGCTGAGCAGCGCCGGCACCAAGAGCACTAGGCCGATCAGCGCGCCGCGGCCGAACTGCTGCTGGCCGACCACCGCCTTGTAGGCCTCCAGCGCCAGCACCTGGTAGTCGCCGCCGATCACTACCGGCACGCCGAAGTCGGTGATGGTCAGGGTGAACACCAGACAGAAGGCGGCGAATACGCCCTGGCGGCTGCCCGGCCAGGTGATGCTGCGGAATGCCTTCCAGGGACTCGCGCCCATGCTCGCCGCGGCGTCGAACAGCCGCGCGTCGGCCAGCGCCAACGCCGAGAGCAGGATCATCAAGGCATGGGGGAAGGTGTAGATCGCCTCGCCGAGGACGATGCCCCAGAAGCCGTAGATGTTGTCGTCCAGCAGCTCGCGCAGCAGCCCCTGGTTGCCGAACAGGTAGATCAGCGCGATGCCCGGCAGCATCGACGGCGCCAACAGCGGCAGCAGGGAGATGCCGCGCCACAGGCCCTTGGCCGGGATCAGCGTGCGCTGCAGGGCGTAGGCGAACAGGTAGGCCAGCGGCACCACGATCAGCGCCACGGTCAGCGCGACCTTGAGGCTGTTGCCGAGCAGCCAGCGGAAGTTGGCGCTGGCCAGCAGCTCGGCGGCGGCGGCCAGACCGCCGCCCTGGCCGGGCTCGCCGGCAAAGCCGCGCCAGAGCATGGCGGTCAGCGGCAGCAGTACGGCGAGCAGCAGCAGGACCAGCATCGTCCACTTGCCGCCGTCGATGAACAGGCGGTCGGCGCGGGCGCAGCGCAGGCCGGCGTCGCGGCCGGCGGGGAGGGTGAGGGAGCTGTGCATGTCAGGCGAACACCTGCAGGCGGTGCGGCGGCAGGGCGACCCACAGCTCGCCGGCCGGATGCGGCAGCGCCTCGGGGGCGACCTCGGCCTGCAGGGCGTGGCCGGGCAGTTCGTCCAGTTCGAAGCTCAGTCGGCAGCGGTTGCCGAGGAAGGTGATCTCGCGCATCTGCGCGCGGCACAGGTTCGGCTCGTGCACCGTCGGGTTGACCACGATGGCTTCCGGGCGGCAGAACAGCCGGCCGCGCTCGGCGCGAGCCGCCACCGGTAGGCGCAGGCTGAGGCTGCCGACCCGAGCGAAGCCGTCGCCGGCCTGCTCGAAGGGCAGCCAGTTGCCCTGGCCGACGAACTCGGCGACGAACGGGCTGGCCGGGTTGGCGTAGATCTCCCGCGGGGTGGCGTACTGCTCGACGCGCCCGTGGTTCATCACCGCGATGCGGTCGGCCATCAGCATGGCCTCGTCCTGGTTGTGGGTGACCATCAGGGTGGTGATGCCGAGCTGGCGCTGCAGGGCGCGCAGCTCGCTGCACAGGTGTTCGCGCACGCGGGCGTCGAGGGCCGACATCGGCTCGTCGAGCAGCAACAGCGAGGGCGCCGGTGCCAGCGCGCGGGCCAGGGCGACGCGCTGCTGCTGGCCGCCGGAGAGCTGGCCGGGGTACTTCTTCTCGCTGCCGGTGAGGCCGACCAGTTCGAGCATCTGCGCGACCCGTGCGCGGATCGCCTCGCGCTCGCTGCCGGCCAGGCCGTAGGCGATGTTCTGCTCGACGGTGAGGTTGGGGAACAGCGCGTAGGACTGGAACAGGATGCCGTAGTCGCGGGCCTGCGGCGGCAGCGTGGAGATGTCGCGGCTGCCTATGTACAGGGCGCCGCCGTCCTGGCGTTCGAGGCCGGCGACGCAGCGCAGCAGGGTGGTCTTGCCGCAGCCGGAAGGGCCGAGCAGGCAGACCAGCTCGCCGGCGGCGATGTCCAGGGAGACGCCGTCTAGGGCGGTGAAGCCGCCGAAGCGCTTGCGCAACTGGTGGACGCGCAGGTGCGCGGTGGGCATGGGGTGCATGGTGCGATCCTCGTGGAGCGGTATGACTCGACGAGGGTCATGCTAGGGCGCGTGTGCTAAGGCCTTGTGGCAGTTGGGCAAAAGCTGCCGATGGAGGTATCGGGATTTTTGTGAAGCGGGGATGTCAGTCCGCTCGTTCGGCGAACTCGCGGGCCACGGCGAGGAAGGCCGCCGGCAGGCGCGCCAGGCGGCGCTCCTTGAGGCAGTAGAGGTATTCGGCGATCTCGGGCGCGCCTTCCAGGGTCAGCACGCGCAGCTCCGGGCTGTGCGGCACCTCGTGGCGGGCGATGATGCCGACGCCGATGTTGCGCAGCACCGCCTCGCGGATCGACTCGCGGCTGCCGATCTCCAGCAGCGCCTGCGGGCGCACGCCGGCCTCCGCGAGCATGCGCTCGGTCAGCTGGCGGGTGGTGGAGCCGGGTTCGCGCATCAGCAGGCAGTGCCGCGCCAGGGCGGCCAGCGGCACGCTGCCCAGCGCCGCCAGCGGATGCTCGCGGTGCACCGCCAGCACCAGCGGATCGCGACCCAGCTCCAGGCGCACCAGGCGCGGATCGTCGAGGCGCTGCGAGGAGGCGGCGAGGTCGACGCGGAACTCGTCGAGCGCCTCCAGCACTTCCTGGGAATTGCCGATCTGCACCGCCACCTCGACCTGCGGCAGGCGCTCGCGAAAGCCCTTGAGCAGGTCGAGCACGTAGTAGGGCGCGGTGGCGCCGAGGCGCAGGCTGCCCTGCAACTGGCCGCTGTTGCGCAGGAAGAACTCGATGTCGGCCTCCTGCTGCAGCAGCGCGCGCACCCTGGGCAGCAGCGCGGCGCCGGCGTCGCTGAGGCTCAGCCGGCGGCCGCCGCGGTAGAACAGCTCGATGCCGTAGCGCGCCTCCAGCTGGCGGATCTGGGTGGTCACCGTCGGCTGGCTGAGGCCGAGCTTCTTCGCCGCCTGGGTGATGCTGCCCAGTTGTGCCACCTGATAGAAGGCTTTCAGTTCGCTGCTCAACATGTCGGGCTCCGTGCCGGGGGTGTGCTCAGTCTAGCGCCAGGCGCCGCTCGCAGCGCAGCGGGCCGGCCAGGTCGGCGGCGGCGTAGGTGGCGTAGTGCAGCTCGCGCACCGGCAGGCTCAGCGGCGTGTGGTCGACGCTCGCCGCCAGGCGCCGCTGCAACTCGGCGTGGGCGACGGCGCGGGCATAGCGGCCGACGGTCAGGTGCGGGCGGTAGGGCGCCTGGCGGATTTCCGCACCCTGCGCCGCCAGCGCCGCGCGCAGCGGCGCCAGGCTGGCGTCGGGATCGTCCACCGTCAGGTAGGGTGCGCTGGCGAAGCTGCGCAGGCCGCCGATGCGCAGGACGAAGGGCGCGGCGCGCAGGCGGCGCAGCGCATCAAGCTGGGCGGCGAGGCGCGTGGCGGGGAAATCGTCGTCGAACTGTGGGGATTGCGCAGGGAATCCGCAGACGAACAGGGTGATGTGCGCCTGGCGGCGGCAGTCCTCATGCAGCCAGTCGCCGAGCCGGGCGCGCGCCTCGGCCAGCCGGGCGAGGATGCGCGGGCACTCCACCGGCAGGCTCCACAGCGCGTAGCGCGAGCGGCCGCGATGCCAGTCCGGATAGTCGCCCCCGCGGCAGGGCAGGGTGGCGGCGAAGGGCGCGTCCATCAGGGCAGCGGCGCCAGCAGGGCGTCGAGATCGGCCTCGCTGAGCGACCAGTCGCCCTGCGCGCCGCCGTCGAGCACGCTGCGCGCCAGGCTGGCCTTGCTGTGCTGCAGTTGCTGGATCTTCTCCTCGACGCTGCCGCGGGCGATCAGCTTGTAGACGAACACCGGCTTGTCCTGGCCGATGCGGTAGGCGCGGTCGCTGGCCTGGGCCTCGGCGGCCGGGTTCCACCAGGGATCGAAGTGGATCACCGTGTCGGCGGCGGTGAGGTTGAGGCCGGCGCCGCCGGCCTTGAGGCTGATCAGGAACACCGGCACCCGGCCGCTCTGGAAGGCCTCCACCGGCGCGCGGCGGTCGCGGCTGGCGCCGGTCAGGGTGACGTGGGCGATGCGCCGCGCGCTCAGTTCGGCGGCGATCAGTTCGAGCATCGAGGTGAACTGCGAGAACAGCAGCACCCGGCGGCCCTCGCTGATCAGCTCGTCGAGCATGTCGAGCAGGGCGGTGAGCTTGCCGGAGTCGGCGCTGGCGTAGCCGGCGGCCTGTTCGTCGCCGAGCAGGCGCAGGTCGCAGCAGGCCTGGCGCAGGCGCAGCAGCGCTTCGAGGATCAGCAGCTGGCTGCGGCCCAGCCCCAGGCGCTGGATCTCGGCGCGCACCTTCTGGTCCATGGCCAGGCGCAGCGCCTCGTAGCGGTCGCGCTGCACGTCGGTCAGCTCGATGCGCAGGGTGATCTCGGTCTTGGGCGGCAGCTCGCGGGCCACCTGCTCCTTGCTGCGGCGCAGCATGAAGGGCCGCACGCGGGCGTTGAGATGCGCCAGGCGCAGGGCGTCGCCCTGCTTCTCGATGGGCGTGCGGTAGTTGCGGGCGAAGGTCTTGCTGTCGCCGAGCCAGCCGGGCATCAGGAAGTTGAACAGCGACCACAGCTCGCCCAGGTGGTTTTCCAGCGGCGTGCCGGTCAGGCACAGGCGCTGGGCGGCGTCGAGCTGGCCGGCGGCGCTGGCCGCCTTGCTGCGCGGGTTCTTGATGTTCTGCGCCTCGTCGAGGATCAGCAGGTGCCAGGGGCGGGCGGCGAACTGCTTGAGGTCGCGCGGCAGCAGGGCATAGGTGGTCAGCACCAGGTCGTGCTGGTCGATCTGGGCGAACAGTGCCTTGCGCTTGGCGCCGTGCAGGGCCAGCACGCGCAGCTCGGGGGCGAAGCGCGCGGCCTCGTCCTGCCAGTTGGGAATCAGGCTGGTGGGCATGACGATCAGCGCCGGCCGGTCGAGGCGCCCGGCGCGCTTCTCGGCGAGGATGTGCGCCAGGGTCTGCAGCGTCTTGCCCAGGCCCATGTCGTCGGCGAGGATGCCGCCCATGCCCAGCTCGCGCAGGGTCTGCATCCAGCTCAGGCCCTGCTGCTGGTAGTCGCGCAGCTCGGCCCGCAGCCCGGCGGGCGCGGCGACCCGGCGCTGCGGCAGCTCGGCCAGGCGTCTGGCGAAGTCGCGCAGGCGCTCGCCGCCGAGCCAGTGCAGGGTCGGCAACTGTTCCAGCTGCGCCAGCCGCGCGGCGTCGGCGCGGGCCAAGCGCAGGGTGTCGGCGGCGCCCTCGTCGTCGCGCAGGTACAGCTCGCCGAGGCTGGCCAGCAGCGGCCGCAGCCGCCCGAACGGCAGGGCCACGCGGCGCCCGCCGTGGCTGCGCGGCAGCGGCACCAGCAGCACCTCGTCGTCGCCGCGGCGGGCCAGCGCCTCGCCGGTGAGCAGCCAGGGCGAGTGGCGGATGGCGTGCAGCAGGATCGGCAGCAGGCTGACCTTCTGGCCGTCCACCTCGATGCCCATCTCCAGGTCGAACCAGTCGTGCTCGGCCTCCGCGACGCTGGCGTACCACTGGCCGACCTCGGCGAGGTTGAAGTGGAAGTCCGGCTGCAGGCGCACCTGCCAGCCGCGCTCGCGCAGTTGCGGCAGGCCCTCGCGGACGAAATGCAGCCAGGCGCCGTCGTCGGCCAGCTCGAAGGGCTCGCCGGCGCTTTCCGGCAGCGCCTCGCTGCGCCGCAGGGCGACGGCGAAGCCCAGCTCGACGAGCTGCTGGCGCCAGGCCGCCTCGCTTTCCAGGTCGCGGAGGATGCGCAGGCGCCGGCCGCCGTCGAGGTTGACCAGCAACTCGCGCGCGCCGCGACCGAAGGCCAGGTGGCCCTGGTAGTCGAAGGCCAGCGCGGCGCGGTGCTGGGTCTGTTCGAGCATGCGCCCCTTGCGGGCGTCGTAGTGGGCGCGCACATGGCTGCCGAGCAGCAGGCGCGGGCGCGGCGGCCGGGCGGGCAGTTCGACGACCTGCGGTGCCGGCGCGTCGCTGCCCGGCAGGCGCTGGCCGGCCTGCTGCAGGCGCTCCAGGGTCAGCAGGGCGGCCACCACATGCTTGCAGTTGTAGCCCACCGGGCAGTTGCAGCGCCCGTCCACGTCCCAGCGCCCGGCCCGTTCGATCAGGCGGATGCGCTGGCGATAGCGCTGCCAGCCGGAGCCGCGGCACTCGGCGAGCAGCTCGCCGGCCTCGAAGCGCAGGTTCTGCGCGCGCTCCTCGTCGGCATAGGCGCGACCGCGCTGGAAGTCGCCGCTGGCAATGGCGTGGCGCCAGTCCTGCAGGCGCAGGTGGTGGAGATCGAGGGTCATCGGCTGTGGATCGGCTGCAGGCGCGCGGGCGGCGCTGAAAAAAGGCGCGGATTGTCGCACAACCGGGGCCGGGAGCAAGCCGCGGGACCTGCCGGCCAGGGCCGGGCGCCGATCCGCAGCCGGCAGGATCGTGCGAGGCGGCAAAGCCCTTTACCTGCACGATGGCAGCGGATACTGTGCGCCCGTACAGGTTCATGGCCGCCCGGTGACGCTTTTCCGCCATTCCCCGGCGCGGTGACGCAGGCCTGTTCCCCCAGATCATCAATAGAGTGCCGGCGCGGACTGCGCCGGCCGGGATCGCCCGTTGGCGGTCCGCAGGTTGGAGATGCAGTCGGATGTCCGAGCAAGCGTTGGTACCCGGTCAGGCCCGTGACGAGCAGGGCGGCACTGCCCACCGGGAACAGGCGGCCACGGACCTCGGCACGCCGGCGCAGCTGGAGTGGGCCGGCTACCTACAGGCTCCCGAGCAGCTGGCCAGCTGCTGCCTGCCGGCGCAGCCGGTGGTGGACAAGCTGCTGCGCCTGGCCGGCGAGCTGCTCAAGCGCAACGGCCACGACGCCACCCTGCACGGCTACGAGGCCGCCGACGCCAGCCGGCTCGGCCTGCAGGCGGTGGCGGTCTGGAACGTGCTGCTGGGCCTGCGCCTGGACGCCCTGGCCGCGCCGGCGCCCCTGGCCGCGGCGCAGCGCCTGCGCAGCCCCGAGCAGATCGTGCAGACCCGCAGCGCCGGGGCCCTGGACTGCGCCCTGCTGTGCTGCGCGCTGCTCGAACGCATGGGCCTGCACCCGCTGCTGGTGCTGGAAGACGAGCATGCCTACGCCGGCCTGTGGATGCAGGCCGAGCGCTTCCCGCAGGTCTGTGGCGACGACGTGCTGCTGCTGCGCAAGCGCGTGCAGCTCAAGGACATCCTGCTGTTCGACAGCGCCCTGCTGAGCCGCGGGGTGGCCTTCAAGGACGCCATGCGCGCCGCCCAGCAGCGCCTGACGGTGGACGAGCGCTTCGTTATGGTCCTCGACCTGGCCACCGCCCGCGCCCACCAGTTGCGCCCGTTCGGCACGCCGCTGCCGCAGGCCGACAGCCTGGAGGTGCTCGACGCGCCGGACATGCGCGCGCCCGCGGTCGGCGACGACGAGCTGGCGCCGGCCACCCCGCTCGGTCGTCTGGAGCAGTGGCAGCGCCGTCTGCTCGACCTGTCGCTGCGCAACCCGCTGCTCAGCCTGCGCGACAGCCGCACCGCGATCCCGATCCTCGCCCCCGATCCCGCGCAGCTCGAAGATGCCCTGGCCGCCGGACAGGCGTTCGCCCTCGAAGCGCTGCCGCCGCGCGGCGAGGACGCCGCCGCCGTCCTGGCCCGCGAGCAGGGCGCGCGCAGCGCGCTGGAGAAGGGCCGCCTGTTCGCCCCGCTGGAGGCCGACAAGCTGGAGGCCGCGCTGGTCGAGCTGTACCGCAAGGCCAAGGCCGACCTGGAGGAGGGCGGCGCCAACACCCTGTTCCTCGCCATCGGCTTCCTGCGCTGGCAGCGTCCGGGGCTGAAGGAGCGCAGCTACCGGGCGCCGCTGATCCTGCTGCCGGTGACCATGAGCCGCAAGTCGATCAACTCCGGCATCCGCCTGAGCCTGGGCGAGGACGAGCCGCGCTTCAACACCACCCTGCTGGAGATGCTGCGCCAGGACTTCGCCCTCGACATCCAGGGCTTCGACAGCCTGCTGCCCAGCGATGGCCAGGGCATCGACATCGCCGCGATCCTCACCCGCATGCGCCGCGAGGTGCTCGACGTGGACGGCTTCGAGATTGTCGACGACGTCCTGCTGACCACCTTCTCCTTCGCCAAGTACCTGATGTGGAAGGACCTGGCCGAGCGCCTGGAGCAGCTCAAGGAAAACCCGGTGGTGCGCCACCTGATCGACAGCCCGCGCGAGCCGTTCGTCCAGCCCGGCGAGTTCGTCGCCCCCCGCGAGCTGGACCGGCGGGTCAGCCCGGAGCAGCTGTTCACCCCGCTGTCAGCCGACTCCTCGCAGCTGGCCGCGGTGGTCGCCGCCGCCGAGGGGCGCAATTTCGTGATGATCGGCCCGCCGGGCACCGGCAAGTCGCAGACCATCGCCAACATGATCGCCCACAACCTGGCCCTCGGCCGCCGGGTGCTGTTCGTCGCCGAGAAGGCCGCCGCGCTGGAGGTGGTCTATCGCCGCCTGCGCGAGCATGGCCTCGGCGAATTCTGCCTGGAGCTGCATTCCAACAAGGCGCGCAAGGTCGAGGTGTTCCAGCAGCTGGCCGACGCCTGGAAGGCGCGTGGCACCCTGCGCGACGTCGAGTGGGCGCGCGAGACTTCGCGCCTGCGCCAGTTGCGCGACGAGCTCAACGCGCTGGTCGAGGCCCTGCACCGGCCCCGGCGCAACGGCCTGACCGTGCGCGGCGCTCTGGCGCTGGCGGTGGCCCATGCCGGAGTGCCGCTCGTCGAGCTGCGCTGGAGCGATCCCGATAGCCACACCGCCGCCGATCGCGAGCACCTGCTGGCGGTGGCCGAACGCCTCGGCCTCAACGCCGCCGAACTGGGCGGCGCCGGCGAGCATCCGCTGGCCTTCGTCGCCGTCGACGACTGGAGCATGGCCTGGCAGCAGGCCGCGCTGGCCCAGGCGGCGCTGCTCGCCGCGCGCGCCACGGCGCTGGGCGACTGTCTGGCCGCGCTCGGCCGGCACCTCGGCCTGCTGCGCCCGCTGCAGGGACGCGGCCAGCTGGCGGCCCTCGGCCAGTTGCTGCGCCTGCTGCCGCAGGCCGCCGGCAAGGACCTGGACTTCGCCTTCCAGGCCGACGTGCTGGAGCGCCTCGATGCCCTGAACAAGGCGGTGCCGCTGCTGCAGCGCTTCGCCGAGCTGCAGGCCGGGCTGTCCCAGGCCTGGCCGCGCGAGCGCCTGCTGGCGCTGGACCTGACGGCCCTGGAGCAGCGCTGGCGCGAGGCGCAGGACAGCTGGTGGCCGCTCAAGCTGGTGCGTCAGCGCCAGTTGCAGGCCTGGCTGCTGGAGCAGGCCGGGGTCGGCCTGAGCGACGGGGTCGGCGCCGCCCTGCCGACGCTGGGCACCCTGCAGCAGCTGCACCGCGAACTGCAGGCGCTGGCGCCGCGGCTGGCCGGCCTGCCGCATTGGCATGGCCTGGACTCCGACCCCGAGGCGCTGCACGAACTGGCCCAGCTGGCCTGGCAGCTGCGCTCGCTGCCCGCCGCGCTGGCCGGCGACGGCGAACAGCTCGCCGCCCTGCGCCAGGGCCTGCGCCGTCTGGTGCTGGAGGGCAACGGGCTGCTCGACGCGCAGGCCGCGGTCGGCCGCCTGTGCGGCGACGCCCTGCAGCTCGGCGCCGATCTGGAGGAGGCGCTGGAGGCCTTCGCCGCGCTGATTGGCCGCGAGCCCGGCGAACTGTACGAGCCCGGCGAGGCCGGTCTGGCCCGCCTGGCGACGCTGGCCGGGCAACTGGAACGCCACGCCGGCCGCCTGCACGGTTGGTGCGCCTGGCGGCGGGTGCGCAGCGAGGCGCTGGGCCTCGGCCTGCAGCCGCTGATCGCCGCGCTCGAACAGGGCCGGCTGGAGGGCGCCGACCTGATGCGGGTGCTGGAGGTCAACTACGCGCGCGGCTGGCTGGCCGCGCAGATCGATGCCGAACCGGCGCTGCGCCAGTTCGTCGCCGTCGAGCACGAGCGCAAGATCGCCGGCTTCCGTGCCCTCGACGACCGCGTGCGGGCGATCACCGCCGAGTACATCCGCACGCGCATCCGCCAGCAGCTCAACGGCCGCGAGGACAGCAAATACAGCAGCGAATTCGGCCTGCTGCGCCGCGAGCTGGAGAAGAAGAACCGCCACAAGCCGCTGCGCCAGCTGCTCGCCGAGGCGCCCCACGCCATCGCCACGCTGACCCCGTGCCTGCTGATGTCGCCGCTGTCGATCGCCCAGTACCTGCCGGCCGACCAGGAACCCTTCGATCTGGTGATCTTCGACGAGGCCTCGCAGATCACCGTGTGGGACGCCATCGGCGCCATCGCCCGCGGCCGTCAGGTGGTGGTGGTCGGCGATCCCAAGCAGCTGCCGCCGACCAGCTTCTTCACCACCGCCCAGGGCGGCGAGGAGGAGGGCGACGACGAGGACCTGGAGAGCATCCTCGACGAGCTGCTCGGCGCCAACCTGCCGACCCTCGACCTGGCCTGGCACTACCGCTCGCGCCACGAGAGCCTGATCACCTTCTCCAACCACCGCTACTACAAGGGCGGGCTGATCACCTTCCCGTCGCCGACCACCGAGGATCGCGCGGTCAACCTGGTGCGCGTCGACGGCCTCTACGCGCGCGGCAGCAGCCAGACCAACCGCGCCGAGGCCGACGCGGTGGTGGTGGAGATCGAGCAGCGCCTGGCCGGCGTCGAGCCGGGCGCGCTGAGCCTGGGCGTGGTCACCTTCAACCAGAAGCAGCAGACCCTGATCCTCGACCTGCTGGACGCGGCGCGGCGCGCCAATCCGGCGCTGGACCGCCACTTCGACGAGGCGCTGATCGAGCCGGTGTTCGTCAAGAACCTGGAGTCGGTACAGGGGGACGAGCGCGACCTGATCCTGTTCAGCACCACTTTCGGCCCCGACCGCCAGGGCCAGCTGAGCATGAACTTCGGCCCGCTCAACCAGCGCGGCGGCGAGCGCCGCCTCAACGTGGCGATCACCCGCGCGCGGCGCGAGCTGAAGGTGTTCAGCAGCCTGCGCCCGGAGCAGATCGACCTGTCGCGCACCGCCGCGCTCGGCGTGCGCGACCTCAAGCACTTCCTCGAATTCGCCGAGCACGGCGCCCGCGCCCTGGATGCCGCGGTGTTCGGCTCGGTGGGCGAGTTCGACTCGCCGTTCGAGGAGGCGGTGGCGCGCGCCCTGGGCGAGCGCGGCTGGGTGCTGCACCCGCAGGTCGGGGTGTCGCGTTTCCGCATCGACCTCGGCGTGGTCGACCCGGACGCGCCTGGGCGCTACCTGGCCGGCATCGAATGCGACGGCGCCACCTACCACCGCTCGGCCACCGCCCGCGACCGCGACAAGGTGCGCGAGAGCGTGCTGCGCGGGCTGGGCTGGGAGATCCTGCGGCTGTGGTCCACCGACTACTGGCTCGACCCGCAGGGCTGCCTGGACAAGCTCGACCAGCAGCTGCGCCGCCTGCTGGAGCAGCAGCGCGCCAGCCGCGCGCAGCGCCTGCAGGCGGCGGACGCGTAGCGCGCGTCGGCCCGCGGGCTATGCCTCGCCCTTCTCGGGCCGGCGCGTGTGGCGCGGCGCGCGCCTCAGTCGCGGAAGTAGGTCAGCACCAGATGCCAGCCGAACTGGGTCTTGAGCGGCCCCTGCACCTGGTTGACCGGCTTGCGGAACACCGCACTCTCGAACGCCTTGACCATCTGCCCCGGACGGATCTCGCCCAGGTCGCCGCCGCGCTTGCGCGACGGGCAGGTGGAGTGGCGGCGGGCCAGGGTGTCGAAGTCCTCGCCCTTGGCCAGACGGGCCTTGAGCTGCTCGGCCTCGGCGGCGGTCTTGACCAGGATGTGGCGGGCCATGGCGATGGGCATGGGGAAAGTCTCGGTGCGAAGGCGGGGCGCGCAGTTTAGCTGGCGCTGCGCCTCAGTACACCCAGACCTCGACCCGGCGGTTGCGCTGGCGCCCGCCGTCGGCGCTGTCGGCGGCCAGCGGCAGGGCTTCGCCGAGACCGTCGATGTCGCGCAGCAGGATGCCGCCGCGGCTCAGCTCGCGCTGCACCGCCAGGGCGCGCAGTTTGGACAGCAGGCGGGTGCGCTCGGCGCTGCCGCTGGCGTCGCCGAAGCCGACCAGCACCGCCTGCCCCTGGCTCTTGTGGTGTGCACGCAGGTACTGCTGCACCCGCAGCACGTCCTGCAGGGCCTTGCTGTCCAGGTGCGCGCTGCCCGCGTTGAAGCGGAAGCTGACCGTCAGGCGGTGCGCCTCCTCGGCCAGGCGCCGGTAGCGTTCGGGCATCCCGGCATGCGGGGTGACCTTCATCGCCTGCACGGTCTGTGCGACGAAGCCCTCGCGGGCCACCAGCGCCTGCCCCCGGGGGCTCTGGGCGAAGCGCACCAGGGCGCGCGCCCAGGGGTTGTCCTCCTCGGGCTTGAGGTACAGGTACAGCCGCCGCGCCAGCGGATAGTCCTCGCTGGCCACCAGCGAGGTGCCGGGCAGCATCGGCCGCGCGTCGCCGCTCTGCAGCGCCAGCGGCTTGGCATGGCGGATGTAGGGCAGGCCGATGAAGCCGATGCCGCGCGGGTCGGCGCTGACCGCGGCGGACAGCGCCTCGCTCGACTCGAAGCGCCGTGCGCCGGCGGCGAGGCTGCGGCCGTGGGCGGCCAGCACCAGCTCGTTGAAGGTGTCCCAGGTGCCGGAGCGGGCATCGCGGGCGTACAGGCGGATCGCTCCGGGCGGGGCGCCGAGCTGTTCCCAGCGGGCGATCTCGCCGGAGAACACCCGCGCCAGCTGCTCCACCGACAGGCTGTTGAGCGGGTTGTCCGGGTGCAGGATCACCGCCAGTCCGTCGATGGCGATCACCTGCTCGGCCTCGCGGCTGCGCAGATCGCCCAGATGGGCGAGGCGGCGCGCCTCCTCGGCCTTGATCGGCCGCGAAGCGGCGGCGATCTTCGCCTGCCCGGCGGCCAGCGCGGTGAAACCGGTGCCCGAGCCGTGGGCGGCGATCTCCACCGTTACCCGGCGGCCTTGTGCATCGCGGGCGCTGAGGCGCTGCTCGTTGGCCAGACGACCCGGCTCGATGCGCAGCGAGCCGAAGCCCTCGCGCTCCAGCAGGCCGGCCACCAGCGCCGGCGCCAGGCGCGCGCCGATGGTGTTGGAGCCGTGGATGCGCAGCAGCGGCCGGTCGTCGTCGGGCAGCGGCAGGGCCGCCTGCGTCGGCGCGCCGAGCAGCAGGCCCAGCAGCGCGGCGAACGGCGCAAGGCGGCGGAACGGGGCGAGGCGCGACATGGCAGGACTCCTGGGCGGACGACGGAAGACTGCCGCGCAGGGTAGGGCGCCGAGGTGACGCCCGAATGACGGTGACTGTGACCGGTGTCTCAGTCCAGGCGCAGCCACACCGGCGCGTGGTCGGAGGGCTTGTCCATGGCGCGCAGGTCGTAGTCGATGCCGGCCTCGGCGAGCCGCGGCAGCAGGCCGCTGGAGGCCATGATCAGGTCGATGCGCAGGCCGCGCTTGGGCTCGTCCTCGAAACCGCGGCTGCGGTAGTCGAACCAGCTGAAGCGGTCGGCCACTGCCGGGTGCAGGTGGCGGAAGCTGTCCACCAGCCCCCACTGCTTGAGGCGCGCCAGCCACTCGCGTTCCTCGGGCAGGAAGCTGCACTTGCCGGTGCGCAGCCAGCGCTTGGCGTTGTCGGCGCCGATGCCGATGTCGCAGTCCTCGGGGGAGATGTTGAAGTCGCCCATCACCACCACGCCCTGCTCGGGACGGAAACGCTCCTCCAGCAGGCGCTGCAGGTCGGCGTAGAACTGCGTCTTGGCCGGGAACTTGGTGGCGTGGCTGCGGCTCTCGCCCTGCGGGAAGTAGCCGTTGAACACGTGCAGCGGTCGGCCCTGGGCATCGCTGAAGGTGGCGCCGATGAAGCGCCGCTGGGACTCCTCGCCATCCCAGGGGAAGCCCTTGAGCAGGTTCTGCGGCGCCTGGCGCGACAGCAGGGCGACCCCGTAGTGGCCCTTCTGGCCGTGGTACTCGACGTGGTAGCCGAGCGCCTCGATCTCGGCGCGGGGGAACTGCTCGTCGGCCACCTTGGTTTCCTGCAGGCCGATCACGTCGGGCTGGTGACGCTCGATCAGTTCGGCCAGTTGATGGGGGCGGGCGCGCAGGCCGTTGATATTGAAGGAGACGAGTTTCATCGCGCAGGCATTCCGGGAAAAGCCGCCATCCTAGCCGATCGCGCCCGCTCCTGCAGGGCCGGCCGGGGGTCGGCGCAGGGCCTGTGCACGAATTCGGCAGGGTGCGCCATGTGCCCCGTAACTCGCGCTGGATGATGGAGCCCCCGGCGCCCCCGCCTGTACTGGCCCCGGCAAAGCCACTGCAGTCCGTCGGGTTTTCGCCGCGCGGCGCCGTGCTAGGATCGCCGGGCGCGGCACACCCGCGCGTACAGCGAGGCGCCGGCCGCACACCGGTGGCGCCCGACGGACCCCGATGGCGCGCCACCGCGCACCATCGCCACCGCGCGGCGGATCGAGCCGCGCCCGCAACGAGACGACAGGAGAGGTGAGGATGGCGTGGTTCCATGCGCTGGTCGAACAGGTCAACGGACTGGTCTGGGGGCCGCCCATGCTGGTGCTGATCCTCGGTACCGGGTTGTTTCTGATGCTGGCGCTGCGCGGCATGCCGCTGCTGCGCCTGGGCACCGGCCTGCGCCTGCTCTGGCAGGGCCGCCACAAGGGCGAGGCCGGCACCGGCGAGATCAGCCCGTTCCAGGCGCTGATGACCACACTGGCCGCGACCATCGGCACCGGCAACATCGCCGGGGTGGCTACGGCGATCTTCCTCGGCGGCCCCGGCGCGCTGTTCTGGATGTGGTGTACCGCGCTGGTCGGCATGGCCACCAAGTACGCCGAAGTGGTGCTGGCGGTGCATTACCGCGAGGTCGACGAGCGCAAGGAGCATGTCGGCGGCCCCATGTACGCCATCAAGAACGGCCTCGGCCCGCGCTGGAAGTGGCTCGGTAGCGCCTTCGCGATCTTCGGCGGGCTGGCCGGCTTCGGCATCGGCAACATGGTCCAGGTCAACAGCATGGCCGATGCGCTGCACGTCTCCTTCGGCACGCCGCACTGGGCCACCGGCCTTGCGGTGATGCTGCTGGCTGGCCTGGTGATCCTCGGCGGCATCCGCCGCATCGGCAAGGTCGCCGAAGCGCTGGTGCCGGCGATGAGCATCGCCTACGTGGTCGCCTCGCTGGCGGTGCTGGCGGTCAACGCCGCGCAGATTCCCGCCGCCTTCGCGCTGATCTTCACCCACGCCTTCACCCCCATCGCCGCCACCGGCGGCTTCGCCGGCGCCGCGGTGATGGCGGCGATCCGCTTCGGCGTGGCCCGCGGGATCTTCTCCAACGAGGCGGGGCTGGGCACCGCCGGCATCGCCCAGGCCGCCGGCACCACCACCAGCGCGGTGCGCTCGGGGCTGATCGGCATGCTCGGCACCTTCATCGATACCCTGATCATCTGCAGCCTGACCGGTCTGGCGATCGTCTGCTCCGGGGTATGGACCAGCGGCGCCAGTGGCGCGGCGCTGTCGGCGGCGGCCTTCGAATCGGCGCTGCCCGGCATCGGCAGCCACCTGATCGCCCTGGCCCTGGCGATCTTCGCCTTCACCACTATTCTCGGTTGGAGCTACTACGGCGAACGCTGCTGGGAGTTCCTCGCCGGCACCCGGGCGATCCTGCCGTTCCGCCTGGTCTTCGTCCTGGCCATCCCCTTCGGCGCGCTGGCCCATCTGGAGTTCGCCTGGCTGGTGGCCGACACCCTCAACGGCCTGATGGCGTTGCCCAACCTGGTGTCGCTGCTGCTGCTCAGCCCGCTGGTGCTGCGCCTGACCCGCGAGCACTTCGCCCGCCATCCCTGATCGACCGCCCCGGCGGCGCCGGGGCTTTCATCCCTGAAGCAAAAGGAATACCGCAATGAGTCAAGTGACCCTCAAAGGCAACCCGGTACGCGTCGACGGCAGCCTGCCGCAGGTCGGCAGCCAGGCCCCGGCCTTCAGCCTGGTGGCGGGCGACCTGTCCGACAAGACCCTGGCCGACTTCGCCGGCCAGCGCAAGGTGCTGAACATCTTCCCCAGCGTCGACACCCCGACCTGCGCCACCTCGGTGCGCACCTTCAACGCCGAGGCGAGCAAGCTGGCCAATACCGTGGTGCTGTGCATCTCCGCCGACCTGCCGTTCGCGCAGAAGCGCTTCTGCGCCGCCGAAGGCCTGGACAACGTGGTCAACCTCTCGACCCTGCGCGGCCGCGAGTTCCTCGACAACTACGGCGTGGCCATCGCCGAAGGCCCGCTGCGCGGCCTCGCCGCCCGCGCCGTGGTGGTGCTCGACGAGCACGACAAGGTGCTGCACGCCGAACTGGTCGGCGAAATCGCCGACGAGCCGGACTACGCGGCGGCGCTGAAGGCGCTCTGAGTCCTCGTCTGGAGTGCAAACGGCCTGCCTTGCGCAGGCCGTTTGCGTTTAGGGGCTGCATTGCCGGGATGGATCGCCGCCGGGCAGGTAAAGTGCCGGTAAAGCTCCTTTGCATCCCAACTGAGAGGCCTTATCGTTCAGCCTCCCAAGGAAAGCGATTCGCACCATGTCCCGACTCTCTGCTCCCCATGCTTCTTCTCGCCAGCGCTGGTTGCTCGGCGCTGTTGTCCTGTTGCTCGCCCTGGCGCTGGCCTGGTGGTGGTGGCCGCAGCCGGTGGCCGAGGCGCCGGCTGCGCGCGGGCCGGGGATGGGCGGCGGGCCCGGTGGGCGTTTCCGCGGCATGGGAGGTGGCGGGGCGGTGCCGGTGCGGCTCACCGAGGCGCGCCTGGGCGACTACGCGGTGGAGCTCAAGGCGCTCGGCACCGTGCAGGCCTACAACAGTGTCAGCGTGCGCCCGCGGGTCGACGGCGAACTGGTCGAGGTGCTGTTCGAGGAGGGCGCGCAGGTCAAGGCCGGGCAACTGCTGGCGCGCATCGATCCGCGCAGCTACCGCGCCGTGCTGCAGCAGGCCGAAGGCAACCTGCTGGAGCGGCGCGCCGAGCTGAAGAACGCCGAACTCGACCTCAAGCGCTACCAGGGCCTCTACGCCGAAGACTCCATCGCCAGACAGACCCTCGACAGCCAGCAGGCCAGCGTCGAGCAGCTGCGCGGCAGCCTGAAGAGCCTGGAGGCGCAGGTCGCCGAGGCGCGCCTGAAGCTGGACTTCACCGAGGTGCGCGCACCCATCGACGGGCGTCTCGGCCTGCGTCAGGTGGATGTCGGCAACCTGGTGTCCTCGGGCGACGCCACGCCGCTGGTGAGCATCGCCCAGACCGCGCCGATCACCGTCAGCTTCACCCTGCCCGAGGCCGAGCTGCCGGCGGTGCTGGCGCGCTACCGGCAGGGCGCCATGCTGGCCGTCGAGGCCTGGGATCGCGGCGAGCGCAACCGGCTGGCCGAGGGCGTGCTGGCCAGCCTGGACAACCAGATCGACACCGCCACCGGCACTGTGCGCCTCAAGGCGCGTTTCGAGAACGCCGACGAGCGCCTGTTCCCCAACCAGTTCGTCAACGTGCGCCTGCGCGTCGACACCCGTCGCGAGGCGCTGCTGCTGCCGGCCGAGGCGGTGCAGTTCGGCAACAGCGGCACCTTCGTCTATGTGGTCGGCGCCGACGACAAGGTGGAAGTGCGCCCGGTGCGGGTCGAGACCGGCAACGGCGAGCAGAGCCTGATCGCCGAGGGTCTGGCGGCCGGCGAGAAGGTGGTGCTGGAAGGCACCGACCGGCTGCGCGCCGGCAGCACGGTGGAAGTGGTGGAGGGTGCCTTCAAGCCGGCCACGCCGCCGGCCGCTCCCGGTGCTGCCGCTGCGGCGCCGCGTGGCGAGGCGGGCGAGCACGCCAGTGACGGACGTTTGCAGAGCGCCGCTCCGGGAGCCGCCCAGGGCGAGCGTCCGGCTCCTGCCGCCGCTGCCGGGAAAGCCGACTGATGAACCTGTCGCGTCCGTTCATTCTGCGCCCGGTGGCGACCACGCTGCTGATGGTGGCGATCTTCCTCGCCGGGGCCATCGCCTACCGGCTGCTGCCGGTGGCGGCGCTGCCCCAGGTGGATTACCCGACCATCCGCGTGCTGACGTTGTATCCCGGCGCCAGCCCGGAGGTGATGGGCAGCGCGGTGACCGCGCCGCTGGAGCGCCAGTTCGGGCAGATGCCCGGCCTTGCGCAGATGTCCTCGACCAGTTCGGGCGGCGCCTCGGTGATCACCCTGCGCTTCAGCCTCGACGTGGCCCTGGAGGTCGCCGAGCAGGAGGTGCAGGCGGCGATCAACGCGGCCAGCAACCTGCTGCCCAATGACCTGCCGGCGCCGCCGGTCTACAACAAGGTCAACCCGGCCGACACCCCGGTGCTGACCCTGGCGGTCACCTCCGCGACCCTGCCGCTGCCGGAGGTCAACGATCTGGTCGACACGCGCATGGCGCAGAAGCTGGCGCAGATCAACGGCGTCGGCCTGGTCAGCCTGGCCGGCGGGCAGCGCCCGGCGGTGCGCATCCGCGTCAACCCGCAGGCGCTGGCCGCCTACGGGTTGACCCTGAGCGACGTGCGCAGCCTGATCAATGCCGCCAACGTCAATCAGCCCAAGGGCAACTTCGACGGCCCGACCCGCGTCTCCCAGCTCGACGCCAACGACCAGCTCAAGTCCGCCGCCGAATACCGCGACCTGCTGCTGACCTACAGCAATGGCGCGACCCTGCGCCTGGGCGATATCGCCGAGGTGGTCGACGGCGCGGAGAACGAGCGCCTCGCCGCCTGGGCCGACCGCAACGCCGCGGTGCTGGTCAACGTGCAGCGCCAGCCGGGCGCCAACGTCATCGAGGTGGTCGACCGCATCCAGGCGCTGCTGCCGGGCATCACCGCCAGCCTGCCGGCCGGGGTCGAGGTGCGCGTGCTCAGCGACCGCACCCAGACCATCCGCGCCGCGGTGCGCGACGTGCAGTTCGAGCTGCTGCTGGCGATCGGCCTGGTGGTGCTGGTGACCTTCCTGTTCCTGCGCCGCCTGGCCGCCACGGTGATTCCCTCCATCGCCGTGCCGCTGTCCTTGATCGGTACCTTCGCGGTGATGCACCTGGCCGGCTTCTCGGTCAACAACCTGACCCTGATGGCGCTGACCATCGCCACCGGCTTCGTGGTCGACGACGCCATCGTCATGCTGGAGAACGTCGCCCGCCATCTGGAAGAGGGCGAGACGCCGCTGAATGCCGCGCTCAAGGGCGCCCGGCAGATCGGTTTCACCCTGATCTCGCTGACCTTCTCGCTGATCGCCGTGCTGATTCCGCTGCTGTTCATGGCCGATGTGGTCGGCCGCCTGTTCCGCGAGTTCGCCATCACCCTGGCGGTGGCCATCCTCATCTCCCTGGTGGTGTCGCTGACCCTGACGCCGATGATGTGCGCGCGCCTGCTGCGCCACGATCCCGCAGCCGAGCAGAGCCGCTTCTACAAGGCCAGCGGGGCCTGGATCGACTGGCTGATCGCCCGCTACGACGGCGGCCTGCACTGGGTACTGCGCCATCAGGGCATCACCCTGCTGATCGCCCTCGGCACCCTGGCGCTGACCGTGGCGCTCTATCTGGCGGTGCCCAAGGGCTTCTTCCCGGTGCAGGACAGCGGCGCCATCCAGGGCATCAGCCAGGCGCCGCAGAGCATCTCCTTCGCCGCCATGAGCGAGCGCCAGCAGCGTCTGGCCGAGGCGATCCTCGCCGATCCGGCGGTGGCCAGCCTGTCGTCCTACATCGGGGTGGACGGCGACAACGCCACCCTCAACAGCGGGCGCCTGCAGATCAACCTGCTGCCCCATGCCGAGCGCGACGTCACCGCCGCCGAGGTGATCGAGCGGCTGCGCCCGGCGCTAGCGCAGGTGCCGGGCATCGAGCTGTTCCTGCAGCCGGTGCAGGAGCTGACCATCGAGGACCGCATCAGCCGTACCCAGTACCAGTTCAGCCTGGAATCGCCGGACGCCGCGCTGCTGGAGGCGTGGACGCCGCGGCTGGTCGAGGCGCTGGAGGGCGTGCCCGAGCTGGCCGACGTCACCAGCGACCTGCAGAGCCGCGGCCTGCAGGCCTACCTGCAGGTCGACCGCGACCTGGCCGGGCGCCTCGGCGTGAGCATGAGCGCCATCGACAGCGCGCTGTACGACGCCTTCGGCCAGCGGCAGATCTCCACCATCTTCACCCAGACCAGCCAGTACCGCGTGGTGCTTGAAAGCCAGGGCGCCCGCGAGATGGGTCTGGCCGCGCTGCGCCAGCTGCACGTGGCCGGCGAGGGTGGGGTGGCGGTGCCGCTGGCCAGCCTGGTGCGCGTCGAGGAGCGCGCCGCGCCGCTGGTGGTCAACCGTATCGGCCAGTTCCCGGCGGTCACCGTGTCGTTCAACCTGGCGCCCGGCGTGGCGCTGGGCGAGGCGGTGGCGCGCATCGAACAGGTCAAGGCCGGGATCGGCCTGCCGGAAGGCGTGCAGACCCGCTTCCAGGGCGCCGCCGAGGCGTTCCGCGCCTCGCTGTCGAGCACCCTGTGGCTGATCCTCGCCGCCATCGTCACCATGTACATCGTGCTCGGCGTGCTCTACGAGAGCTACATCCACCCGATCACCATCCTCTCCACCTTGCCCTCGGCCGGCGTCGGCGCGCTGCTGGCGCTGCTCTTGACCGGCAACGACCTGGGGCTGATCGCGGTGATCGGCATCATCCTGCTGATCGGCATCGTCAAGAAGAACGCGATCATGATGATCGACTTCGCCCTGGAGGCCGAGCGCCACCAGGGCATGGACCCGCAGGCGGCGATCCACCAGGCGGCGCTGCTGCGCTTCCGGCCGATCCTGATGACTACCCTGGCCGCGCTGTTCGGCGCCATTCCGCTGATGCTCGCCTCGGGCTCCGGCGCCGAGCTGCGCCAGCCGCTCGGTCTGGTGATGGTCGGCGGCCTGCTGGTCAGCCAGGTGCTGACCCTGTTCACCACCCCGGTGATCTACCTGTGGTTCGACCGCCTGAGCCGGCGCTTTGCCGGGCGCAGCGCGGCGGGTGTGGCGGTGGGCGGAGCAGGGCAATGAACCTCTCGGCGCCCTTCATCGTCCGCCCGGTGGCCACCCTGCTGCTCAGCCTGGCGATCCTGCTGGCCGGCGTGCTGAGCTTCGGCCTGCTGCCGGTGGCGCCGCTGCCGCAGATGGATTTCCCGGTGATCACCGTGCAGGCCAGCCTGCCCGGCGCCAGCCCGCAGGTGATGGCCTCCAGCGTGGCCATGCCGCTGGAGCGCTCGCTGGGCACCATCGCCGGGGTCAACCAGATGACCAGCCGCAGCAGCCAGGGCTCGACGCGGATCATCCTGCAGTTCGACCTAGACCGCGACATCAACGCCGCCGCCCGCGAGGTGCAGGCGGCGATCAACGCCGCGCGCACCCTGCTGCCCAGCGCCATGCGCAGCATGCCCACCTACCGCAAGGTCAACCCGTCCCAGGCGCCGATCATGGTGCTGTCGCTGACCTCCACGGTGCTCGACAAGGGCCGGCTCTACGACGCCGCCTCGACCATCGTCGCGCAGAAACTTTCCCAGGTGCCGGGGGTCGGCGAGGTGCAGGTCGGCGGCAGTTCGCTGCCGGCGGTGCGCGTCGAGCTGCAGCCGCGCCTGCTGGAGCACTACGGCATCGCCCTCGACGAGGTGCGCCAGGCGCTCGGCGCGGCCAACGTGCGCGGCCCCAAGGGCGCGGTGGAAGACGGCAGCCGCCATTGGCAGATCGCCAGCAACGACCAGCTGTCGCGCGCCGCCGACTACCTGCCGCTGATCATCCGCCACCAGGACGGCGCGGCGATCCGCCTGGGCGACATCGCCGAGGTGCGCGACGCGGTGGAGGACCGCTACAACAGCGGCTTCTTCAACGACGAGGAGGCGGTGCTGCTGGTGATCAACCGCCAGGCCGGCGCCAACATCATCCAGACCATCGAGCAGATCCGCGCCGAGCTGCCGGCGCTGCGCGCGGTGCTGCCGGGCAGCGTCGAGCTGCAGGTGGCCAGCGACCGCTCGCCGTCGATCCGCGCCACCCTGCACGAGGCCGAGCGTACCCTGCTGATTGCCGTGGCGCTGGTGATCCTGGTGGTGCTGGCCTTCCTCGGCCGCCCGCGTGCCGCGCTGATCCCGGCGCTGGCGGTGCCGGTGTCGCTGGTCGGCAGCTTCACTGCCATGTACCTGCTGGATTTCTCGCTGAACAACCTGTCCTTGATGGCGCTGATCATCGCCACCGGGCTGGTGGTGGACGACGCCATCGTCGTGCTGGAGAACATCGCCCGGCACATCGAGGCCGGCGAGAAGCCGCTGCCGGCGGCGCTCAAGGGCTCGAAGGAGGTAGGTTTCACCCTGCTGTCGATGAACGTCTCGCTGGTCGCGGTGTTCCTCTCCATCCTGTTCATGGGCGGCATCGTCGAGCGGCTGTTCCGCGAGTTCGCCATCACCCTGACGGTGGCCATCGTCATCTCCCTGCTGGTCTCGCTGACCCTGACGCCGATGCTCTGCGCCCGCTGGCTGCGTCCCGGCGACACCCGGGGCCGCGACGGTCGGCTGCGGCGTTTCGGCGCGCGGCTGCAGGAGCGGGTGCTGGCCTTCTACCGGGTCAGCCTGGAGTGGTCGCTGCGCCACGCGCTGCTGACCCTGCTGGGCCTCTTCGCCACCATCGCCCTCAACGTCTGGCTGTACGTCAACGTGCCCAAGACCTTCTTCCCCGAGCAGGACACCGGACAGCTGGTCGGCTTCATCCGCGGCGACGACGGACTGTCGTTCCAGGTCATGCAGCCGAAGATGGAAATCTTCCGCCGCGCCGTCCTTGAGGACCCGGCGGTGGAGAGCGTGGCCGGCTTCATCGGCGGCCAGGGCGGGATCAACAACGCCTTCATGCTGGTGCGCCTCAAGCCGGTGGCCGAGCGCGACGCCAGCGCCCAGCGGGTCGCCGAGCGGCTGCGCCGCAACCTGCCCAAGGTGCCGGGCGGACAGCTGTTCCTGATGCCCGACCAGGACCTGCGCTTCGGCGCCCGCGAGGGCGGCAGTTCCAGCTACGAGTACGTGCTGCTGGCCAGCGAACTGGAGGCCCTCAAGGAGTGGCAGCCGAAGGTGCGCGACGCCTTCAAGAGCCTGCCGGAGCTGACCGACGTCGACGCCCGCGAGGGCGCCGGCACCCAGCAGATCACCCTGGTGGTCGACCGCGAGGCGGCCAAGCGCCTGGGGCTGGAGATGAGCACGGTCACCGCGCTGCTCAACAACGCCTTCAGCCAGCGCCAGGTGTCGACCATCTACGAGAGCCTCAACCAGTACAGCGTGGTGCTGGAGATCGACCCGCGCTACGCCCAGCATCCCGAGGTGCTCGACCAGGTGCGGCTGATCGCCCCGGACGGCGCCCAGGTGCCGCTGGCCGCCTTCGCCCGCTGGGAACGCAGCCTGGCCGAGGACCGCGTGCAGCACGACGGCGCCTTCGCCGCCGAGAGCTTCTCCTTCGCCCTGGCCGAGGGCGTGAGCCTGGATCAGGCCAGCGCCGCCATCGACCGCGCCATGGCGCTGATCGACCTGCCCACCGAGGTGCAGGGCAAGCTGGGCGGCACCGGCGGCGTCTTCCAGGACAGCCAGAACGCCCAGCCGCTGATGATCCTCGGCGCGCTGCTGCTGGTCTATCTGGTGCTCGGCATCCTCTACGAGAGCTACATCCACCCGCTGACCATCCTCTCCACCCTGCCATCGGCCGGGGTCGGCGCGCTGCTGGCGATCCAGCTCACCGGCGGGCAGTTCAGCCTGATCTCGCTGCTCGGCCTGTTCCTGTTGATCGGCGTGGTGAAGAAGAACGCCATCCTGATGATCGACCTGGCCCTGCAGCTGGAGCGCCGCGAGCGCCTGAGCCCGGAGGAGTCGATCCGCCGTGCCTGCCTGCTGCGTTTCCGCCCCATCGTGATGACCACCCTGTCGGCGATCCTCGGCGCGCTGCCGCTGCTGGTCGGCGGCGCCGAGGGCGCCGAGATGCGCCAGCCGCTGGGCCTGACCATCGTCGGCGGGCTGGTGCTCAGCCAGTTGCTCACCCTCTACACCACCCCGGTGGTCTACCTGTACCTCGACCGCCTGCGCCACCGCGTCAACCGCTGGCGCGGACGGCCCAGCGATACCGCCCTGGAAGCTCCGCTATGACTGCACCCGTTCACGCCCCGCGCCCCGCAAGGGCGAGCCTGCCCGCGCTCGATGGACGCCTGCCCGCCCGCCGGCTGCTGCCGGCCCTGCTGGTCCTGGCCCTGACCGGCTGCGCCATCGGCCCGGACTACCGGCGCCCGGCCCTCGACACCCCGGCGCAGTTCCGCGCCGTGGAAGGCTGGAAGGCCGCCGCGCCGGCCGATGCCATCGAGCGCGGCGCCTGGTGGGAGCTGTACGGCGACGCCGAGCTGAACGCCCTGATCTGCCGTCTGGAAGACAGCAACCAGAGCCTCGCCGCCGCCGAGGCCGCCTGGCGCCAGGCCCGCGCCCTGGCCCGCGGCGCGCGCGCGGCCTTCCTGCCGACCCTCGACGGCGGCGCCGCGGCGAGCCGCAGTGGCAGCGCCGAGGGCGTCGCCAAGAGCTACGACGCCAGTCTCGGCGCGAGCTGGGAGCCGGACGTCTGGGGCAAGCTGCGCCGCCAGCTGGAGGCCGACGAGGCCGGCCTGGCCGCCAGTGCCGCCGATCTGGCCGCGGTGCGCCTCAGCCAGCAGGCCGAACTGGTGCAGAGCTACCTGCAGCTGCGGGTGGTCGACGAGCAGATCCGCCTGCTCGACGCCACCCTGGAAGCCTACCGCCGCTCGCTGCGCCTGAGCGACAACCAGTATCGCGCCGGTCTGGTGCCCAAGTCCGACGTCACCCAGGCGCAGACCCAGCTGAAGAGCACCGAAGCCCAGCGCATCGACCTCGACTACCAGCGCGCCCAGCTCGAACACGCCATCGCCGTGCTGCTCGGCGCGAGCCCGGCGAGCCTGCGCCTGGCCGCCCGCGACGGGCTGCCGGCGCTGCCGGGCCTGCCGCCGGCGCTGCCCTCCAGCCTGCTGGAGCGCCGCCCGGACGTGGCCGGCGCCGAGCGCCGGGTGATCGCCGCCAACGCCGAGATCGGCGTGGCCCGCGCCGCCTGGTTCCCCGACCTGACCCTCTCGGCCAGCGGCGGCTACCGCAGCGCCCAGCTCGCCGAATGGATCAGCGCGCCCAACCGCTTCTGGTCCATCGGCCCGCAGTTCGCCATGACCCTGTTCGACGGCGGGCGCATCCGCGCCGGGGTCGAACAGGCCGAGGCGCGCTACGACGAAACCGTGGCCGACTACCGGCAGAGCGTGCTGGACGCCCTGCGCGAGGTGGAAGACCGCCTGGTGCAGCTCGCCGTCGCCGAACGCGAAGCCGACGCCCGCCGCGCCGCCCTCGACGCCGCCCGCGAGTCACTGCGCCTGATCGACAACCAGTACCGCGCCGGCACCGTCGACTACCTGAGCGTGGCCAGCGCCCAGACCGCCGCGCTGTCCAGCGAACGCAGCCTGCTCGACCTGCAGGGCAGCCGGCTGATCGCCAGCGTGCAGCTGATCGCGGCGCTGGGCGGGGGCTGGCAGGGGCTGGAGGCGTCGGCGGGGGAGTGAGGGCGTGGCCGGAGAGCGGCTGTCGCGTGCTAGCATCCCCGTCATGACCCAACGCACCCATCGCCACTGGACCGGCCTGCTGCTGGCCTCCTGCCTGGTCTGCGGCCCGCTGGCCGCCGCCGAGCTGGAGGTGCGCCTGACGCCGGCCAACAAGACCCTGAAGGACAACGTCGAGGCGCACATCGGCCCGCTGGGCGAGCGCGACGCCGTGGCGCTGCGCCGTTTCGCCCGCCACGCCGAGCGCGAGGCGCGCAAGGCGCTGCAGGCGCTCGGGCACTATCGCGCGCGGATTCGCAGCGAGGTGCGCGGCGAGGGCGACAAGGCGCGCCTGCGCCTGAGCATCGAGACCGGCGAGCCGGTGCGCCTGCGCCGCGTGGAGGTGCGCATCGACGGCGAGGCCAGCGCGCTGGCCGCTTTCCGCCTGCCGTCCAGCGCGCGGCTGAAGCCCGGCGCGGTGCTCGACCACGGTGCCTACGACGACGCCAAGCGGCTGATCGCCAACCAGGCGCTGCGCTACGGCTTCTTCGACGGCCGTTTCGTCGAGCACAGCCTGACGGTCGATCCGGCCGAGGGCGTCGCCGATATCCGCCTGATCTACGCCAGCGGCGCGCGCTACCGGCTGGGCGCGGTGCAGTTCGAGGGCGACACCCCGTTCGACGACGACCTGCTGCAGCGCATGGTGCCCTTCGGCCGCGACATCCCCTACGACTCCGACCGCATCGCCGAGCTGAACCAGGCGCTGCTGTCCAGCAACTACTTCAGCGACGTGCGCATCGACGCCAGCCCCGAACAGGCCGAGGATCGCCGCATCCCGCTGCGGGTCGCCCTGCAGGCGCGCAAGCCGCGCACCCTGGGCGTCGGCCTGGGCTTCTCCACCGACGTCGGCCCGCGCCTGCGCGGCAGCTGGACCCGCCACTGGCGCGGCGAGGGCGGCCACCGCCTGGGCGCCGACTTCGAGTTCTCCGCACCGCGGCAGAACCTCAGTACCTGGTACGAGATTCCCCTCGATCCGCCGCTGAGCGACAGCCTGCGCTTCACCACCGGCTACCAGCAGGAGGACCTGGTGGACACCGAGAGTCGCCGCCTGACCCTCGGCAGCCAGTGGCAAAGCCTGCTGGCCAGCGACTGGCTGCGGGTCGTCTCGCTGCGCTGGGAGCAGGAGAACTACCGGGTCGGCGAGGACGAGGGCAACAGCAGCCTGCTGCTGCCGGGGATCGGCTTTTCCCGCACGGTCAGCGACAGCAAGGTCGACCCCAGCCGCGGCTGGCGCCTGCAGGCCGACCTGGCCGGCGCCCAGCGCACCCTGCTCTCCGACGCCGACCTGCTGCATGTCAATCTGCAGGCCCGCGGGCTGACCACCTTCGCCGGCGGCCACCGCCTGCTCGGCCGCCTGCAGCTGGGCGGCATCGCCACCAACGATTTCTCCGCCGTGCCGCCGTCGCTGCGCTTCTTCGCCGGGGGCGACCAGAGCGTGCGCGGCTACGACTACCAGACCCTGTCGCCGCGCGACGACGCGGACAATCGCATCGGTGGCCGCTACCTGGCGGTGGCCAGCGTCGAATACCAGTACCCGCTCGCCGAACGCTGGCGGCTGGCCAGCTTCGTCGACCACGGCAACGCCTTCGACGGCCTCAGCGATCCGTTGAAGACCGGCGTCGGCATCGGCCTGCGCTGGATCTCCCCGGCCGGGCCGATCCGCCTCGACCTGGCCCACGCCCTCGACAGCGACGAGGGTTCGGGCTTTCGCATCCACTTCTCCATGGGACCGGAACTGTGACGCGTCTGCTCAAGGCAAGCCTCAAGGCCCTGGCAACCCTGCTGCTGGTCGTGCTGCTGGCGTTGGCCGCGCTGCTCGCCCTGCCGCTCGGCGAGCGCGGCAGCCGCTGGCTGCTGGCCCAGGTGCCGGGGCTGGCCGTCGAGGGCTTTGCCGGCACGCTCTACGGCCAGTGGTCGGCCGAGCGCCTGCAGTGGACGGACGGCGCCACCGCGCTGAGCGTCGAGCAGCCCGGCGTCACGCTGCGTCTGGGTTGCCTGCTGCAGCGCCGCCTGTGTCTGGACGAACTGCGCGCCGCCGAGGTGGCGCTCGACCTGCCGCCCGCCTCGGACGAAGCCGGCGCGCCGCTGCAGCTGCCAGATATCCGCCTGCCGCTGGAAATACGGATCGGCCATCTGGCGCTGGGCAGCCTGCGCATCGATGGAACCCAGCAGCTGCGCGAACTGTCCCTGAGCGCGCAACTGGAGCGCAGCGGCCTGCGCCTGTCCGCCCTGGAGCTGGCCCGCGACGACTTGCACCTGCGCATCGACGACCTGCAACTGCAGCCCCACGGCGACTGGCCGCTGCGCGCCCGCGCCGCGCTGCGCCTGCCGGCGCTGGACGGCCGTCCCTGGCCGCTGGCCGTGGAGCTGGACGGCCGTTTGCGCCAGCGTCTGGAGCTGCACGCGCGCAGCAGCGGCTATCTGGACGCCGAGCTCAGCGGCTGGCTGGCGCCGCTGCAGGACGGCCTGCCGCTGGCGCTGAACCTTGAGGCCCGCGACTTCCTCGCCGCCGCCGGCCTGCCAGCGACCCTGCGCCTGACGCAGCTGACCCTGGCGGCGAGCGGCGACCTGCAGCAGGGCTTCGCCATCCAGGGCCGTGGCCGGCTGGCCGGGCGCGACCGGCCGGTCGCGCTGAGTCTGGACGGCCGCGCCGATACCCGCGGCGCGCAGATCGAGCGTCTGCGCCTGCGCGACGGCGCCGGGGCGGCGCTGCAACTGGCCGGCCGCCTCGGCTGGCAGGAGGCGTTGAGCGCCGCGCTGCGCCTGGAGGCTGGCGCCTTCGACTGGCAGCAGCTCTATCCGCTGGCGGGCGTGGACCTGCGCCTGGAGACGCTGCAGGCGCAACTGGACTACGCCGCCGACGCCTATCGCGGCGACTTCGACATCCGCCTGCACGGCCCGGCCGGGCCGCTGCGTCTGCGCAGCCCGCTGCAAGGCGACAGCACCGCCCTGCGCCTGCCGGCACTGCGCCTCGACGCCGGGCGCGGCCACGCCGAGGGCGCGCTGGCGCTGGACTTCGCCGCCGCGCTGGGCTGGGAAACCGAACTGAATCTGGCCGACCTCGACCCGGCCTACTGGCTGGCCGAACTGCCCGGCCGCATCGGCGGACGCCTGAGCAGCCGGGGCCAGCTGGGCGAATCCGGGCTGCAGGCCGAAGCCCGGTGGAGCCTGCAGGGCCGCCTGCGCGGTCAGCCGCTGGCGCTGGCCGGCCATCTGCAGGGCGCGCCGGCCGATTGGCGTCTGGACGGCCTCGACCTGCGCCTGGGCGACAACCGCCTCAACGGACAGGGCCGCTGGGCCACGCGCCTGGACGGTCGCCTCGATCTCGCCCTGAACCGCCTCGACCAGCTCTGGCCCGGCCTGCGCGGCAACCTCGGCGGTGACCTGCGCCTGGCCGGCACCCCTGCCGCGCCGCAAGGCCGCCTGACCCTGAATGGCCGGCGTCTCGGCTACCGCGACGCCGGCCTCGGCCGCCTGAGCCTCGACGCCGCCGTGGAAGCCGGCCAGCGCGGCCGTCTGGCCCTCAAGGCCGAGCGCCTGCGCAGCGGCGACAGCGCCTTCGGCACCCTCAGCGCGGATGCCTCCGGCACCCTGGCCCGCCACGGCCTCGACCTGCAGCTCGACGGCGAGCCCCTGGCGCTCGACCTGCGCCTGCAGGGCGGTCTCGACGCCGCGCGGCGCTGGCGTGGCGAGCTGTCCCGCGGCCGGCTGGCCGCCGCCGGGCTGGACTGGCAGCTGCAGACCCCGGCGCTGCTGGAGCGCAGCGCCGCCGGGCGGGTCAGCCTCGGCGCGCACTGCTGGCGCTCCGCCGATGCCAGCCTGTGCGCCGACGCCCAGCGCCTGCTGCCCGACCCGCAACTGCGTCTGCGCCTGCGCGACTTCCAGCTCGCCCGGCTGGCCGCCGTGCTGCCGGAAGGCTTCGCGGTGCAGGGCGTCCTGCAGGGAGATGTGTCCCTCGACCTGCCGGCCAGCGGGCCCAGCGGCAGCCTGCGCCTCGATGCCGGCAGCGGCGTGCTGCGCCTGCGCGAGCCGGACGGCGAGGGCTGGCAGGACATCGCCTACCAGTCCCTCTACCTGGACAGCCGCCTGCGCCCGCAGCGCATCGACAGCCAGCTGCGCCTGAGCGGTCCGCAACTGGGCGAACTGGCCCTGGAGCTGGGCATCGACCCGCGCCCCGGCGCGCGGCCGCTGTCCGGCAACTTCCGTATCGCCGCCCTGGATCTGGCCCTGGCGCGCCCCTTCGTCGCCCAGGTCGAGCAGCTCGACGGGCGCATCGACGGCAGCGGCCGGCTCTCCGGCAATCTGCTGGCCCCGGTGATCGACGGCCAGTTGCGCCTGCGCGACGGCCGCGCCGCCGGCGGCGAGCTGCCGCTGCCCATCGAGGATCTGCAGGTCGCCCTCGACATCGCCGGCCAGCGCGCCCGCCTGGACGGCCGCTGGCGCAGCGGCGAGCACGGCCGCGGCAGCCTCGACGGCGAACTGGGCTGGGCGCCGCAGCTGTCCATGGCCCTCAACCTGCGCGGCAGCCGCCTGCCGGCCAGCCTCGAACCCTATGCCGAAGTGGAGGTGGAACCCGACCTGCAGATCGGTCTGGAGCAGGGCGCGGTCAGCCTCGCCGGGCGCATTGCCGTGCCGCGCGGACGCATCCGCGTGCGCCAGTTGCCCGAACAGGCGGTGCGTGTTTCCGACGACGCGCGCATCGTCGGCGCCGAGGAACAGGCCGCCGGCCTGCCGCTGAAGATGGACCTGCGCATCGCCCTCGGCGCCGAGCGCCTGAGCTTCTCCGGCTTCGGCCTGACCGCCGACCTCAAGGGCAACCTGCGCATCCGCGACAACCTCGACAGCCGCGGCACCCTGACCCTGGAAAACGGCCGCTACCGCGCCTACGGCCAGCGCCTGACCCTGCGCCGCGCCCGCCTGCTGTTCGCCGGGCCGGTCAGCGAGCCGTTGCTCGACGTCGAGGCGGTGCGCACGGTCGGCGACGTCACAGCCGGCCTGCGCCTCTCCGGGCGCAGTGACGCGCCGCTTTCCCAGGTGTTCTCGGAGCCGGCGATGAGCCAGGAGCAGGCGCTGTCCTACCTGGTGCTCGGCCGCCCGCTGGGCAGCGGCGGCGACGACAACCTGATCGGTCAGGCCGCCTTGGCCCTGGGCCTGGCCGGCGGCGCCCCGGTGGCCCGCTCGCTGGCCGACCGCCTCGGCATCCAGGACTTCCAGCTGGAAAGCGAAGGTTCCGGCCTGACCTCCAGCGTGGTCGCCAGCGGCTACCTCGCCCCCAACCTCAGCCTGCGCTACGGCGTCGGCGTGTTCGAGCCGGTCAACAGCCTGGCGCTGCGCTACGAGCTGAGCAAGAAGCTTTATCTGGAAGCGGCGAGTGGGCTGGCCAGTTCGCTGGACATCTTCTACAAGCGGGATTACTGAGTATCCGACGGATTTCGCTGCCCAATCGCAGCGTATTTCCGGAGTTTGGGTGGGTAGCTCGCGCAGCGATTACCCACCGTGGGCAGCGGCAGGCAAGGCGGCGCCGTTGTCTGCGCGCAGGAGACGACCGCGCCCTGCCAGCGTGGCCGCATCCACAGCCCCTTGGCTTCTTACCCCACCACCCTCACCACACTCGCCCCGTTCCCCTGCCGCTGCACGCGGATCTGCACCGGAATCCGTTCGTGCATTTCCTGCACATGGGAGATCACCGCGACCTTGCGGCCCTGGGCCTGGAGGTTGTCGAGGGCATCCATGGCCAGTTGCAGGGATTCGGGGTCGAGGCTGCCGAAGCCTTCGTCGATGAACAGCGATTCGATACGCAGCTTGCTGGAGGCCATCGAGGCGAGGCCGAGCGCCAGGGCCAGCGACACCAGGAAGGTTTCGCCGCCGGAGAGCGAGTGTACCGAGCGCAGTTCGTCGCCCATTTCGGTGTCCAGCACCAGCAGGCCCAGCGGGCTGCCGCCGCGCTGCAGGCGGTAGCGGCGGGCCAGTTGCTGCAGTTGCGCGTTGGCGTGCTGGACCAGCAGGTCGAGGTTGTAGCCCTGGGCGATCCTGCGGAACTTGTCTCCTTCAGATGAGCCGATCAGCGCCGCGATCCGCCCCCAGCGCTGGTATTCGGCCTGCGCGGCGACGATGCGTTCGAACAGTTCGCGGCTCTGGCTGCGCCGCCGGTCGTCGTCGACGAGCGAGGCGCGCAGTTCGCTGGCCGCGTGTTCGGCCTGTTCGAGGCTGTGCTGCTGTTCGGCCAGCGCCTGCGCCAGGGCTGAGGGTTCGGGGGCAGCGTCGACCCTTGCCAGATGCGCGGCCAACTGCTGGCTGCGCTCCTCCAGACGCACGCGACTCTGGGTGACGGCATCCTCGGCGGTCTTGAGCTGTTCGCGCAGCATGGCGAGATCGTCGGCCGGGCGGGCGAGCAGGGCGGCGAGGGTGGCGTCGTCCAGCTGCGGGTGGCTGGCGCGCCAGGCGTTCAGTTCGCGCCGCAGGTCGGCCTGCTCGGTATGCAGCGCCTGCTGGCGCTGGCGCAGATTGTGTTCCTCGCCGGCGAGTTTGATCTGCTGCTGGCGTGCCTGCTGCAGCGCCTCGCCGGCGGCGTTGGCGGCAGCGCGGGCCAGGTTTTGTGCCTGCTCCAGCTGGCGTTGCCAGGCGGCGGCGCTGGGCTGCTCGCCCAGACACTGACGCAGACCGGCTGCGGCCGTTTGGCGCAGCTGTTCCAGTTCTCCCAGGCGGGTGCTGCAGGCCTGCAGCGCCTGCTGGCGATGGGACTGCTCGTGGCGCTCCTTGTCCAGAACGGTCTGCCGCTCGCGATACTCCTCGTCCAGCTCGCGCTGCTCGTCCAGCTGCTGCAGACGTTCCGCCACCTGGCGGTC
Source organism: Pseudomonas guangdongensis (assembly GCF_900105885.1). Classification (NCBI taxonomy): domain Bacteria; kingdom Pseudomonadati; phylum Pseudomonadota; class Gammaproteobacteria; order Pseudomonadales; family Pseudomonadaceae; genus Geopseudomonas; species Geopseudomonas guangdongensis. Next base: position 2,738,239 of record NZ_LT629780.1, on the reverse strand, counting down.
CAGCTCCATGAAGGTGCGCGCCGGCTCAGTTTGCCAGCGTTGCAGCCAGTCGCCGGGCAGCAGGTCGGCGAAGGCCTGCAGCTCGGCGTCCAGGCGCTGCTGGTCGGCGGCCAGCCGCTGGCGCTGGTGCTCCAGCTGCTGGCGGGCCGTCTCGCTGGCCTTGTCGGCCGCCCGCAGCTGCTCCTGCAGCTGTTCGCTGCGCCGCTGCTGGGCCAGCAGTTGGCTCTGGCGCTGCTCGGCCTGCTGGATGCACTGGCGCAGTTCGGCCAGTTGCCCGGCCAGCCAGGCGCTGCGTTGCTCAAGCGGCTGGGCGAGCAGTACGTCATGGCTGGCGAGGGTGGCGTCCAGTGCCGCCAGTTCGCTGCCGATGCGTGCCTGTTCCTCACCGACTTCGCCCAGCTGGCGTTCCAGCGCCTTGTATTCGGCGGCCAGCACGGCGCGTTGCTCGCGGAGCCGGTCGACTTGCTGTCGGGCGCGGCTGGCTTCGGCCTCGTCCTGGCCGGCGAGGGCGGCGAGCAGGGCATCGCCGTGGTGCCAGGGATGCTCGGCGCTGCCGCACACCGGGCAGGGTTCGCCGTCCTGCAGTTGCGCGCGCAGCGTCTCGACGCTGGCGCTGCGGGCCAGACGCTGCCGCTCCAGCAGCTCAAGGGTGGCCTTGAGCGTCTGCTCTGCGCCCTGCAGCTCGGCGCCGACTGCCTTGCCGCTGGTCACGCACTGCTCGCGCTCGGCCTGGAGTTTGGCGCTGCGTATCTGCACGGCGGCCAGGGCGCTGGCCAGCTCCTCGCGGCGTTGCCAGTGGCGTTGTGCCTGGTCGAGGGCGTGCAGTTGCGGGCGCCAGGCGTCGAGCTGTTGCTGCAGGCGGTCGAGCTGTTCGGCGGAGCTGGCGCCGCCGAGCGGCTGCTGCAGTTCGCTCAGTTCCCGCTGTGCGGCGGCGAGGCGTATTTGTGCATCGCGAGCCGCCTGCTCCAGCGCCGGCAGCTCCTCGCGGCCCTTGCTCAGCTGGTTGGCCAGTTGCACGGCCTGCTGCAGGCGCGGGCGATGGCCGTCCCAGGCGGCGCCCAGCGCCTGCAGGGTGCCGCTGCGCTGCAGGCGTTCGGCCACTGCGGCCTGCTGGCCGCTCAGGCGGGTCTGGCGCTCCTGCAGTCCGGCCAGCGCGGCTTCCCCGCCGCTCCAGGCGTCGCGCGCTTGACGCTCGGCCTGCTGCGCCCGGGTCAGCTCCTGCTGCAGTTCGGTCAGGCGCTGTTCTTCCGCATAGGCCTGGCGCAGCGGCGCGTCGGCGTGCTGGCGGGCCTGCTCGGCGCTTGCCTGTACGGCGGCGCTCTGCCGGGCTGCCGCCTCCAGTTCTCCCAGGCGCTGTTGCAGTGCCTGTTGCTGCTGGCCATGGCGCTGCAGGTCGCTTTCCAACTCGGCCAGTTGCGGGCCGAGTTCGGCCTGGCGGGCGAAGCGATGACGCTCGGGAGCGAGCTGTTCGAGCAGGACCAGGGTCTGGCGTTCGCCGGCCAGACCGGCGTGTTCGGCGCGGGCGGCATCCAGCTGCTGCTGCGCCGCCTGCTGCTCGCCCTGCAGGCGATCCCGTTCGGCCAGCCACTGACGCTGCTGTTGCAGATGCTGCAACTGCGTCTGCTCGCTCTTGAGGCGCGCGACGGCCTCGACGTGGCGTTGCTCCAGCGCAGCGCGTTCCTCGCCGTCCAGCGGACGCACGCCGCCGGCCTCGCGCTCCAGTTGCTCCAGTGCCTCTTTCGCCCGCTTGGCGGCGGCGTAGGCGGCCTTGCCGATGCGGCTGTAGATGCCGGTGTCGGTGAGCTTTTCCAGCAGTTCGCCGCGCTGGTTGTCGTCGGCCTTGAGGAAGGCGCCGAACTCGCTCTGCGCCAGCAGCACGGCGCGGGTGAACTGCTGCAGGTTGAGGCCCAGGCGTTGCTCGATCAGTGCGCGGAATTCGTTCTTGGCGGTGGTCAGCAACTGGTCGGCGTCCAGGTCGCGCAGGCTCTGCTGGCTGTTCTGCAGCTTGCCGCTGGCCTTGTCGCGGGCGCGGCGCACCTCCCAGCGGGCGCGGTAGCGGCGGCCGTCGACGCCGACGAAATCCACCTCGGCGAAGCCGTTGGCGGTGCCGCGACGCAGCAGGTTGCGCCCGTCGTCGCTGCCGAGCGCTTCCGGGTCGGCGCCGTCGGGCACCTTGAGGGCGGCGCGGGCGTGCTGCAGGCGCGGAGTTTCGCCGAACAGCGCCAGGCACAGGGCGTCGAGCAGGGTGCTCTTGCCGGCGCCGGTGGCACCGGTGATGGCGAACAGTCCGGCGCTTTTCAGCGGCTCGGCGGTGAAGTCGATGACCTGCTCGCCGGGCAGCGAGGCGAGGTTCTTCAGGCGGATGGCGAGGATCTTCATGCCGGTTCTCCGTTCAGTTCCACGTCCTGCAGCAGCGTTGCGAAGTCGGCCAGCACCTGGGCGTCGGCTTCCTGGCCGTACTCGGCCTGCCAGCTGCGACGGAACAGCGCCTGCGGGTCGAGCTGGTCGAGGCCGACCAGCGGGGCGGCTTCCACGCCGTTGCCACGATATTCGCTGGCGATGCGCACCAGGTGGCAGCCTTTGCCCTCCAGCGCCGCCTCGATCTGCTGGCGCAGGTCGGGCTGCGGCTGTTCCAGCTGCACGCGCACTTCCAGCCAGGGCTGGCGCTCGCGGGGGCGGTCGGCGGCGGGCAGGGCGGCGAGCCACTCCAGCACTTCGGCCAGCGGAGCCGGGCCGAGGCGCAGCATCTCCACCGCGCGCGGCACGGGGAGCGCCGCGACCTGGTGCAGGCCGGCGCCGTCCAGCTCGACCAGCAGCACCTGATGGGGGTAGTTGACCTCGGCGAACGACAGCGGCAGCGGCGCGCCGCTGTAGCGCAGGCGTGTCTGCCCGGCGACCTGCTGCGGCTTGTGCAGGTGGCCGAGGGCGACGTAGGCGACGGACTCGGGGAACAGGCTGGCCGGCAGCGCCTCGGCGTTGCCGATGACGATGTTGCGTTCGGAGTCCTCCGACACCGCCGCGCCGGCCAGGTGCGCGTGGCTGATGGCGACCAGTGCCTGATCGGCGCGGCGGCGTGCTTCGGCGGCGGCGATCAACTGCTGGTGGACCCGGGCGATGCCGGCCAGGTAGTCGTTGCCCAGCCCGCCGCCGGTGACTTCCGCCGGGCGCAGGAAGGGCAGGGCCAGGCACCAGGCGCCGATCTCGCCGCCGGCTCGGTGCAGCGGCAGCAGCAGGCGCGCGCTGTCCAGCTCGCCGTCGCCGAGCCAGCTCACCCGGCCCAGGGCGTGGGCGTTGAGCCGGCGCAGCAGCGGCGCCGGCAGCTCGATGCGTGCGCCGGAGTCGTGGTTGCCGGCGATCATCACGATGTCCAGCTGCGGCAGGCGCTGGTGGGCGCTGACGATGAAGTCGTACAGGCGCTCCTGGGCCCTGAGCGGCGGGTTGACCGTGTCGAAGACGTCGCCGGCGATCAGCAGGGCGTCGGCCCGCTGCTCCACCAGGGTATCGAGCAGCCAGGCGAGGAAGGCGGCGTGCTCGAAGTCGCGGTCCTGGCCGTGCAGGGTCTGTCCCAGATGCCAGTCGGAGGTGTGGATCAGGCGCATGTTCGGTCCCTCAGTGGGCGCGCAGCAGCGCGGCGGCTGCGGCGATCGCCAGCATGTGCAGCGGATAGAAGTAGTAGGCCCAGCGACCGACGGCGGCGACCCGCAGGCGGGGCGGCAGCGGCGTGTGCAGCAGCCACAGGCCCAGCGGGATGGCGCTCAGGCAGGTGGCGGCGATCAGCGCGGCGTGTGGCTCGCCGGCCAGCAGGCCGTCGCGCAGGCGCGGGCCGAGGTTGGCCAGCAGCACCGCCAGAGTGGCCAGCGCCGGCCAGGGGCCGCGTCGTTGCAGGGCGAGCAGGCAGAGGCTCGGCAGCAGCACGCCGAGCAGGCCGTAGGTGATCTGCGCGTGCAGCGCGGCGCCGAGCGCCAGCAGGCCGGCGGCCAGCAGCAGGGCGCGCGGCTGCAGGGCGTTCAGCGCCCATGCGAGCACCCAGCCCAGCGCCAGGGTGACCAGGATGTTGAACTTGCCGGCATTGCCCAGCATCAGGTCGTGGGCCGGCTCGCTGAGCAGGGCGAACAGGGCCAGCGCGCCGAGGTGGCGCCGCTCGCTGGCGGCGAAGACCCCGGGTCGCGCGCGGGCCAGGTTGGCGGCCAGGGCCAGGCAGAACAGCGGAAAGGCCAGCCGGCCGGGCACGAAGCTCCAGCGCAGCAGCTCGTGGCCGGGCAGCAGAAAGCGCAGGTGGTCGATGGCCATGCTCAGCAGCGCCAGCCACTTGACCAGATCGAGCCCACGCTCGCGTCCGCCCTGGCCGGGGATGGCGGCCATCAGCGGCGAACCTGCCGGGCGCGAGTGGTGGGTGAACGAGGCGTAACTGGCGTGTGGTGCATGCGGCGGCATCGGACGCTGACAAGGGGCCGCATTATCGGCGCCGGGGCGGCGCTTGCCTATGCCGGAAGACCAGTGCTGTTACGCCGCTGAGACAGTGCGGCGGGCTGCAAGGCCGGTAACGCCTGGGCGCCGCCCATCAGCGGGAGCGGTGTTGCAGGGTTGATACAGGCACGGACGGGATTTTCGCCGGTTGTGTCTCAGCGCGTTGACAAGGCCTGCGTCGCAGTCTGCGTGTATTGCTCCATCCTGTTGATTTATCAGGATTTTTTATTTCTGGCACAGCCTCTGCACTTGCATGGACAGGCAAATGTGGGGGTGGCGGCGATGAGCAACACAGCACGCAACAGGGCAAGGGTTTACACGGCGGTGACCAGCGCATCGCTGCTGGCCATCGCAATGTTCGCCGCTGTGGCCCAGGCGGCGGATGGCGAAGTCATCCTGACCCGCGACGTCCAGCCGCGCATCGCCACGCGCCCGGCGCTGGTTCCCGATCCCAATCCTCTCACCGTGCAGATGGACCGTTCGGCGCTGGTCAATTCCAGCGTGGCGGCCGGCGAGCTGAGCGACGGCGACTTCTCGCAGGTTTCCAGCGGGCAGTCGGTGATGACGCGGGCGCTGCAGCTGCCGATGCATACCCCGGGCCTGGACGGCAAGTCCGCCGGCGCGGCGCAGGGCATGCCGAACATCGCCGGCGGTCACGGCGGCTCGGGCGGGGCGATCTCCGGCCAGATCAACAAGAGTCTTCAGCAGGGCCTGGCGCCGCTGAAGATGCTCACGGGAGATCGCTGACATGTGGCGGCTGATCGGAGTTTCGGGACTGCTGCTGTCGGGAGCCTGCTGGGCGTCCTCGCCGGTCGAGGACAACGCCGCGCTGATCTCCAGCAGCGGCCAGGGCTACAGCGGAGCGCTTTCCGTCAACCAGGCCGCCGGTCATCTGCAGCAGCAGATCAACGGCCGCACCCTGGCTATCGGCTCGGCGTCGGGTGGCGAGCGCTATCGCCAGAGCCTCGATGCGAGCGCGCCGCTGACCGGGATGGACGCCAGCGCCAGCATCCGTGGCAACGCCTTCGCCAATGGCTCCGGAGTGCTGGGCGTCAACCAGTCCGCCGGGGTCGGCACACAACAGATCAACGCTTTCCAGGTGCAGCTCGGTGCGCGCGTGGAAAGCCTGGACGACAGCCTCCTCGCTCAGCAGAGCGTGGTGCTGGCACACAACTCGGGAACAACTGACGCGCCCGCCGGCAACCGCCTCGTCGATATCGACGACCGGGCCTTTGCCGGCAGTCGCGGCGTGGTGCAGTTGAACCAGAGCGCCGGGGCAGGCAACCGGATGGTCAATGCCATCGGCATAAAGGTCACCCAGTGACCGCAAAAACCAACAGGTAGTGCGATTCTGCAAGGAGAAATGCCATGAAAGTTCAAGCCACTCTCAAACCGCTGGTGTTCGCCATGGCTGCAGTAATGGCGGCGGGTGCCTATGCGGACAACAACCGTGGCGGTGGTCACCACGGTGGAGGCCATCACGGCGGGCACCATCAGCAGCCCAACCCCTATGCCACGCCCGATGCCGGTGCCATGGCCAGCATCGACAACGTACAGGACATGGGCGGTAACTGGGTACGCAATGAAGGTACCGAAAACACTGCAACCGTCAGCGGGTCGCTCAACGGCAGCTCGGGCAATGTCGGTGCCAACGTCGCTGCCGGCGATGTTAACCAGCAAGCCAACGAGGCGGTGATCGCTGTGGCCGACGAGCAGTTCCTGTTCGGCACGGCGGTATCCTCGATCTCCGTGACCCAGCATGGCGGTGGCAACGACGTCCAGAACTACTCGACGCAGAACAGCGCTTCCATGGATAACGCTGCCAACCGCTCCAGCGGCAACATCGGCCTGAACATGACGGCCGGCAACTTCAACCAGCAGAAAAACGCCATGGCCATCTCCGTATCGGCCGGGCGCAAGGCTGTCGCCAGCACGGGCGTGACCCAGGATCTTGGCGGCGTCGATGTCGACAACCAAGCCAACCTGAAGGCCGAGTACGCCAAGGTCAGTCTGTCTGTTGGACTGGGTGGTGGTTACTGGGGCGGCGGTTCGGGCTATGTGGTCGACGAGGCCGAGCGCGATGATCACCACGGTGGCGGTCATCACCGTGGCGGTAATGGCGGCGACCGGACAGACAAGGATCCGCTGGTATTCGGTGAAGCCGGTGCCATTGCGCTGGGCGGCACTGCCACCGGTTATGTGCCGGTGGGCGCTACCTTCAAGCAGGTCGTGACCAATGATGCCAGCGTGACCAACTCCCTGAACGGGGTCAGCGGCAACATCGGTGCCAACGTCTCGGCGGGGACCAACAACCAGCAGCTGAACTCGCTGGCCATCGCTGTGGGTTGCAAGACCTGCATGTAACCTCACCGCTGGAAAGGCCCTGCTTGCAGGGCCTTTTCTGCCGATTCGAGAGGTGCGCCATGCGCATTGCGATTCTTGTCCTGGGATGCTTATGCAGCGGCCTGCTGCACGCGGGACCGATGCCGATGGCGGTGCTGCCGGGCGGCGGTCTGGTGTTCAAGCAGATCGAAAGCATGCGCGAGCGGCGTTTCAGCAATCTCGTCGAGCAGCGTACCGACTTCAGCTGCGGCGCCGCCGCCGTGGCGACCATCCTGCGCCAGGCCTATCGCTTCGATGTCGACGAGGAACAGGTGATCACCGGCATGCTGGCGGGCGCCGATCACGACCTGGTGCGTACCCAGGGGTTTTCCATGCTCGACATGAAGCGCTACATCCAGGCGCTGGGCATGCGGGCACGTGGCTATCGCATTCCGCCAGCGGCACTGGGCGAGTTGAAAGTGCCTGTGATCGTCTTGCAGGAAGTGCGCGGCTACAAGCATTTCGTCGTGCTGCAGCGGGTGCAGAACGGCTGGGCCTATGTCGGCGATCCGGTGCTCGGGCACAAGCGCTATGCCCTCAACGAGTTCGCCGAGGGCTGGAACGGGATCGTCTTCGCGATCATCGGCCCCGAATACGACCGCTACAACGCTCTGTTGTCGCCCCCCGAGCCGTTGACCGCCCGAGATCGCCTGAACGGTTTCCGGCCGGTCAAGGATGCCGAACTCATGGAGTACGGCTTTATCCAGAGCGACTTCTTCTGAACGGATCAGCGACCTTTGGGAGGTCGACATGAACATGTCTATTCGCCACTGGGGGACGGTCGGCCTGCTGGCTGCCCTGTCGTGGCCGATTCATGCGCAGTTGCAGCCGATCGAGCTGCACGACCACGAGTTGGCCCAATTGCGCGGCCGCTTCGTCATGCCGGGGCATATCGTGCATTTCGGCGTGACCATGAACAGCATCTGGCAGGACGCAAGCGGGCAGGTGATCGGCGGTCAGGTCAACATGCAGGTCGGGCAGGGCATGTACCAGCCACAGTTCAGTGTTTCGACCATCACGAGCGACAGCCTGCCGGGGGCCGCCTCGGCAGCACCGGCCGCGCCCGGGATGAGCAGCGGGCAGATCGCTGGCGGCGCCGGGCTCGACAGCGTGGCTGGGATTGTGCAGAGCAGCCGATCGGCCGGCGACTTCAATACGGTGGCCAACAATCTGGTGATCAATGTTTCTCGTGGGCAGTCGGCGCCGACTGCTGGTGGTGCCGGCCAGCCGCTCGGCAATGGTGTGGCGGTCAGCGGTGTGGCTGGCCAGGTGGCGATCCAGCCGGGAGGCGGCGGCCTGCGCATCGAGATCCAGGCGCCGGGGCAGGGCAGTAGCTGGCAGCAACTGGGTGCCGGCGGCCTGCGTCAGCAGGCGAACATCAATGGCTCGTTCAATACGGTGCGCAACTTCGCCTCGCTGGATGTGGTGCTGCGCAGCGGGCTGTCGGGCGAGGATCTGAACTGCAATATCGATCAACTGCGCAACCTGCGACCGATGGGCTACTGATCTACGCTGTTCATACCATTAGTCGCGACAGGGTAGTGCTGTTATGACCGGTTCATATTCGCTGCGAATTGCGATAGCTGTAGCCGCTGTTTCTCCGCTGGCATCGATGCAGACGGCGAAGGCTAACGAAGTGGAAGCGCTGCAACGGGAACTGCTGGAGTTGCGTCAGCAGTACGATGCGCAACGCAAGGCGCTCATGGTGCTGGAGCAACGGGTCAGGGAAGTCGAGGCTCGCCCCGCGGTCGCCCAGCCCGGGCGTCTGGCCCGCTCCGCAGGGCCGGGGCAAGGCTACGGAGAGCAGCTGCGCGAGGACAGCAGTCCGGCGCGCAGCGTCGAGAACATCTACGACGAGGCCAGTGGCTTCTTCGGCGACGGCAAGTTCAGCCTGGAAACCGGCCTGACCTACAGCCGCTACGATACCCGCCAGCTGGTGCTCAACGGCTTCCTCGCCCTGGATGCCATCTTCCTGGGCAACATCAACGTCGACCAGATCGGCTCCGACAGCTTCACCTTCGATGTCACCGGCCGCTACAACCTGGGCAACCGTTGGCAGTTCGACATCAATGCACCCTTCGTCTATCGCAGCACCACCTATGAGTCGGCCGGTGCCGGCGGCTCGACCCAGGCGGTGTCCTCGGCGAAGGTCACTCGCGATCCCGCGCTGGGCGATGTCAGCGTCGGTGTGGCCTACAAGCTGTTCGACGAGAAGGGCAGCGTGCCCGACACGGTACTCAGCCTGCGGGTCAAGGCGCCGACCGGCGAGCATCCGTATGGCGTCAAGCTGATCCAGGCCACCGAGAACGACAACGTCTTCATCCCCGAGGAGCTGCCGACCGGCAACGGGGTCTGGTCGATCACGCCGGGCATCTCGGTGGTCAAGACGGTCGACCCGGCGGTGCTGTTCGGCTCGTTGTCCTACACCTACAACATGGAAGAATCGTTCGACGACATCAGCTCGACGATTGGCCAGACGGTGCCCGGCAAGGTCAAGCTCGGCAACTGGTTCCAGTACGGCATGGGCGTGGCCTTCGCGCTCAACGAGCGCACCAGCATGTCCTTTTCCTACTCTCACCTGGTCAGCCAGAAAAGCCGCATCCGTCCCGATGGAGGCGACTGGCAGACGGTGTCCAGCAGCGATGCAAATGCCGCGTACTTCAACATCGGCATGACCTATGCCCTGACCGACAAACTGACCATGGTGCCCAACCTGTCCATCGGGTTGACGCCGGATGCTCCGGACTTTTCCTTCAGCCTGAAATTCCCCTACTACTTCTGATCATGGTTGCTGCAACGCCGAGTGCCGGTCGAGAGTCTCGGCGTTGTAGCGGTCAGTCAGTAATGCTCAAGTTGAATTTATGCTGAGATTCGGGAGTGAAAAACAATAGGCGCGGTACGCCTGTTCCGAGAATTCAAGGCGTACCGCGCATTGTCCGCTTTACCGCTATTTATAATGGCGGCGACTTATGTCGCGTGCGCATGCCATGCTTGTTCAACAGTCGATAGAAAGTGGGTCGTGAAACGCCCAGCGCCTTGGCGGCCTGGGTAAAGGTCGAGGTGTACTGGATAGCCTCGTTGAGGGCGCGACGCTCGGCCTGCAGTTTGTAGTCGACCAGGTTGCATTCGCCGCTTTCCTGACAGCTGGCCAGCAGTCCCAGATCCTCGGGCTCGATGAAGCGGCCTTCGGCCAGAACCATGCCGCGGCGCACGCGGTTGGCCAGTTCGCGGATATTGCCCGGCCAGGCGTACTCCTGCATGGCCTGCAGCGCAGCCGGACTCGGTTCGCGCGGGCGGCGGCCCACCTCGCTGGCGTACAGCTGGGCAAAGTGCCTGACCAACAGGGGAATGTCCTCCAGGCGCTCGCGCAGCGGCGCGGTGCGGATCTGCAGGACATTCAGCCGGTAGTAGAGATCCTCGCGGAAGCGCCGGGCGACCACCGCTTGTTCGAGATCGACGTGGGTGGCGGCCAATACCCGGACATCCACGGCGATCGGCGTGTTGCAGCCGATACGCTGGATCTGCCCCTCCTGCAGGAAACGCAGCAGATTGGCCTGCAGCTCCAGCGGCAGGTCGCCGATTTCGTCGAGGAACAGGGTGCCGCCATCGGCGGCCTCGATGCGGCCGGTCTTGCGCTGGCTGGCGCCGGTGAAGGCGCCTTTTTCGTGGCCGAACAGCTCCGACTGGATCAGTTGCTCGGGAATGGCGCCGCAGTTGATGGCGATGAAGGGCTGGCCGGCGCGCCTGGACTGCCGATGCAGGGCCTGGGCGACCAGCTCCTTGCCGGTGCCGCTCTCGCCGCGGATCAGCACCGGCGAGTTGGTGGACGCCAGCTTGGCGATCAGCCGGCGCTGCTCGCGCATCGCCCGGCTGTCGCCGACCAGGTCGCCCTGTGGCGCCTGGTGCGGGTCGCCATGGCGCAGGCGGGCCATGCCCGAGGCGTGACCGAGGATGGTCTTCAGCCGGTGTAGGTCGAGCGGCAGGGTGTGATAGTCGAAGAACCACTCGCCGATGAACTTGCCCATGGCTTCATTCAGATGAAGATGGTCCGGCAGGAGTGCGATCCATTGTGCCGGATTGCGCGCGAGCAGTTCGCGGACGGTATCCAGGCAATCGCCCAGCTGGATAATTCCGACATCCGCCGGATATTCCAGTGCGCGCGATAATGGACATTCATGGACCTTCCATCCGCTGCGGGACAACTCGGATAGCAGGGGTTGCAAATCGCTACAGGGGTCAATGACCAGAAGGCGTCGAAGCGCAGAACTTTGCATCTTGCATCCTTGTTCAATTCAGGTTGCTCGAAGGAGTTAACCGTCTTATTGGGATGAAATTAGCAAAGGAAGGGCAGGGAGCTTAGATTATTTCCCGATATTAATCCGGCAACCCAATACCCCAAATCATGCTGCATACGCGATTTTGGGATGTCGGAAGTAGGAACGAATCCGCTCGGGCTTTGATTGAAGGCGCCGCATGACCGAGCGGACTCGGCCTTCCAACGCATCCCGACTTTTCAAACTTGGCCCGCTGCGCACCTGATGCTTGAGATCGCCATTCAGGTATTCGTCCGGGTTGAGCTCGGGGGCGTAGGCGGGCAGAAAGAACACCTCAATCCGTTCGCGCCGCCCCTCCAGCCAGGCTTTGACCTTCTTGCTGTGGTGCACGCGCAGGTTGTCCAAGACCAGGAAGACCTTGCGCCCGCTGGTATCCCGGATCAGTCGCCCCAGGAAGCGGATCAGCACGACCGCTGTCATGGTTTCCCGGTACAGCATGAAGCGCAGCTTGCCCCGGTTGGTCACCGTCGAAATCATGTTCGTGGCAAAGCGGCTTCCGCTGACTTCGCGTACGGGCGTCCGCCCTGCCGGGGCGTAGCTGCGCCCTGCATGACTGTCGCTGCGCAGGCCGGTTTCATCGCCCCAGTGGATCTCGCCGCCCTCGGCCTTGGCGCGCTGCTCGATCTTCGGATACTCGGTTTCCAGCCAGCGCTTTATCGCCTCGGGCTTCTGCTGGTAGGCGCGCTTCAACGGGCGTTGTGGGGTATAGCCCCAACGCTTGAGGTATTCACCGACTGTCCGGATAGGCATCTGAAAGCCGCAGTGCAGGGCGATCAGGGCGCGCACCGCATCACGCGTCCAGAGCGCGAAGTCCAGCTTCAACTGATCCGGCATGGTGTCGAGCAACAGGGTGCGAATCAGTGACTCCTGCTCGGAGGACAGGCTGCGTCGCTCCCCCGGCAGCGATCCGCGCTGGCCACCTTCGATCGCGGCCTCTTTGCCCTGGTGCTCCGCGATCGCGACCCAATGCGCCACCGTGCGCAGATGAACGCCAACGGCTTCGCCGATGGCTCTGTAGGTATACCCCTGCTCGCGCATGCGTAGGGCGATAGCGCGTTTTTCGCGCTGTTCCAAGGGGCTGAGGCTTCGTGCGTCGCTGGTCATGGTGAAAAACGCTGATTATGCCCTATTGTATTGCCGGATTAATAAGCCAAAGGAGGCGCTCAAGAGCCGCTCGATAGAACATGCCGCCATGACCGGGCCGCGACGAACGGCCCGGTTGGGCGGGAGGAATCAGTCGCCGCGATACTCGCAGCCGCTGGTGCAGGTTTCGTGGATGCGCACCCGCGACAGCTCCGGCAGCAGCGGCTTGAGCTGTTGCCAGACCCACTTGGCGAGGTTCTCGCTGGTGGGATTTTCCAGGCCGGGGATGTCGTTCAGGTAGTAGTGGTCGAGACGGTCGTAGATCGGCTTGAAGATCGCCTTGATCTCGCCGAAGTCGCGGATCCAGCCGGTATAGGGGTCTACCTCGCCCTCGATGTAGATCGCCACGCGGAACGAGTGACCATGCAGACGCCCGCACTTGTGGCCCTCGGGGACATGGGGCAGGAGATGGGCGGCTTCGAAGGTGAATTCTTTAAAGAGTTCCACGGCGACACTCACGGGGCTGAAAAAATCCGCGCCATTCTAGCAGCTTTGCCACGGGCGGGTTCCCGCCGTCGGTGGTCTTGCTGGGCAATCCCATGACTGCCCGAGGCGTCTGCAAAGCCTGTGTGGAGCGGGGCGCTCGCGCCGCGATGCCCCGCGCTCCGGCAGAACCGTTAGCCGCCAAGCCGGCCCGGCCCGAGGGCGGGCCTCAGAACCAGAACCGCACCCCCGCCACCAGCCGCGCCTCGCCGAGGTCCTCGCCGTGCGCGCGGTGCAGGTCGGCGGTGTTGCCGTAGGCGCGGTGCCAGCTTACCCCGAGGTAGGGAGCGAATTCGCGGCGGATCTCGTAGCGCAGGCGCAGGCCCAGTTCGAGATCGGAGAGACCCGAGCCGACGCCGCGCTCCTCGTCGGTACGGCCGTACAGGTTGAGTTCGGCGGCGGGTTGCAGGATCAGTCGCTGGGTCAGCAGCAGGTCGTATTCGGCGCTCAGGCGCAGGGCGCTCTGGCCGGCCTCGCCGAGAAAGGCGGTGGCCTCGGTTTCCAGGCCGTACAGCGGCATGCCCTGCATGCCGAAGGCAACCCAGGTCTGCGCCGGGCCCGGCTTGAAGTCCTGACGCACACCGAGCACCGATTCCCACCACGGACCGATGGCATGACTCCACAGCAGCTGCAGCTCGGCCGACTCGGTGCGGCCGGCAACACGCTCGCCCTCGGAGCGGAAGGCGAGACGGTCGATATCGCCGCCGATCCAGCCGTTCAGGTCCCAGGCCAGGGCGCTGCCGTCGTCGGCGTCCTGCCATTCCAACTGGTCGGCGATGAACAGGTGGTTGATACCGCCCTGGTGCATGGTGTGCGGCGGCAGGTCGGGGAAGGCGGCGGCGCGGTCGGCGTCGGTGACCGGCGGCACCGGAGCCCTCGGGTAGCCGTCGGGATGATGGCCGGCGTGCGCACCGGCGCCGGGCGCCGCCTGCGGCTGGCCCTGCATGTGCTGCTGATACATCTGCATCATCTGCTCGTGGCTCATGCCACCATGGCCCATCTGCCCGTGATCCATCATCGGCATGCCCTGGCCTGCCGGCGCCGGCGCTGCAGGTTGTGGGTGATGGGCGCTGTGCTTGTCGCTCTCGGTCGGCGCGGTTCCGCCGTGCCCGGCATGCCCCGCGTGATCCTGCGGCTCGGCGGCCTGGGCGCTGGCGAGCAGACCGAGGCCCAGGGCCAGGGCAGCGGTTGTGCCGAAGGTGCTCATCGGGTAACTCCTGATTCTTCAACGTGAACTTCACGGAACATGCCGAGATCCATGTGCATCAGCATGTGGCAGTGATAGGCCCAGCGGCCGAGGGCGTCGGCGGTGACGCGGTAGCTGCGGATCGAGCCCGGCGGCATGTCGATGGTGTGCTTGCGCACCCGGAAGTTGCCGTACTCGTCCTCCAGGTCGCTCCACAGGCCGTGCAGGTGAACGGGGTGGTGCATCATGGTGTCGTTGACCAGCACGAAGCGTACCCGCTCGCCGTAGGCGAGGCGGATCGGCTCTGCGTCGGCGAAGGGAATGCCGTCGAACGACCAGGCGAAGCGCTCCATGTGGCCGGTCAGGTGCAGCTCGATGGTGCGGCTCGGCGCGCGGCCGTCCGGATCGGCGAAGCGGCTGCGCAGGTCGGCGTAGGTCAGCACCCGGCGGCCGTTGTCGCGCAGGCCGATGCCGGGGTCGTCGAGTTTGTGGGTCGGCTGTTCGGTCTGCATGTCGAGCAGGGGATTGCCGGTTTCGCTGGTCGGATGGCCGCGCATGGCGATGAGCGCGCCTGCCGTTGCATCGTGGGGCATGCCGCTCATGCCGGCGTGATCCATGCCCGTCATCTGCCCGTGAGCCATCCCGGCCATGGCCGCGTGGTCCATGTCGCCGTGGTGCATCGCGCCATGGCCCATGCCGGCGCCGTGGCCGGTGTGCGGGTTCGCCGCGGCATTGCTGCCATGGCCAGCATGCCCGCCATGTGCGCCGTGGCCCATGTCGGCCATGCTCAGTTCGGGACGCGGATCGGGTTCGGGCACCGGCGCGCTGAGCCCTTCGCGCAGCGCCAGGGTGCCGCGGGCGTAGCCGCTGCGGTCCATGGACTGGGCAAACAGGGTGTAGGCGTCCTGACGGCCATCCGGGGTGACGATCACGTCGTAGGTTTCCGCCACGCCCAGGCGGATCTCGTCGACCTCCACCGGCTCGACGGGCTGGCCATCGGCGGCGATCACGGTGAGCTTGAGGCCGGGGATGCGGAAGTCGAAGTAGGTCATCGCCGAGGCGTTGATCAGGCGCAGGCGGACGCGCTCGCCGGGCTGGAACAGGGCGGTCCAGTTGCCGTCCGGAGCCTGGCCGTTGAGCAGGTAGGTGTAGGTGGTGGCGCTGACGTCGGCCAGATCGGTGGGGCTCATGTTCATCTTCGCCCAGGCCCAGCGCTCGCCGAAGGCGTCGCGCCAGCCATGCACGGCCACGTCGTCGATGAAGTCGCCGAGGGTGCGGCGCTGCGGGTTGTAGTAGTCGGCCTGCTTCTTCAGCTTGGCCAGCACCCGCGCCGGGTTCTCGTCGGTCCAGTCGGAGAGCAGCACCACATAGTCGCGCTCGTACGGGAAGGGCTCGGGTTCGCGCGGGTCGATCACCAGCGCCCCGTAGACGCCCTGCTGTTCCTGGAAGCCGGAGTGGCTGTGGTACCAGTAGGTGCCGCTTTGCTTCACCTTGAACGTGTATTCGTACATGCCGTCCGGCGCGATGCCGGCGAAGCTGAAGCCGGGCACGCCGTCCATGTTGGCCGGCAGGAGGATGCCGTGCCAGTGGATCGAGGTGTCCTCCTTGAGGCGGTTGCGCACCCGCAGGGTCACGGTGTCGCCCTCGCGCCAGCGCAGCACCGGGCCGGGCAGGCTGCCGTTGATGGCCAGTGCGGTGCGCGGGCGGCCGGTGAAGTTGACCGGCAGCGCGGCGATGTCCAGGTCGAACTCGCTGCCGGCCAGCACGCCGCGCTGGCCGGGGCTGTCCAGCGCCCAGACCGGGGCGCGCCAGAGGCCGAGGCCGGCCAGGGCGCCGCCGGCGGCCAGGGCCTTGATGAAGGTGCGGCGCGAGGTACGGAGGGGCATGGGTTCCTTCCTGTCTGGGCGGTATGGGTGGCACGGGCGTGTCGTGTCGCACAGAGGGTGCAAAGGCACCCTGAACTAAGCATAGAGGTGCCTGGCTGTCGGTAAGCTGAGGCGAAGATTACCGTTCTGTCAGCTCGGCGCGGCGACTGGTGAGTATGAGGCGTGCGCTGCACAATGCGCGCGGGATGAGTGAGAGGTGCACCATGCAAATTCTGCTGGCCGAGGACGATCCGAAGATCGCCGCCTATCTGCAACAAGGGCTGTGCGAGGCGGGATTTTCCGTCGAGCGGGCGCCGGACGGCGCCGCCGCACTGCACGCGCTGCTGGGCGGCGGGCACGACCTGCTGATTCTCGATGTGATGCTGCCGGAACTGGACGGCTGGGCGGTGCTGCAACGCCTGCGCGCCGCCGGGCTGGAGCTGCCGGTGCTGTTTCTCACCGCGCGCGATGGCGTCGACGACCGGGTCAAGGGGCTGGAGCTGGGCGCCGACGACTACCTGGTCAAGCCGTTCGCCTTCGCCGAGCTGCTGGCGCGGGTGCGCAGCCTGCTGCGTCGCGGTCAGGTCAGCGCACAGCCGACCTGCCTGCAGATCGCCGATCTGGAAGTGGACCTGCTCAAGCGCCGCGCGGTGCGTGCCGGGCGGCGCATCGAGCTGACCGCCAAGGAGTTCGCCCTGCTCGAACTGCTGCTGCGCAGGCGCGGCGAGGTGCTGCCCAAGTCGCTGATCGCCTCGCAGGTCTGGGATATGAACTTCGACAGCGATACCAACGTCATCGAGGTGGCGATTCGCCGCCTGAGGCTGAAGATAGACGACGATTTCTCGCCCAAGCTGATCCATACCGTGCGCGGCATGGGCTACCGGCTGGACCTGCCCGAGTGATGGCTCGTCTGTCGCTGACCGCGCGGCTCGGCGTGCTGTTCATGCTGGCGCTGACCGGCGTGCTGCTGGCCGCCGGCCTGGCGGTGCAGCACCTGAGCCGCGAGCACTTCATCGAGCTGGACCGCCACGCCCTGCACGAGAAACTGCAGGCCAGCCAGCGCCTGTTCGGCAGTCTGCAAGGACGCGGCGACCTCGCCGCCCTACAGCCGCAGCTGCATGCCCTGCTCGGCGCCCATCAGGACCTGCGCGCGCGGATCGTCGATGCCAGCGGGCGCGAGCTGTTCGCCGAGCCGCCGGGCAAGGCGATTCCTCCGCGGTTCCTCCACGATCCGGCGCCGTTCTGGGAGTGGCGCGAGGACGGCCGCCTGCTGCGCGGCCTGCGCGCGCCGTTGACGCCGCCCGGCGCGGAGCGGCCGCTGACCCTGCTGCTGGGGCTGGATGTGACCCATCATGCGGCGTTCTTCGCCGAACTGGGGCGCTGGCTATGGATGGCGCTGGGCATCTGCGCTCTGCTCAGCGCTGGGCTCGGCTGGCTGGTGGCGCGCAGCGGTCTGCGTCCGCTGCGCGAGGTGACCCAAGTGGCCACCCAGGTCTCGGCGCGCTCGCTCAAGGAGCGGATCCCCCTGGCGGCCGTGCCGGTGGAGCTGCGCCCGCTGGTGGATGCCTTCAACGACATGCTGGCGCGCCTGGACGAAGCCTTCGTGCGGCTATCGAACTTCTCCGCCGACATCGCCCACGAGCTGCGCACGCCGCTGACCCAACTGATCACCCGGACCGAGGTGGTGCTCGGCCGCGCGCGCAGCCTGGAGGAGTACCGGGAGGCGCTGTACGGCAATCTCGACGACGTGAAGCGCATGGCGCGGATGATCGACGACATGCTGTTCCTGGCCAAGGCCGACAACGGCCTGATCGTTCCGGAGCGCCGCCGCCTGGCCCTGCATGGGCTGGTCGACGGCCTGCTCGACTACTACCGCTGGCTGGCCGAGGAGGGCGATATCCGGTTGCAGCGCTGCGGGGAGGGCTGGGTCGAGGGCGACGAGGGCATGCTGCGCCGGGCGCTGTCCAATGTGCTGTCCAACGCGCTGCGCTACACCCCGCCCGGGGGCTGCATCGTGGTGCGAATCGTCGCGGTGGACGAGGTGCTGCGCCTGAGTGTGGAGAATCCGGGGCCGGCGATCGACGAGGCCCATCGCGCGCGGCTGTTCGACCGTTTCTACCGCATCGATCCGGCACGCCGCGAAGAGGGCGGCCAGGCCGGTCTCGGCCTGGCGATCACCCGCTCGATCCTCGAAGCCCACCGTGGCCGTATCGCCTGCGAGTCTGCCCACGAACTGACCCGTTTCGTGCTGGAGCTGCCACGGCAACACTGAGCCGCCGCACCGACCAAGCACCAGTTTACGAGTCTTTATTTACCATAATGAATTATTGGTAAACCTTCACGCTTGAAAGATCGTGCCATTCGGTAATCAGTGCGAGAGGGGCGATGCCCCGCGGCAACGGCAAGGATGCCGGGCTGTCGCGGGGCAAGAGAGAGGACGCGGTGGCTGGTGTGACAGCCCGGCTCAGTGGGCGAGGAAGCGCCGCAGGCTGCTCATTTCCGCCTGGATCGCCGGCAGCTTGTTCTGCAGAACCTTGCTGCTGTCGAGCACCTGACGGTCGTCGGCGTGGCTGACGTCCAGGCCGACGAAGCTGCCGCTGGTGAACGGCAGCACCAGCTTGTGCTGCTCGCCGAGGAAGGCCAGGCGATCCCAGTTGCCGGCCAGCAGCAGGCGGTTCGGCTGCGCCGAGAACAGGCTGCGGCCGACGGCGTAGTCCTGGCTGGGATTCTGCACGCCGAGCAGCGGCAGCACGGTCGGCAGCAGGTCCATGTGGCTGGTGCGCAGGTCTTCCAGATGCGCCGCGCGGCCGGGTACCCAGAGCACCAGCGGTACGCGGATCTGCTCGTCGACGAAGGTGGAGTTGTGGCCCCAGCGGCCCTTTTCCATGAACTCTTCCCCATGGTCGCCGGTGATCACCACCAGGGTGTTGTCCAGCAGGCCGTTCTTCTCCAGATGTGCGGTGACTCGCGCCAGTTGGCTGTCCAGGTGGTGTACGGCATTGAGGTAGCGGTTGTGGATGCCCTTGATGTCGCGCGTAAGGTCCATGCTGGCGTAGCTGAAGTCGGGCAGGTAGTCCGGCTCGATCACCGACTCGGGCGGGAAGTTGTAGTTGGCGTGCGGCGACTCGAAGAACAGGAAGGTCATGAACGGCCGGGCCGGATCGCGCTGCTCGACGAACTTCAGCAGGTTGTCGACGTTGCGCCGGTCGCGGGCCCAGGTTTCGCCCTGATCGTCCTCGACCATCTGCTCGCGCGGCACCTTGACGAACAGCGTCTTGTCGAATTCCGGGTAGCTGAAGCGCGCGCTGGTGAACAGCTTGATCTGGTAGTCCTGCTGCTGCAGCACGTCGATCAGCGGGCTGCCGACGCGGGCGTCGAGCACCGGGAACCACAGGTTGGCCGGCAGGCCGTAGAACTGGCTGAACATGCCGATGCGCGTACCGTTGCCACCGGAGAAATGGCGGGTGAAGTGCTGGGCGCGCTGGGCGAAGGCGTGGGTCTGCGGCATCACCCGCGCGTTCAGGGTGTCGGCGCGCCAGGATTCGGCGACCAGCCAGACGATATTCAGCGGCTTGGCCGGCGCCTCGATGCGCAGCGGCGCCTGCGGATAGCGCAGCTGGCCGTCGAGCTTGGCGCTGGCGACTTCCAGGCGCTGCGGGCGCTCCAGGCCGAACTGCTTCTCCAGCACCCGGCGCATGGTCAGCGGCTGGTAGAAGGGCATGCGCTGGGCGTTCTCCAGCAGCGGGCTGTAGCCGTAGAAGTGGCTGACGCCATAGCTGATCCGCTCGCCGAGGGTGGCGACGACGAACAGCGGCAGCACCCAGGCCAGGCGCGGCGCCGGCAGCGCGCGGCGGGCCAGTGCGGCAGCCAGCAGGCGCAGCGCGCCCTGCAGGGCGAACAGTCCGGCGGCCAGCAGGGCCACCTCGCGCTCGGTGGACGCGGAGGAACCCAGCGCGGCGATGCCGCCCGGAGTGGTGAGGATGTTCCAGACGAAACCGTTGAGGTGGAAGCCGTACAGCTGCCAGAGCAGGTGATCGCCATACAGCGCCAGTTGCACAGCGCCGGCCAGCAGCACCGACAGCACGGCGCCGGCCCTGGGCGCGAAGCGGCCCGCCAGGCGGCTCAGCGCCCAGATCGGCGCGACGAACAGCAGGGCATAGCTACCGATCAGCACCAGTTGGTAGACGGCCAGCAGCGGAGCGGCGGCCAGCTCGAAGAAGCGTCCCAGATGGAGGGCCAGCGCGAGCCAGGTGAGCAGCCAATAAAAGGCATCGGTACGACGCGGTGCAGCGTGCGCCATGGGGAGGCTTCCTTGTGATCGAGTTATTGTTCTGGATGGGCGCCATGTGGCGTTTGCGATGATCGCACAGCCTAGCCACGCCGGCTTAATCGATGCTTAAGGCGGCTCGCCCATTTGTCCGTTGTAAGCCGCTGGTCGGCTGATTAGACTGCCGCCCCCGGTACTTCCAACTCCAAGGTTCCGCTCATCATGATCAAGAAGTGTCTCTTCCCGGCAGCTGGTTATGGCACCCGCTTCCTGCCCGCAACCAAGGCCATGCCCAAGGAAATGTTGCCGGTGGTGAACAAGCCACTGATCCAGTACGCGGCCGAGGAGGCGCTGGACGCCGGCCTGCGGGAGATTTCCATCGTCACCGGGCGCGGCAAGCGCGCCATCGAGGATCACTTCGACATCAGCTACGAGCTGGAAGAGCAGATCCGCGACACCGACAAGGAGAAGTACCTGGTCGGCATTCGCCGTCTGATCGACGAGTGCACCTTCTCCTACACCCGGCAGATCGAGATGAAGGGCCTGGGCCACGCGATCCTCACCGGTCGTCCGCTGATCGGCGACGAGCCGTTCGCCGTGGTGCTGGCCGACGACCTGTGCCTGAACATGGACGGCGACGGCGTGCTGGCGCAGATGGTCAAGCTGTACAAGCAGTTCCGCTGCTCGATCGTCGCCATCCAGGAAGTGCCGCCGGAAGACACCCACAAGTACGGGGTGATCGCCGGCGAGATGATCCGCGACGACATCTTCCGCGTGCATACCATGGTCGAGAAGCCCAAGCCGGAAGACGCGCCCTCCAACCTGGCGATCATCGGCCGCTACATCCTCACTCCGGACATCTTCGAGCTGATCGAGCAGACCCCGCCCGGCAAGGGCGGCGAGATCCAGATCACCGATGCGCTGATGCGTCAGGCCCAGGACGGTTGCGTGCTGGCCTACAAGTTCAAGGGTAAGCGCTTCGACTGCGGCAGCGCCGAGGGCTTCATCGAGGCCACCAACTTCTGCTACGAGAATCTCTACAAGGCCGGCAAGGCCTACTGATTCCGCCGCTTCCGCTTGCGCCGCGAAACTGCCCCGCCCGTTCCGGTCGGGGCAGTTTCGTTTCGGCCGGTGGTATCCTGCCCGGCAACGAAAAAGGAGACTCGACATGGCATTCGATTTCGACCTGTTTGTGATCGGCGCAGGCTCCGGCGGAGTGCGTGCCAGCCGCTTCGCCGCCGGCTTCGGCGCCCGCGTGGCGGTGGCCGAGAGCCGCTACCTGGGCGGCACCTGCGTCAACGTCGGCTGCGTGCCGAAGAAGCTGATGGTCTACGGTGCCCACGTCGCCGAGGAGCTGGAACAGGCGCGCGGCTTCGGCTGGTCGCTGGACGGCGCGCAGTTCGACTGGCCGACCCTGATCGCCAACAAGAACCGCGAAATCCAGCGACTCAACGGCATCTACCGCAACCTGCTGGTCAACAGCGGCGTGACCCTGCTGGAAGGCCACACCCGCATCCTCGGCCCCCACGAAGTGGAAGTGGACGGCCGGCGCTACAGCGCCGAACACATCCTGATAGCCGTCGGCGGCTGGCCGCAGGTGCCGGAGATCCCCGGTCGCGAGCTGGCGATCACCTCCAACGAGGTGTTCCACCTGGCGCAGCTGCCGCGGCGGGTGCTGGTGGTCGGCGGCGGTTACATCGCCGTCGAATTCGCCTCGATCTTCAACGGTTTCGGCGCGCAGACCACGCTGCTGTACCGCGGCGAGCGCTTCCTGCGCGGCTTCGACGAAGCGGTGCGCTGCCATCTGGAAGAGGAGCTGGGCAAGAAGGGTCTGGACCTGCAGTTCAACAGCGACATCGAGCGCATCGAGCGTCAGGCCGACGGCAGCCTGTGCGCCACCCTGCGCGACGGTCGCCAGCTGGAGGCCGACTGCGTGTTCTACGCCACCGGCCGGCGGCCGATGCTCGACGACCTCGGGCTGGAAAACGCCGGCGTGGCCCTGGATGCGCGCGGCTTCATCGCCGTGGACGACGAGTATCGCACCAGCGCGCCGTCGATCCTCGCCATCGGCGACGTGATCGGCCGCGTGCAGCTGACCCCGGTGGCGCTGGCCGAAGGCATGGCGGTGGCGCGCCGGCTGTTCCGCCCCGAGGAATACCGGCCGGTGGACTACGCGCTGATCCCCACCGCGGTGTTCAGCTTGCCGAACATCGCCACCGTCGGCCTCAGCGAGCAGCAGGCGCGCGAGCAGGGGCATGCTGTGAAAGTATTCGAGAGCCGCTTCCGGCCGATGAAGCTGACCCTCGGCGACGGTCAGGAGCGCACCCTGATGAAGCTGGTGGTGGATGCCGACAGCGACCGGGTGCTGGGCTGCCACATGGTCGGCCCGGAGGCCGGGGAGATCGTCCAGGGTCTGGCGGTGGCGCTCAAGGCCGGCGCCACCAAGGCGTTGTTCGACGAGACCATCGGCATCCACCCGACCGCCGCCGAGGAGTTCGTCACCTTGCGCAGCCCGCGCGCCGACTGAGTCGCCAGCGGCGAGCGGTAGTCCGCAACGCAACGGGGAGCCCATGGGCTCCCCGTTTGCATTAATGCCGCCGCGGCTCAGTGCTGGCCGTGACCATGCCCGCCGGCGTGCCCCTCATGCTCGCCGTGCCCGGTCGGTACCCGGGCCTCGGCGCTTTCCACCTGAACCTGCACCTCGACCTTGCCGGCCTTCTCGAACTCCAGGGTCAGCGGGAAGTGCTCGCCGGCCTTGAGCGGCTGCTTGAGGCCGAACAGCATGACGTGCAGGCCGCCCGGCTGGAAACGCACCTCGCCCTGCGCCGGTACCTCGACGCTGGGCACTTCTTCCATCTTCATCAGCCCGTCGCGATGCACGTGGTTGTGCAGCTCGCTGTGTTCGGCGCGCGGTGTGCTGGCGCCCAGCAGGCGGTCGGCCTGCGCCGCGCCGTTGTGCAGGGTGAAGTAGGCCGCGCCCGCCGGGGCGTTGGGCGGCAGCTCGCGGGACCACGGGTGGTCGATCTGCAGGTCGCCGACCTTGTAGTCGTGCGCGAAGACCGGCAGGGCACAGGCCAGCAGGGCGGCCAGGGTCAGGGGGCGGATCGGCATGCGGGAGGCTCCAGAAAGATGCATGGGTGACAGGTCGCGCAACATAGCACAGGCGCCCCGCGCCCCGGAGCGACCGGATGGCGCAGTGTGGCGCGGGGCGGGTAGAGGACGCGGGCGAGATCCCGCAGGAGGCCAGCCCCGGCGCCGTTCGGGCTATCGCGGCGCCGGTACAACGGCTACGGATGCCGCTGCATATTTCACTGTGCGGCAGGGCATCCATGTCCTTGCGCCGGCGCGGAGGCTGCGATGGGGGCGCCGGTTGTGCGCGCCCGCGCCGCCACCTGCGTGCGGCGAAGACAGAGGGCTCCGCGCGCTGCGGTACTGGCGGTACCCTGCGGGCTGCTACTCCTGTGCCCCCTGCGCAGCGCCGGGCGCGGTACTTGCCGCCTGCCGCGCCTGACGCAATAGCTGCAGCTCCGCCTCGCAGCGGGCCAGGGCGACCTGCAGGGCCTGCTCCGTCTGCTGGGCCTGGCGCAGTTGTTCGACTTCGCGGCGCCGCGCCTGCTCCAGCTCGTCGCCGAGCGCCTGGCGGCTCTGCTCCAGACGCTCCAGCGCCTCCTGCTGACCGGCATTGCGGGTTTCCAGCCGTGCCAGCTGGGCGTGCAGCTCGTTCTGCTGGCCAGCCAGCCGGGCCTGCTGTTCCTGCAGTTCGCTGCGCTCGCGATGGGCGCCGCGCAGTTCGCCGAGCAGCCGCTCGTTGTCGCGGTTGAGCTGGAGGATTTCCTCCTGGCGGACGATCAGCGCCTGCTGGCCCTGGCGCAGTTCGACCTGCAACTGCTGCACCTGCGCCTCGTGGCGTCGCTGCTCCTGCTCGCGCTGGGCCTGCACCGAGGCACGGTAATGCTCCAGCGCCTCGCGGGCGTGGCGGTGCTTGTCCTCCAGCGAGGCGATCTGCCGCTCGCGCTCCTCCAGGCGGATGCGCTGGTCGCTCTGCAGCTGATCGAGGCGGGTCAGCTCCAGCTGCTGCTCGTGCAGGCGGGCCTGCAGCTGCTGCGTTTCCGCCTGCAGCGCCGCCATGGCCTGCTGCTGCTGCGCCGCCTGGGCCTCCAGCTCGGCGCAGCGGCGGCGCTCCTGTTCCAGCTCGTTCCGCAAGCCGCTGCGCTCCTCGGCGAAGGCGGCTTCGGCGGCCTGTAGGGTCGCGTTGGCCTCGACCTGCAGCCGCTCGGCCAGGCCGGCGACCAGTGCGCCCAGTTCGTCGCTGAGGCTGGGGCGTGCATCCGGAATCAGTGGGCCTTCGTCGTCCAACTCCCGCAAATAGCGATGAATGGTGGTCTTCGAGCCGGTATTACCCAGCTCGACGCGCACCGCGTCGATGCTCGGGTGCTCGCCGCGAGCAAGCAACGCCTGCCGCGCCTTGTGAACCAATGCCTTGTTGATGCCGCCGCGTGCCATGTGCCGCTCCGTCGATTTCGTACCGTATTACATGTTACGAAAATACAGTACAAATACGGAATAGAATTTCGCGTTTTTCCATAAATATTGATGCGGGATATACTGGTATTACGCCGCCTAAGCGGCGAAAATGGCGTCTTTCGAGCAGCATGCCGGTACACCGGCCCGGGAAATGCCCCATGTCCGATCTGGATCGCTACCTGCACGCGGCCACCCGCGACAACACGCGGCGCAGCTACCGCGCCGCCATCGAGCACTTCGAGGTGGAGTGGGGTGGCTTCCTGCCGGCCACCGCCGAAAGCGTGGCGCGCTACCTGGCTGCCCATGCCGGCCAGCTGTCGCTGAACACCCTGAAGCTGCGCCTCTCGGCGCTGGCCCAGTGGCACAACAGCCAGGGCTTCCCCGACCCGACCAAGGCGCCGCTGGTACGCCAGACCCTGCGCGGCATCCGTGCCCTGCATCCGGCCCGCGAGAAGCAGGCCGAGCCGCTGCAGCTGCGCGACCTGCAGCAGGTGGTGGAAACGCTGGAAGAGGAAGCCCGGCAGGCCGAGGCGGCCGGCG
Source organism: Pseudomonas guangdongensis (assembly GCF_900105885.1). NCBI lineage: Bacteria > Pseudomonadati > Pseudomonadota > Gammaproteobacteria > Pseudomonadales > Pseudomonadaceae > Geopseudomonas > Geopseudomonas guangdongensis. Next base: position 2,713,048 of record NZ_LT629780.1, on the reverse strand, counting down.
ATCGCACCGCGCTGCTGCGTAGCCGGCGCGATGCGGCGCTGATCCTGCTGGGCTTCTGGCGCGGGTTCCGCAGCGACGAACTGTGCCGCCTGCAGGTGCAGGACATCCGCGTGCAGCCCGGCGTCGGCATGAGCCTGTACCTGCCGCGCAGCAAGGGCGACCGCGACAACCTCGGCACCCACTACCGGGCACCGGCGCTGCGCCGCCTGTGCCCGGTGCAGGCCTATCAGGCGTGGATCGCCAGCGCCGGACTGCTGGAAGGGCCGGTGTTTCGTGGCATCGACCGCTGGGGGCGACTGGGCGAGGCAGGGCTGCACGCCAACAGCGTGATCCCGCTGCTGCGCCAGGCGCTGGGCCGCGCCGGCCTCGACGCCGAACGCTACAGCAGCCACTCGCTGCGCCGCGGCTTCGCCACCTGGGCCAGCGCCAGCGGCTGGGACCTCAAGGCGCTGATGGAATACGTCGGCTGGAAGGATGTGAAATCGGCGCTGCGCTACGTGGACGCCAGCGCCGCCTTCGGCAGCCTGGCGCTGGCGGAAGTGGCGGCGCTGCCGGGACGGAGCGGCGGCGACTGAGGGGAATCGGCAGGGCGATCCCGCGCCATGGACGCTGCCCTGCGGAAAGTCCGCGCTACTGCGGGCGGATATTCATCGGAAGGCGCAGGGCGCCCAGCGTTTGCCGGCGGCGGGGAGCCTGCGGGCAGCGTCAGTGCGCCGAATACAGCGAGGAGTCGGCGAAGTCCTCGGCGGTCAGCACCCGGCCGACCAGGATCAGCGCGGTGCGCCGGAAGTCCTTCGTGGCGACCCTGGCGACGATATCGGCCAGGGTGCCCTGCACCCAGTCCTGATCCGGCCAGCTGGCCCGGTGCACCACCGCGACCGGGCAGTCGGCGCCGTAGTGGGGTAGCAGTTCGGCGACGATCTGCGGCAGCTGGCGCACGCCCAGGTGGATGGCCATGGTCGCGCGGTGGTGAGCCAGATCGCCGAGCGCTTCGCCTGCCGGCATCTGCGTCTTGCTGGCGTAGCGGGTGAGGATCAGCGTCTGCGACACCTCGGGCAGGGTCAGCTCGCAGCCGAGCAGCGCCGCGCAGGCGGCAGTGGCGGTGACGCCGGGGACGATCTGGTAGGGAATGCCCAGCCGGCGCAGGTGGCGGATCTGCTCGCCGATGGCGCCGTACAGCGATGGATCGCCCGAATGCACGCGCGCCACGTCCTCGCCGCGCCCGTGGGCTTCGGCCAGCAGGTCAACGATTTGCGCCAGCTCCAGCTCGGCGGTATTCACCACGGTATGGGCGCTGTGCCCCTCCAGCACCGCCTCCGGCACCAGCGAGCCGGCGTAGAGGATCACCGGGCAGCTGCGGATCAGCCGCTGGCCGCGTACGGTGATGAGGTCCGGATCGCCGGGGCCGGCGCCGATGAAGAAGACGGTCATGGATGCTCCAGGTGGGAAGGGGCGGCGACGTGCGCCAGGGCGAAGGTGGCGTTGGCGCTGCGCCGCTTGGCGATCAGCAGCTTGGCGGGCGCTCCGCCCAGCGCCTCGGCGAGCGCCAGGGCGCTGGCCTCGGCCACCCCGGCGCAGCCGGTGATGCGCCGGGCGGCTGCGGAGTGGCTGGTCAGCCGCGGCTCGTACTCCCGCAACCGCTCCACGCAGAGGCCGTGCAGCGGCAGTCCCAACTGCTCGGCCAGGACGACGAGGCCCGGCTCGCCGAGCTTGCCGTCGAGGCTCGCCAGGGCGTGCAGATCGGCGACGTTCAGTCCGCATTCTCGCAGGCTGCCCGCCAGAAGGCGCTGCAGCTCCTCGGCGCCACAGCCGCGCCGGCAACCGAAGCCGGCGACCAGCAGCCGGGCAGATCGGGAATCGGAGCAAGAGGGGAAGAATGCTGAGGGCATGGACGTTGACGGACGAAGCGAGCCGGATCGCGGCAGGGGATGGTTTTTCGAGGGCGGCCGCCCAGGCGGAACGCTTTTTTACAACAGCACGCCGCCGCGCACGGCGTCAATCGCACCACCGCCGGTGGACGCGGCGCAGGGTGGAAGACTCGCGCAACGATCTTCTGCCGAGTCCCCGGCGCCGACCTGCCCGGCAGGCAATCGCTGCGCGAGTTGCCACGTCTGGCTGCCGGCATCACCGGTCACCGCCATTGACCCCCGCGCGCACCCTGCGTAGCCTTGCCGCCCCGAGGTTCTCCGGTCTGGGCCGGAGCTAAGAGGGAACGCGGTGCGACACCGCGGCTGCCCCCGCAACTGTAAACGGTACGAATCCCCTCACGACGCCACTGCTCACGCGGGAAGGCGAGGGGACGGCGCCACAGGCGCCCACCGTGAGCCAGGAGACCTGCCTCGAAGGAAGCGCCCCGCCTCGCGGAGCGTTTCCGGACCTTCACGACAACCGGGCGGGGTGATCCGGTGGCGAATCCGACCGACCGGCGCGCGTGCGCCCGGCGGCGTCTCGTCATGCCCCCGCCAGCCAGGCAGGGCCGCGCATGAAATCCTTGAGCAAACTTCCCGTCACCATCGTCACCGGCTTCCTCGGCTCGGGCAAAACCACCCTGCTGCGCCATCTGCTGGACAACGCGCAAGGTCGGCGCATCGCGGTGATCGTCAACGAGTTCGGCGAGCTGGGCATCGACGGCGAGATCCTCAAGCAGTGCGCCATCGGCTGCAGCGAGGAGGAGGCGGCGGGCCGCGTCTTCGAGCTGGCCAACGGCTGCCTGTGCTGCACCGTGCAGGAAGAGTTCTTCCCGGTGATGCGCGAACTGGTGGCGCGCCGCGCCGACCTCGACCACATCCTCATCGAAACCAGCGGCCTCGCGCTGCCCAAGCCGCTGGTGCAGGCGTTCAACTGGCCGGAAATCCGCAACGCCTGCACGGTGGATGCGGTGGTTACCGTGGTCGACAGCCCAGCCGTGGCCGCCGGCACCTTCGCTGCCTTCCCCGCGCAGGTGGACGCCCAGCGCCGCGCCGATCCCAACCTCGACCACGAGTCGCCGCTGCACGAGCTGTTCGAGGACCAGCTGGCCTGCGCCGACCTGGTGGTGCTGAACAAGACCGACCTGCTCGATGCCGAGGCACTGGCCGCGGTGCGCGCCGAGGTCGCCGAGGAGCTGCCGTCGGCGGTGAAGATCGTCGAGGCGCAGCAGGGCCGCCTGCCGCTGGACGTGCTGCTGGGCATCGGCGCCGAGGCCGAGCTGCACATCGACGCCCGCCCCGGCCACCACGACCACGGCGACGGCGAGGACCACGACCACGACGAGTTCGACGCCTTCGGCGTCGAGCTGCCGGAAGTCGACGAGCGCCTGCTGCTCGCCGCGCTCGCCGAGCTGGTGCAGCGCCACGCCGTGCTGCGCGTGAAGGGCTTCGTCGCCGTGCCGGGCAAGGCCATGCGCCTGCTGGTGCAGGGCGTCGGCCAGCGCTTCGACCGGCACTTCGACCGCGCCTGGCGCGCCGATGAGCCGATGATCACCCGGCTGGTGATCATCGGCCAGGATCTCAACGAGGCGGTCATCGACGCCGAGCTGCGCGCCGCGCTGACCCGCTGAGGCGCCCGCCCGAGCCATGCACCTCCTGCGCACCCAGCCCGGCGGCTTCGTCCCCGACGACAGCATCGCCGACCTCGGCCAGACCCCGGCCGAGCTGGTCATCCTGTGCAGCGGCGACTCCAACCTGACGCTGCTGGCCGCGGCCGCCGGCGAGCTGGCGGGCGGCTACCCGAGCCTGCGTCTGGCCAACCCCGCCCAGCTGCGCAACCACGCCTCGGTCGACCTCTACGTCGAGGACGTACTGCGCCATGCGCGGGTGATCCTGCTCTCGCTGCACGGCGGGGTGGGCTACTGGCGCTACGGCATCGAGCGACTGGTCGAGCTGGGCGAGGCCGGCGCCACGCTGATCCTGGTGCCCGGCGACGACCGCCCCGACCCGGAGCTGAGCCGCCTGAGCACGGTGTCCAGGGAGGACGCCGAGCGCGCCTGGCAGTACCTACGCCAGGGCGGGCTGGACAACGCCCGCCAGCTGTATCGCTTCCTCGCCGACCGCTGGCTGGGGCACGCGCAGGCATGGCACGAGCCGCAGGCGCTGCCGCGTATCAGCGTCTACCACCCGCGCCACGGCAGCGGCACCCCGGCGCTGTGGCGGGACGACTGGCAAACCGGCGCGCCGGTGGCGGCACTGCTGTTCTATCGCGCGCAGTTGCAGGCGGCCAACACCGCCTTCGTCGACGAGTTCTGCGCGCGTCTCGTCGCCCAGGGCCTCAATCCGCTGCCGATCGCCGTGGCCAGCCTCAAGGAGCCGGCCTGCCTGGCGCAGGTCGAGAACTGGCTGGACGAGAGCGACGCGGCGCTGATCCTCAATACCACCGGCTTTGCCCTGTCCAGCCCGGAGCGCCCGGCGCTGCGCCCGTTCCGCCGCGACGTGCCGGTGCTGCAGGCGATCTGCGCGCTGGACAACCGCCCGCGCTGGCAGGACAACCCGCAGGGCCTCGGCCCGCGCGACCTGGCCATGCACGTGGCGCTGCCCGAGCTGGACGGGCGCATCGTCACCCGGCCGATCAGCTTCAAGGGCCTGGCCTGGCGCAGCGAGCGCAGCCAGAGCGATGTGGTCTGCTACCAGGCCGACGGCGAGCGCATGGACTTCGTCGCCGAACTGGCGCGGCGCTGGGTGAACCTGGCGCGCAAGGCCAACGCCGCCAAGCGCATCGCCCTGGTGCTGGCTAACTACCCGACCCGCGACGGGCGCATCGGCAACGGCGTCGGCCTCGACACCCCGGCGGCGGCGCTGAATATCCTGCGTGCGCTGCAAAACGCCGGTTATCCGCTGGCCGGGCTGCCGGACTCCGGCACGGCGCTGATCCACGCCCTGCTCGGCGGGGTGAGCAACGATCTTGACAGCCTCGACCTGCGCCCCTGCCACCAGAGCCTGGCGTTGGCCGACTATCAGCGCCTGTTCGAGCGCCTGCCTGAAGCCAACCAGCAGGCGGTGCTTGAGCGCTGGGGCGAACCGGAAGGCGACCCGATGTTCCGCGGCGGGCGGATGATGGTCGCAGGCCTGCGCCTGGGCCTGACCTTCGTCGGCATCCAGCCGGTGCGCGGCTACCAGCTCGATCCGGCGGCGATCTACCACGATCCGCTGCTGGTGCCGCCGCACGGCTACCTGGCCTTCTACTTCTGGCTGCGCGAGGCCTACGGCGCCGACGCCGTGGTCCACGTCGGCAAGCACGGCAACCTCGAATGGCTGCCGGGCAAGGGCGTCGGCCTGTCCGCCGCGTGCTGGCCGGATGCGATCCTCGGCGCGCTGCCGAATATCTACCCCTTTATCGTCAACGATCCCGGCGAGGGCGCGCAGGCCAAGCGCCGCACCCAGGCGGTGATCGTCGATCATCTGATGCCGCCGCTGACCCGCGCCGAGAGCTACGGCCCGCTGCGTGATCTGGAGCACCTGGCCGACGAATACTACGAGGCCAGCCAGCTCGACCCGCGCCGCGCCGAGCAGCTGCGCGGCGAGATCCTCGCCACCGTGCGCGTCACCGCGCTGGACCGCGAGCTGAACCTGCAGCTCAGCGACGACCCGGACAGCTGGCTGCCGCAGCTCGACGCCTACCTGTGCGACCTCAAGGAATCGCAGATCCGCGACGGCCTGCATGTGTTCGGCGAGTCGCCCACGGGACGCCTGCGCCGCGACACCCTGCTGGCGCTGTTGCGTGTGCCGCGCGGCGACGGGCAGGGCGGCAACGCCAGCCTGCTGCGCGCGCTGGCCAAAGATCTGGCGCTGGGCTGGGACCCGCTGGCCGGCGATCCCGGCGAGGCGTGGAGCGGGCCGCGTCCGGATGCTCTCGCCGATCTATGCAGCGATGCGTGGCGTACCGCTGGCGACACTCGCGAGCGCCTGGAGCTGCTCGCCCTGCAGCTGATCGACGGCGAACGGGAAGCGCCCGGCGCGGCCAGCGCGCAGGTGCTCGCCGAGCTACGCGAGCGCGTCGCGCCGCTGCTCGACGCCTGCGGCGCGGCGGAGATCAATGGGCTGCTCGCCGCGCTGGACGGCCGTTTCGTGCCGCCGGGGCCGAGCGGCGCGCCGAGTCGCGGCCGTCTCGACGTACTGCCCACCGGGCGCAACTTCTATTCGGTGGACGTGCGCAACCTGCCCACGCCCACCGCCTGGCGGCTCGGCTTCCAGTCCGCCAGCCTGCTGCTGGAGCGCCATCTGCAGGACCACGGCGAGCACCTGACCCGCCTCGGCCTGTCGGTGTGGGGCACCGCGACCATGCGCACCGGCGGCGACGACATCGCCCAGGCCATGGCGCTGCTCGGCGTGCGCCCGGTGTGGCAGGCCGGCAGCGGGCGGGTCGAGGACTTCGAGATCCTCCCGGTGTCGCTGCTCGACCGCCCGCGGGTCGACGTCACCCTGCGCGTCTCCGGCTTCTTCCGCGACGCCTTCGCCAACCTGCTGCGCCTGTTCGACGCCGCGGTGCTGGCGGTGGCCGCGCTGGACGAGCCGGAAGACCTCAACCCGCTGGCCGCGCGGGTGCGCCGCGAGAGCGCCGAGCTGGCTGCCGAGGGGCTGGGCCTGGATGAGGCGCGCCGCCGCGCCGGCTGGCGGGTGTTCGGCGCCGCCCCCGGCGGCTATGGCACCGGCGTGCAGCAGGCCATCGCTGAGGGCGCCTGGGACAGCCGCGCCGATCTGGCCGAGGTCTACCTGACCTGGGGCGGCTACGCCTACGGCGCCGGTGGCGACGGCGTGCCGGCCCGCGCCGCGCTGGAGCGGCGCCTCGGCGCGCTGCAGGCGGTGCTGCACAACCAGGACAACCGCGAGCACGACCTGCTCGACTCCAACGACTACTTCCAGTTCCAGGGCGGCATGCTCGCTGCGGCGGAAACCCTCGGCGGCGCCCCGGTGGCCAGCTACCACGGCGACCACAGCCAGCCGGACAACCCGCGCATCCGCACCCTCAAGGAAGAACTCAACCGCGTGGTGCGCGCGCGCGCCGCCAATCCCAAGTGGATCGCCGGCATCAAGCGCCACGGCTACAAGGGCGCCTTCGAGCTGGCGGCGACGGTCGACTACCTGTGCGCCTTCGACGCCACCAGCGAGCTGATCGACGACCACCAGTACCAGATGCTCACCGATGCCTACCTGCTCGACGCCGATACCCGCGAATTCGTCCGCCAGCACAACCCAGCGGCGCTGCGCGAGATGACCGAGCGCCTGCTCGATGCCCAGCAGCGCGGCCTCTGGCAAGAGCCGGGCGAATACCGCGAGGCGCTGGAAAACCTGCTGCTCGACTGTGAGGAGGACGGCTGATGGCCGCCACGAGGATGTCCCATGCATGAACCCGTGAACTTCCCGCTGGCCGCGGTGGTCGGTGCCGACGCGCTGAAGCTGGCGCTGTGCCTGGCGGCGGTCGATCCGGCCATCGGCGGCGTGCTGATCGAAGGCCCGCGCGGCATGGCCAAGTCGACCCTGGCGCGCGGCGTGGCCGAGCTGCTGGAGGCCGGCCAGCTGGTCACCCTGCCGCTGGGCGCCACCGAGGAACGCATCGTCGGCACCCTCGATCTGGACGCCGCACTCGGCGAGGGTCGCGCGCGCTTCGCGCCGGGCCTCTTGGCGCGCGCCCATGGCGGCGTGCTCTACGTCGACGAGGTCAACCTGCTGGCCGACCATCTGGTCGACCTGCTGCTCGACGTGGCGGCCAGCGGGGTCAACCACGTCGAGCGCGATGGCATCTCGCACCGCCACGCCGCGCGCTTCGTGCTGATCGGCACCATGAACCCGGAGGAGGGCGAGCTGCGCCCGCAGCTGCTCGACCGCTTCGGCCTCGCCGTCAGCCTTGGCGGCACACCGCTGCCGGCCGAGCGCACCGAGATCGTCCGCCGCCGCCTGGACTTCGACCGCGACCCCGAGACTTTCCGCGCCCGCTGGCAGGCGGCGCAGGACGCGCTGCAGGCGCGCTGCCGGCAGGCCCGCAAGTCGCTGGAAGCGATCCCGCTGGACGATGCAGCGCTGGAAGCCATCGCCGCACGCTGCTACGCCGCCGGCATCGACGGCCTGCGCGGCGATCTGGTCTGGCTGCGCGCCGCCCGTGCCCACGCCGCCTGGCGCGGCGCCGCGGCCATCGCCCCGGAGGACATCGACACCGTGCAGGACTTCGTGCTGCGCCATCGCCATCCGCACGGCCCGGCCGCCGCGCCACCGCCGCAGTCGAACGATAGCGCCGCCGCCCCGCAGAACGATGCGGGCGGTCAGAGTGGCGAGCGCGACCCCGGCGAAGGCCAGTGGGGCGAGTTGCCGGCGCAGCCGGTGGCCATCGGCGAGCGCCGCGCGCCGCCGCGCTGGCCAAAAAAGCCCTGAGCATCCGCCCGCAACCCGCCCGGGGCGCGGATGCCAGACACCGGGACAAGCCCCAGCCGACCCCGCGTGGCCGCGCCGGTGCGTCCGGCCCCGGCCGCATCGACTGGCCGCGCAGCCTGCAGCGCGGCCGGCCGCGCTCGCGCGCCGAACTGCACTACCGCAGCCGCGTGAGTGCTGCGCCAGCGCTATGGCTGATCGTCGTCGACGCCTCGGCCTCGACCCGCCGCCACGGCGCCCTGCGCCGCGCCAAGGGCCTGCTCGCCGAACTGCTCGACCAGGCGTGCCGCCGCCGCGTGGCACTGGCCCTGCTGCAGGCGGACGGCGCAAAACCGCGCTGGTTCTGCCAGGGCCAGCGTGCCCCGCAGGCCGCGCGGCACTGGCTGCAGCAGCTCGGCGCCGGCGGCGGCACGCCATTGCCCGCCGCGCTGGCCGAGGCCGGCGAATGGCTGGCGCGCCGGCAACGCCGCCATCCCGGCGAGCGCCAGCAGCTCTGGCTGCTCACCGACGGCCGCCTGCGCGAGCTGCCGGCGCTGGCGCCCGCCGCCTGCCCGGCGCTGCTGATCGACATCGAGAGCGGCCCGCTGCGCCTCGGGCGGGCGAGGGCGCTGGCGGCGGCATTGGGCGCCGAATACCGGCATATCGACGAGATCCCGCTGGCATGAGCATCGCGCAAGGGAAGGTCCGGCGTGGGGTGGACAACGGCCCAGCCTTGTCCAGCGTGGCAGCTGGCGGTGGGCAATCGCTGCGCGAGTTGCCCACCCTACGCCACGCCTGCCAGCACCCCGTAGGGTGGAAAACGACCGCAGGTCTTTTCCACCATGCCCTCCGCGCCCAAGCTCACGAGCCCGGTAGGGTAGAAAACCCGCGCAGCGATTTTCTACCGATCGCCATCCCCGCACGCCCGCGTCCGGGCGACTTCAGATCCGGCACGGCGGCCCAACGCCGCCGCGCCCCACGAGTCCGGTTCCGTCGCGTCGCGGCGGAGACAACAGGGAAACGGGTGAGCCCGCTCGCGGGCGATTCCCGTGCTGCCCCCGCAACTGTAAGCGGCGAGCGCTTGCGCAACAGGCCACTGGTCCACGGACCGGGAAGGCGCGCAAGGGCGACGACCCGCCAGCCAGGAGACCTGCCGGCACCACCGGCCGCCCAGGCGGCCACTCGACCCACGCATCCCTCGGAGGGAGTCCGATGCATATCGAACCCGGCGCGCTGAACGCCGCCAAAGTGCTCTACGGCCACGCGGCCGCCATCGCCACCTTGCTGATCTACGCTCCGCGCTGGATCGGTCGCCTCGACCAGATCGCCAAGACCCTGCTAGCGGCGGTGTTCTTCTCGCTGTTCATGCAGGCCTACCACGTCCCGGCCGGAGTCTCGGAGCTGCACTTCATCGGCGCCTCGGCGATCTACTTCGTCTTCGGCTTCCTGCCCACCCTGTTCGGCTTCGCCCTCGGCCTGCTGCTGCAGGGGCTGGTGTTCGACCCGCAGGATCTGGTCCACCTGGGCGTCAACTCGCTGTCCTTGATGCTGCCGCTGATCGCCGCCCACGGCCTGTTCGGTCGCCGCCTGTTCGACAGCCAGTCGCGCCGCCTGGACTGGCAGTCCGTGGTGCGCTTCGATACCGTCTACTACGGCGGCGTGGTGGCCATGGTCGGCTTCTGGCTGGCCATCGGCGAGGAGCCGCTGGCGCTGGACAACTGGCTGCTGTTCGCCGCCGCCTACGCGCCGCTGGTGCTCTGCGAGCCGCTGTTCACCTGCCTGGTGGTGCGCCTGCTCAAGCGCTGGCCGGACTCCGCGGTGCTGCGGCGGCTGACCTGCGTGGGCAACCTGCGCGTCGCCTGACAGCTGCTCGCCCATGAAAACGCCCGCGGCCGGTGACGGTCCGCGGGCGTTTTTGTGCTGAGCGGCGAGGATCTATTGCACCTTCTCGACATAGGCGCTCATGAACCAGTCGGGGATTTCCTCAACCTTGAATTCAAGGTCGGTACCATCGGTGACTTCGGCGAGCAGGAGCAGGTCGGCGCCGGAGTTGTCGAAGATGTAGGCCCGGTTCGATGCCGCAACGGCCGATGGCAAAAGACCAAGGCAGCGCCCATAGCGCTGGACGATCTTTTCGGTCGGAACCGGGTGTCCGCCAGCTGCGACCCGGTTCCTGACCCTGTTGATGTTGATTTCAGGGTCTTCGGTCGCGACGAAATACAGGTAGGTGCGGTAGCCGAGCGCGCTGGCTTTGCGCATGAATGCCACTTTGTCGTCGCTGGACATGACCGTCTCGAAGGTGAAGGACAACCGGGCTTCAAGCAGCTTGTGGCGGATGTAGTCGGCGAACACCGATGCGAAGTAGGAGTTCATCGCTACCGCTCGAAGGTCCAGCCCGTTGTGGCTGAAGCCTATGCGGGAGACTTCCTCTCCCAGCCGGGCAGCGTCGATCAGCCGGTGCTGGCGCAGGAACTCGAGGACTTCCTCGCCTTCGACATGCAGCTGGAAGTCGGCGAAATCCAGGCGGTTGCTCTCCCGCGCGGCTTTTTCGATTTCATCGGGATTGATGTAAATGCCGATCAGATGAGCGGGAATAGCGCTTTTCATGGTGCTCTTGCCGGAGCCGTTGGGACCGGCGAAGACCCTCAGCCGGGGAATGCTCATGAACAACGCCGTACCTTGATGACTCCCCCAAGACTTACCTTGTGCTTGGGTTTGGCCGGGCGGATCACCTTGTGACTGCCGTCGGCCGTGGTCTCGACGAGCAGGCCGCCCATGACCTCCACCACGCTCCTGCCGGCTGCCAGTGCGTTGATGTACGCGCTATTCACGGCGCCTTCGGCCATGACCGGAATCCTGTCTTCCATCCGGGTTACCAGTTCGTCACTCAATGCGTTCTTGGCCTGCATGTTGTGCTCCATGGGTGGCTTGCGGGGGACGGGCTCGCCGCTGTCGCGAGCCCGTTGCTCACCGCAGTGTACCCGCTAGGGGGCGGAATAGGTTGGCTGAGGGCATGCCTCCCCAAGCTCGCGCACCAGTGTCTCGACCAGCTCGCCCGCCGGCATGGCCCGCGCCAGCGGCGCGCCCTGGCCAGCCCACTGCACGGCGAAGTCGTGGCAGCCCCGGGCGCCGGCGGCGGCGACCAGCGCTTTGGCGGCCTCGTAGGCGATGGGGTAGTCGGGCAGGGTGGGGGCGCCCTTGGCGTCCAGCACGTCGAACAGCCGGTTGACCATCCCTCGCGCCGGGCGCCCGGAGATCGCCGCGCTGATCCGCGTGTGGCGCGCCCGCTCGCTGCCCAGCGCCGCCCGGTACTGGGCGTTGGCCGAGGATTCCGGGCAGAGGACGAAGGCGGTGCCCATCTGCACCGCCGCCGCGCCCAGGCGCAGGGCGGCGGCGATGCCCGCGCCGTCCATGATCCCGCCGGCGGCGATCAGCGGCAGACGGGTGGCGCCCGCCAGCAGCCGGACCAGCGCGAAGGTGCCGAGCAGCAGGTCGCCCTCGGGCTCGAACACCCCGCGATGCCCGCCGGCCTCGGCGCCCTGGGCCACCAGCGCATCGACTTCCGCCTGCTCGGCCAGCGCCGCTTCCTCCAGGCTGGTGACGCAGGCCAGAGTGACCATCCCGGCGCTCTTGAGGGCGCGAATCCACTCGGCCGGCGGCAGGCCGAAATGGAAGCTGACCACCGCCGGCCGCTCGCGCAGCAGCACCTCCAGGGTGTCCTCGCTGGCCAGGAAACTGCGGTAGGCCTCGCTCAGCGCCGCCGGCGGCTGCGCGCCGAACTCGCCGAACACCGGCGCCAGATGCGCCAGCCAGGCCGCCTCGCGCGCCGCATCGGCCAGCGCCGGGCAATGGCAGAACAGGTTGGCGTTGAACGGCGCGGCGGTGAGCGCGCGGGTGGCGCGGATCGACTCCTGCGCCTGCGCCGCGCTGCTGGCGCCGAGACCGATGGAGCCCAGCGCCCCGGCATTGGACACCGCGGCGGCCAGTTGCGGCGTGGACACCCCGACCATAGGCGCCTGGACGATGGGATGGCGGATGCCCAGCAGGCGGCGGATGTCTTGAGAGTGGTTCATGGCGGCGATGCTCCTTGTCGCGGCGGTCCCGAGGTGAAGGCCCGATCTTGCCCGCAAACGGTGCGCGTGGCGAGGCGCTCCTGATGCGGCCGAACCGCTCTGCGACGGCAATCGCCGCTCGGCCGGCGCCATCCGGCGGAGGCTAGGCCTCACCGCCATCGACGATATGCAGGGCACTGGCGATCCTTTTCCGCAGCTCGGCAACTTCCTCGATATGCCGGTTTGCCGACCTCACGCTCTGCGCAAAGCTGGCCAGCTTCAGGTGTTCCCCCTGCGGGCCGCTCAGATGGAGGGAGCGTGCGGCATAGCTGTCGATCTGGCTGTAAACGCGCGAGAACCCGGCGAGATCGACGACCTTTTGCCGCCTGAAGGAGCCGAACCCCGGGTATGAAAAGACCAGTCGCCTGGAATGCGGATAGATAGTGATCCTGCTGGGCCCGAGCACGAGCGGCAGGTTGAACAGCAAGGCCAGCGCGACACCTGGCCAAAGGCCGTACCACTTCCAGGCCGGCATGAAGACGATCGCTGTCAGAACAGCCTGGATGAACCAGCTCCGCGAGCGGGCAGGGAGGCTGATCGCAGCCTCGGCTTCAACGGCACCCTTCAAGTTGTTTCCCCCTCTCCCTGAGTGAATGGCCGGCCCGGTTTTCCGTGCCGACTACGATCCGCGGGGACGCGGCACCGACCCCATCGGCAGTGCCTGAGCCTTATACAGCGAGCCGCCGCGGCGTTCGGTGCCGCAGCGCACGGGGCATGCCCACGGTTTCCCGCCGGTAGCCCCGGCTGGAGCCAGCCGTCCATGACGCAAGATAACGGGCAGGCCGGATTTCAGTGCAATGGCATTGGATGGGCATCAAAATGCCGATTCCGGGCTGCGCAAAGGCATAAATAGGTATTTAAATGCCTTTTTGTGCCTTGGGCATGGCCAGAATAGGTACTATGATGCCTATCCATCACATCTCCAAAGACACGGTGCGCGGCGCCAGCCATCACATGGAAACCCTCACCCTTCAGGTCCATCTCGACGGTCAATGGCACGATGCGATGCGGCTGTGCTTCGACGCGCCCGCCGACGGGTTGCGCAGCCGCTGCAGCGCCCGCTACGAGGCCGACTATCTGGTCGCCCACCTCGACGACCTGGGCACGCCGAAAGCCCCGGCGGTGAGCGCCGCCTTGCCCCTGGGCTGGGACGACTACCGCGGCATCGCGCCGGCCTTCCTGCACGACATCATCCCCGCCGGCGCCGCGCGGCGGCTCATCCTCGCGCGGATGGCGCTGCCCCTCGATGCGCCGGAAGAGTTCTTCCTGCTGCAGCGCTGCACCCTGGCGCCGGTCGGCAACCTGCGGGTCAAGGAGTCCGTCGCCGCCCCCTGCGTAGCGGCCGGCTTCCCCCGCGAGGAAGTGATCCGCCGCGACATCCGCTTCCTCGATTACGCCTACGAGCGCGGCGCGGCCATCGGCGGCGCCACGGGAGCGGGCGGCGAGGCGCCCAAGCTGCTGCTGGCCGAGGATGCCGCCGGCGACCTCCACCCGGACGCCAGCCTGCCCGACGCTGAGGTGCGCCGGCACTGGTTCGTCAAGTTCCCGCGCAACGGCGCGACGGCCACCGACCGGGACATACTGCGCAGCGAATACTGCTACTACCATGCGCTCAACCGTCTGGGCATCGAGACGATTGCCGCCGAAGGGCTGGCCTTCGAGGAGGCAGAAAAGCCCAGCCTGTGGATGCAGCGCTTCGACCGCCGGATCGGCCCGCACGGGGTCGAGCGCATCGCCGTCGAATCCGCCTACTCGCTGTGCGGCGTGACCCGGCCGGGCAGCCGCCTGGAGCATGTCGAGGTGGTCGCCCGCCTGGCGCAGACCTGGAACGCCGTCGGGCAGGGCGCGGAGATTCCCGCCCTGATCGCCGAATACCTGCGCCGCGACCTGCTCAACCAGATACTCGGCAACACCGACAATCACGGGCGCAACTTCGCCATCCTGCGCAGCCGTGAGCGCATCGACCTGGCGCCGATCTACGACCTGGCGCCGATGGCCATGGACCCCGAAGGCGTGGTGCGCACGACCCGCTGGCCCGACGGCATCGAACGCCTGGAGGGCACCGACTGGCGCGCCGCCTGCCACGCCCTGGCGCGCTGGGCCGACCCCGAAGTCTCGTTCGAGCGCCTGCGCGCCGATGCCCGCCAGCTGCTGGCCCTGCCGGACCTGCTGCACGAACTGGGCCTGCCCGAGGCGACCTGGCAGGCACCGACCATCCCGCTCGACCGCCTGGAAACCACCCTGCGCCGCTGGGGGCTGCTATGAAGAAACCGCCGGAAGACCGCGGCGCGGTACTCGACGACATCCGCCAGCAACTGGCCGACGGCACCCTGAGCTTCGGCGGCGCCATCCGCCAACTGCGCCTGCGCGTCACCGGCCTGAACCAGACCGACTTCGCGCGCATGTGCAAGCTGTCGCTGCGCACCCTGCGCCAGCTCGAACAGGATGCCGGCAACCCCACGGTGGCGACGCTGGACAGCGTGTTCAGGCTGTTCGGGATGCGGGTGGGGGTTGTGGTGGGGCGGCCGAGGGACGCGTAGCGGTTCGTAGCGGTTCTGACTCGCGCTCAGCGCTTGATGTGATGGCTCCCACGCTCTGCGTGGGAGCCATTATCACTGGACGCTCCGCATCCGCTTCTGGGACGCAGAGCGTCACTGGCTGCGTTCGCACGCGGAGCGTGGGAACGATCAAGAAATGGGTGGGTTTCTAGCTGCTGCGGACAAGAGATGAAAGCAGTCACTGGACCATATTAATCCGGCAATACAATAGGGCATAATCAGCGTTTTTCACCATGACCAGCGACGCACGAAGCCTCAGCCCCTTGGAACAGCGCGAAAAACGCGCTATCGCCCTACGCATGCGCGAGCAGGGGTATACCTACAGAGCCATCGGCGAAGCCGTTGGCGTTCATCTGCGCACGGTGGCGCATTGGGTCGCGATCGCGGAGCACCAGGGCAAAGAGGCCGCGATCGAAGGTGGCCAGCGCGGATCGCTGCCGGGGGAGCGACGCAGCCTGTCCTCCGAGCAGGAGTCACTGATTCGCACCCTGTTGCTCGACACCATGCCGGATCAGTTGAAGCTGGACTTCGCGCTCTGGACGCGTGATGCGGTGCGCGCCCTGATCGCCCTGCACTGCGGCTTTCAGATGCCTATCCGGACAGTCGGTGAATACCTCAAGCGTTGGGGCTATACCCCACAACGCCCGTTGAAGCGCGCCTACCAGCAGAAGCCCGAGGCGATAAAGCGCTGGCTGGAAACCGAGTATCCGAAGATCGAGCAGCGCGCCAAGGCCGAGGGCGGCGAGATCCACTGGGGCGATGAAACCGGCCTGCGCAGCGACAGTCATGCAGGGCGCAGCTACGCCCCGGCAGGGCGGACGCCCGTACGCGAAGTCAGCGGAAGCCGCTTTGCCACGAACATGATTTCGACGGTGACCAACCGGGGCAAGCTGCGCTTCATGCTGTACCGGGAAACCATGACAGCGGTCGTGCTGATCCGCTTCCTGGGGCGACTGATCCGGGATACCAGCGGGCGCAAGGTCTTCCTGGTCTTGGACAACCTGCGCGTGCACCACAGCAAGAAGGTCAAAGCCTGGCTGGAGGGGCGGCGCGAACGGATTGAGGTGTTCTTTCTGCTCGCCTACGCCCCCGAGCTCAACCCGGACGAATACCTGAATGGCGATCTCAAGCATCAGGTGCGCAGCGGGCCAAGTTTGAAAAGTCGGGATGCGTTGGAAGGCCGAGTCCGCTCGGTCATGCGGCGCCTTCAATCAAAGCCCGAGCGGATTCGTTCCTACTTCCGACATCCCAAAATCGCGTATGCAGCATGATTTGGGGTATTGGGTTGCCGGATTAATAATAGAGCTTCGAGCCAAAGCTGTTGGAGAATTCCTCCGCTGAACAATGTGCGGCCTTATAAACAGTTGGATTTCCCCGTGGTTTAAAAAGGAGTCAAGGTTTTGGAGTTTTTTTCAAGGGGTGAAAACATAGGGCTGAATGCATGCGTAGGAAAGAACGGATGGCCTGAGACCGGCTACTACGCTGGAGGGTTCGAGCGTGCTGTTCACACAATGTGCCGAGATGTCATCTCCAAAGGGTTTGATCCAGATGAAATAGTGTATCCGATAGTATTTTGTGCCAGGCATAGAATAGAGCTGTTTTTGAAAATGCAGATCAGGTTGATTGAGAGAATAAAAGGGCAGGTCACTGTTTCTGATCCCAAGCTCATGAGAACTCATGATCTGGCTGCGCTGTGGGATATGTATGCGGAAGCGACCAATTTGTGCGACCCACGATATGCAGAGGTGGTTCGGTTGATAGAGCCTGCGGTTCGTGAGTTCTCAATGGTTGACCCTACAGGAGAGACATTTCGATATGCCTATGACAATAGCAACAAAAAGCATCTTGAGAACAGCGTTTCTTTGATAAACATAGAGGTGTTCTACTCTGCTTTCTGTAGGCTCTCAAATGGTATTAAAGACGCAGAGGGTCTCACTGAGCTTCTCTCTGATGAATACCGCACAGGAACATACACGAGATTCGCCTCTAGAGCTGTGATTGAACGTATATCTAAGGAACTTCCCAAAAAGTCAGAGTGGAGTGCCCCTGCATTTCGAGAAATAAAAAATGATATCAGCAAGAGATATGGGGTAAGCCTGAGAGGTCTTTCTGAGATTATAGATGTGATTAAATCTCATAGGGAGTTTGCAGCAAATATAGGTGATGAGATTCCGCTGAAGGATATTTCGGCAGAGAAGATTTCTCGATTTCTTGAGCTTCGAATCAGGGCAACAGCTGATTCTAGTGGTCTAGGTTGGCGTGATGCAATGTTGTCTGGCGCTGGTCTGGATCGCGATTTATATCTGCTTCTTCGTGCTGAATATTCGATACGGGAAATGAGCGCCCTGCTTGCTCTTGCTGACGTAGGTGGTCGTCATTGCTATTCCGAAGAATATGATGGTTTACGTGAGCAGTATGAGAATGGTGGAGATGATGTTTCTGAGTTTGCTATCTATCTGGATGGTAAAAGTTTCATTGCCCCAAAAATCATTAGCGGCTTGAAAAAGCTAAAGCAAAAATCTGCTATTGATTTTATTGCTAGAGCGGGAATCGATGTGAGCGAGGTGCCGTAAAACTGAAATGAAACGAACTAGCTCGTAGGGTAGAAAACCTCACAGCGTTTTCTACCGTCACATGCCCCGCAGTACCCGGTGGAAAAGACCTACGGTCGTTTTCCACCCTACACTGTCGTGATAACCACACATCACCGCCAACCTCCTTCCGCCAACCCCACCAGCAACGCCTCCCCACTCCCAAATTCCCACTCCACCTTCGGCAACTCCGGCCTCTTCAACACCAGCACCGGAATCCCCCGCTCGCGGGCGGCCTGCAGCTTGTGCTCGGTGGCCTGGCTGCCGCTGTTCTTGCTGATCAGCACGTCGCAGTCGATGCGTGCCATCAGCGCGCGTTCGTCGTCGAGTGCGAAGGGGCCGCGGGCGCCGAGGATTTCGGCGCGCGGTGCGGGCGGCTGGGCGGTGAGGCAGCGCACGGTCCAGTGCTGGTGGGCGGGGATTTCGTGGAGGTGTTCCAGCGGTTCGCGGCCGAGGGTGAACAGCGGGCGGCGGAAGGGGGCGAGGGCGGCGGTCAGTTCCGCCCAGTCCGCCACCTCGCGCCAGTCGTCGCCGGGGCCGGTCTGCCAGCCGGGGCGGCGCAGGGCCCAGCAGGGGATGCCGGCGAGCTGCGCTGCGCGGGCGGCGTTGCGGCTGATCTGTGCGGCGTAGGGGTGGGTGGCGTCGATCAGCAGGCCGATGCCCTCAGCCGCGATGAAGCGCGCCAGCCCCTCGGCGCCGCCGTAGCCGCCGACGCGCACCTGGCAGGGCAGGTCGGTCGGCACCTTGCCGAGGCCGGCGAGGCTGTAGATGGCGTCGCTCGGTAGCTGGCGGGCGATGGCCAGCGCCTCGCCGATGCCGCCGAGCAGCAGGATGCGCTTGTTCACGATGCGGACTCCAGCGCCCGGCCGACGAAGCGGCCCTGGCGGTCGATGGCGAAGACTTCCAGGCGCACCTCGGCCGGGACTATCGAGCGGGCGAAGGCCAGCGCGTGGGCGCACACCGCATCGCCCAGGGCGATGCCGGCGGCAGCGGCCAGGGCGAGTGCCTGCTGGCTGGTGTTGGCGGCGCGCATGGCGTCTTGCAGCGCGCCGTCGGCGCCCAGTTCGGCGGCCCAGTCGGCCAGTTGCGGCAGGTCGATGCTGGAGCGGCGGCTGTGCAGGTCGAGGTGCCCGGCGGCCAGCTTGCTGATCTTGCCGAAGCCGCCGCACAGGGTCAGGCGCGCCACCGGGGCGCGGCGCAGGTGCTTGAGCACCGCGCCGGCGAAGTCGCCCATCTCGATCAGCGCGCTGTCGTCGAGGCCGTAGTGGCCGCGCATGGCGTCCTCGCTGGCGTTGCCGGTGCAGGCAGCCAGATGCTGCAGGCCGTTGGCGCGGGCCACGTCTATGGCCTGGTGGATGGAGGCGATGTAGGCCGAGCAGGAGAACGGGCGGACGATGCCGGTGGTGCCGAGGATGGAGATGCCGCCGAGGATGCCCAGCCGTGGATTCATG
The DNA here is from genome assembly GCF_900105885.1 of Pseudomonas guangdongensis. NCBI lineage: Bacteria > Pseudomonadati > Pseudomonadota > Gammaproteobacteria > Pseudomonadales > Pseudomonadaceae > Geopseudomonas > Geopseudomonas guangdongensis. Next base: position 2,694,024 of record NZ_LT629780.1, on the reverse strand, counting down.
GTCTTCAGCGCGATTTCCGCGCCGTTCGCCACGCAGACGGTGACCTCGAAGCCGCCGGCATAGCCGCGCTCGGCGGCCAGCGCGCTCAGGTGTTCGGTCATCATCTGTCGCGGCACCGGGTTGATCGCCGGCTCGCCGACCGCCAGCACCAGTCCGGGGCGGGTGACGGTGCCGACGCCGGGGCCGGCGTGGAAGCGCACGCCAGGACGCGGATCGAGCGCCACGCGGGCGCTGATCAGCGCGCCGTGGGTGGCGTCCGGGTCGTCGCCGCCGTCCTTGAGCGTGCCGGCCTCGGCGCCGCCGGCGCACGGCCGGCAGAACTCCAGGCGCATGCTGACCCGCTGGCCCTTGGGCAGGACGATCTCCACCGCGTCGCAGGCTTCGCCGCCCAGCAGCAGGCGCGCGGCGGCCAGGCTGGTGGCGGTGGCGCAGCTGCCGGTGGTCAGGCCGGTGCGCAGAGGGCGCGGCTGTTCCGGGGTTTCCTCACGCATCGCCGGCCTCGACGGGCTTGCGCACGCAGAGCAGGGTGATCGGCAGCGCCTGGCGCCAGGTGTCGAAGTTGCCCAGCGGCTTGGCGTGGGCGATGTGCAGGCGCAGCAGCTCGCCGCCGTGGCGGGCGTGCCAGTCGATAAGCCGCGCCTCGCTCTGCAGGGTGACGGCGTTGGCGATCAGCCGTCCCCCCGGCTTGAGCGCCGCCCAGCAGTCTTCCAGCACGCCGGGCACGGTGACGCCGCCGCCGATGAACACCGCCTCCGGCGCCGGCAGGCCGGCCAGCGCCTGCGGCGCGCTGCCGGCGACCAGCTGCAGGTGCGGCACGCCGAGGGCGTCGCGGTTGTGGCGGATGTGCGCCTGGCGGCCCTCGTCGGCCTCCAGGGCGATGGCGCGGCACTGCGGATGGGCGCGCAGCCACTCGATGCCGATCGAGCCGCAGCCGGCGCCGACGTCCCACAGCAGCTCGCCGGGCAGCGGGGCGAGGCGGGCGAGGGTGACGGCGCGCACGTCGCGCTTGGTCAGCTGGCCGTCGTGGCGGTAGGCCTCGTCGGGCAGGCCGACGGTGGACGGCAGCGGCTGCGCGCCGGCTTCCGCCCGGCAGTCGATGGCCAGCAGGTTGAGGGCGGCGCCGGGCGGCAGGCTCCAGTCGGCGGCGAGGCCGTCGAGGCGCCGTTCGTGCGGGCCGCCGAGGTGCTCCAGCAGGCTGAGGCGGCTGAGGCCGAAGCCGCGCTCGCGCAGCAGTTCGGCGACCTGCGCCGGGGTGGCGGCGCCTTCGCTGAGCACCAGCAGGCGCGCGCCGGGCTGCAGGTGGCGGTTCAGCGCGGCCAGCGGGCGGGCGACCAGCGAGACCACCGTGCAGTCCTGCAGCGCCCAGCCCAGGCGCGCGGCGGCCAGGGACACCGAGGAGGGCGACGGCAGCACGCGCAGCTCCCCGGCCGGCAGCGCGCGCGCCAGGCTGGCGCCGACGCCGTAGAACATCGGGTCGCCGCTGGCCAGCACGCAGGTAGGCGTGCCGCGCCGGGCCAGCACGGCGGCGAGGTCGAACGGACTGGGCCAGCACGCGCGCGCGGCGCTCACGCAGCGCGGCAGCAGGGCCAGCTGGCGCTCGGCGCCGACGATGTGCGCGGCGCCGAGCAGGGCGCGGCGGGCGCTCTTGCCGAGGCCGGCGAAGCCGTCTTCGCCGATGCCCACTACGGTCAGCCAGGGCGTCATCGGGGTTCCTTGTGTGATGGGCGGAGGTCTCCGCCAAAATGCCGCGCCCTGGCGAATGAATTCGCCCCCGTGGTGGTCTGTGAGGGCAATGGCGGCGAAAGGCGGGCATAATAGCGCGTTCGTCGGTGCCCGTTCAGGGCCGAAGAGGGAACACGGAAGAGCATCGCTCCGACCGTGGCTGCCCCCGCAACTGTCAGCAGCGAGTCCGCGTCACAGGCCACTGGGCAACCGGGAAGGCGACGCCGGGCGACGACCTGCCAGCCAGGAGACCTGCCGGCGAGAGGAGTCGCGAGTGCCAACGTCGGGCGGGGTGTACCGATGCTGCAAGCGCGCCAGCCTGCGGGCCGGCGCGGGGTTTCGCCTGCGGGCGGGATCGCAGGGGTCGCCGCGACGGACAATCCGGTGACCTTTCGTGAAGCATCCTCTTCGCGCGGCTGCGCCGCGCCCTTCCGCCTGTCCGGGCCTGCTGCGCATCGTCGCCGCCCGCGACGGCGGCATCTGCCGCATCAAGCTGCCCGGTGGGCGGCTCACCGCCCGCCAGGCGCGGGCCATCGCCGTTGCCGCCGAGGCGTGTGCCGGCGGCGTGCTGGAAGCCACCAACCGCGCCAACCTGCAGATCCGCGGCGTGCGCGCTGGGTGCGAGGACGCGCTGATCGAGCGCCTGCTGGCCGCCGGCCTGGGCGCCGCCAGCGCCGGCGGCGACGACGTGCGCAACCTGATGCTCAGCCCCGCCGCCGGCCACGATCCCCACACCCTGCTCGACACCCGCCCGCTGGCCGCCGCGCTGCTCGCCCGGCTGGAGCGCGAACCGCGCTGGCATGGGCTGTCGCCCAAGTTCGCCGTGCAGCTCGACGGCGGCGAGGCGCTGGCGATGCTCGACCATCCCCACGACCTGTGGCTGTCGGCCCTGCCGGGCGAGGACGGGCCGCGCTATGCCTTCGGCCTGGCCGGCTGCCCGCCGCAGCGCGCCGGGGACGATCCCGCGCTGGCCTCGATTCCGGCGGCGCAGGCCGGCGAGCTGGTGTTCGCGCTGCTGGCGCTGTTCCTCGACCGCGCCGGCGCCGAGCAGACGCGCATGCGCCACCTGCTGCAGAGCCTGCCGGCGCCTGCCGTCCTTGATGCGCTGCGCGAACGCCAGCCGGCGCTGGCGCTGCGCCGCGACGCCGCGCTGCTCGCCTGGCGCCGCGCGCCGGCCGAACCGCAGCGGCGCTTCGGCGTGCAGGCGCAGCGCGAGGCCGGGCTCTGCCAGGTCGGCGCGCAGACCGCGCTGGGCCGCCTCGACGCCCGCCAGTTGCAGGCGCTGGCGGCGCTGAGCGAGCGACTGGGCACGCCCCGTCTGCATCTGACCCCTTGGCAGGGCGTGCTGCTCCCCGACGTGCCCGCCGCGCGCGGCGCCGAAGCGCAGCGCGCCCTGGCGGAGCTTGGCCTGCTGGTCGACCCGGCCGCGCCGCTGGCCCGGCTGATCGCTTGCAGCGGCTCGCCCGGCTGCGCCCGCGCGCTGGCCGACACCAAGGCCGACGCCCGGCGCCTGGCCGCCTTGCTGCCGCCCGCGGCCGACGCGGCGGTCATCCATCTGAGCGGCTGCCCGCGGCGCTGCGCCGCCGCCCATGGCGCCGCCTTCACCCTGCTGGCCACGGCTCCGGCGCGCTACCAGTTGCTGGCCGGCGGCCACGGCCCGGTGCTGGCCGAACATCTGAACATCGAGCAGGCCGCCGCGCGGCTGGCCGCCCATCCCTCATCCCCGGAGTCTCCATGATCGACTACATCCGCGATGGCCAGGAAATCTATCGCAACTCCTTCGCTATCATCCGCGCCGAGGCCGATCTCGCGGCGATCCCCGCCGATCTAGAAAAGCTCGCCGTGCGCGTGATCCACGCCTGCGGCATGGTCGACGTGGTGCAGGACCTGCGCTTCTCGCCGGGTGCCGGCGCCGCCGGGCGCGCCGCGCTGGCGGCCGGCGCGCCGATCCTCTGCGATGCGCGGATGGTCGCCGAGGGCATCACCCGCGCGCGCCTGCCGGCCAATAACCGGGTGGTCTGCACCCTCAACGATCCCGAAGTGCCGGCGCTGGCCCGCGAGCTGGGCAACACCCGCTCGGCGGTGGCCCTGGAGCACTGGCGCGACCATCTGGAAGGCAGCGTGGTGGTGATCGGCAACGCGCCGACTGCGCTGTTCTACCTGCTGGAAATGCTCGCCGCCGGCGCGCCCAAGCCGGCGCTGATCCTCGGCTTCCCGGTCGGCTTCGTCGGCGCCGCCGAGTCCAAGGACCTGCTCGCCGAAGGCAGCCACGGCGTGCCCTACGTGATCGTCCGCGGCCGGCGCGGCGGCAGCGCCATGGCCGCCGCGGCGGTCAACGCGCTGGCCACGGAGGTGGAATGATGGGCAAGGGACGACTGCTGGGCCTGAGCGTCGGGCCGGGCGATGCCGAGCTGATCACCGTCAAGGCGCTGCGCCTGCTGCGGGAGGCGCCGGTGGTGGCCTATTTCGTCGCCAAGGCCAAGGCCAGCAAGGGGCAGGGCGGCAACGCCTTCGGCGTCATCGAGGAGTACCTGCGCGACGACCAGCTGCGCCTGCCGCTGGTCTACCCGGTGACCACCGAGAAGCTGGCGCCGCCCTTGTCCTACGAGGACGTGATCGCCGACTTCTACGACACCGCCGCCGCGCAGGTCGCCGCGCACCTCGACGCCGGCCGTGACGTGGCGGTGATCTGCGAGGGCGATGCGCTGTTCTACGGCTCCTACATGTACCTGCACGACCGCCTGGCCGAGCGTTACGCCACCGAGGTGGTGCCCGGCGTGTGCTCGATGCTCGGCGCCGCCGCCGCGCTCGGCGCGCCGCTGGTGTATCGCAACCAGAGCCTTTTGGTGCTGTCCGGCGTGCTGTCCGAGGAGGAGCTGACCGCGCGGCTGTCCGGCGTCGAGGCGGCGGTGGTGATGAAGCTCGGCCGCAACTTCGACAAGGTGCGCCGGGTGCTGGAGCGCCTGAATCTGGCCGAGCGCGCCCTGTATATCGAGCGGGCGACCATGGCCGAGCAGCGCAGCCTGCCGCTGGCCGAGGTCGACCCGATGGCATCGCCGTACTTCTCCCTCATCCTGGTTCCCGGCCCGAGGTGGCAAGGCTGATGCACAAGACTCCCGCAATCGTGATCCTCGGCGCCGCCAGCCTGCCCACCGCGCGGCGCATCCAGCGCCGCTACCCGCAGGCGCCGGTCTACGCCCTGCAGGGCCGGGTCGAGGCGGACATCGCCTACGCCGACTTCGGCGCCACCCTGCGCGCGCTGTACCAGAGCGGCACGCCCATCGTCGCGCTGTGCGCCGCCGGCATCGTGATCCGCAGCCTGGCGCCGGTGCTGGCCGACAAGGAGCAGGAGCCGCCGGTGCTGGCGGTGGCCGAGGACGCCAGCGCGGTGGTGCCGCTGCTCGGCGGGCTGGCCGGGGTCAACCATATCGCCCGCGAGATCGCGGCGATCTTCGGCATAGAGGCGGCGATCACCACGTCCGGCGAACTGCGTTTCGGCACCTGCCTGCTCAACCCGCCGGACGGCTACGCGCTGGCCGACGTGGAGGAGGGCAAGCGCTTCGTCGCCGACCTGCTCGGCGGCGAGGGGGTGCGCGTGGAGGGTGCGGCGCCCTGGCTGGCCGCGGCGCGCCTGCCGCTGCGCGAAGACGCCGGGCGGCGCATTCGGGTGAGCTGCGCGCGCGGCGCCAGCGCCGACGAGCTGCTGATCCACCCGCGCGCGCTGGTGGTGGCGGTCGAGGCTGGCGAGGCCGAGCTGGCCGCCAAGGTACGCGCCGCGCTGGCCGCCCACGGCCTGGCCGAAGCGGCGCTGGCCGGCCTGCTGGCGCCAATGGATGCGATGAGCGACGCCGCGCTGGGCAGCGCGGCGCGCGAACTCGGCGTGCCGCTGCGCTTCGCCGAACGCGCGGCGGGCGAAACGCCGGCCGACTGGCTGCGCCGTTTGCTGCCGCTGGAGGAGAGGCTGGCCGGCGACGGCCTGTGCATCGGCCGCGCCGCGCAGCCGGTCGAGATGGCCCGTCTGGGCCGGGCGCGCGGCCGGCTCAGCGTGGTCGGCCTCGGCCCCGGCGCCGCCGAGCTGATGGTGCCGGCGGTGCGCCGCGCGCTGGACGAGGCCGAGGACATCCTCGGCTACGAGACCTACGTGAACATGGCCGGCCCGCTGCGCGCGGAGCAGGTGCGCCACTGCAGCGACAACCGCGAGGAGCTGCAGCGCGCCCGCCATGCCTTCGAGCTGGCGGCCAGCGGGCGCCGCGCGGTGGTGGTGTCCTCCGGCGATCCGGGGGTGTTCGCCATGGCCGCGGCGGTGCTGGAGGCGCTGGAGCAGAGCATTGACCCGCTCTGGCACGCGGTCGAGCTGGAAATCCTCCCCGGCGTGTCCGCCGCGCTGGCCACCGCCGCGCTGTCCGGCGCGCCGCTGGGCCACGACTTCTGCCTGATCTCGCTGTCGGACAACCTCAAGCCGTGGACGGTGATCGAGCAGCGCCTCGAGCACGCCGGCGCCGCCGATCTGGTGATGGCCTTCTACAACCCGATCTCCCGCGCCAGGCCCTGGCAGCTCGGCCGCGCCCTGGAGATCGTCAGGGGCCATCGCGACCCGCAGACCCGCGTGGTGCTCGGCCGCGACGTCGGCCGCCCGGCGCAGGCGCTGCGCAGCCTGACCCTCGGCGAGCTGACCGCCGAGATGGTCGACATGCGCACCCTGGTGATCGTCGGCTCCTCGACCACCCGCAGCTTCCCGCGCGCGGATGGCGGCGACTGGGTGTACACGCCACGCTGGTATCCGCCGGCGGGGCTTGCCCCGCGCGGCGAATCCTGCGAAAAGGCGCGCGGCGACGAGGCAGCGCCGCATCATCCATCGGGAGAATCCGCAACATGAGCAACGAACTGCAGATCGAGGACCTGGTCGTCGGCGACGGCAAGGCCTGCGTCAAGGGCGCACTGATCACCACCCAGTACACCGGCACCCTGGAGGACGGCACCGTGTTCGACTCGTCCTGGCAGCGCGGCAAGCCGTTCCAGTGCGTGATCGGCACCGGCCGGGTGATCAAGGGCTGGGATCAGGGGCTGATGGGCATGCGGGTCGGCGGCAAGCGCCGGCTGTGGGTGCCGGCGCATCTGGCCTATGGCGAGCGGCAGGTCGGCGAGCAGATCAAGCCCCACTCCAACCTGTGCTTCGAGATCGAGCTGCTGGAAGTGCTGACCCGCGACGATTGAGGTCACGCGCCATCCACCATCGGCGGTGGATGGCGCGGCCGGCTTCACAGCTTGGCGATCGACACCTCGGTGGATTTGACGAAGGCGATCACCTCGCTGCCGACGGCCAGCTCCAGCTCCTTGACCGAGCGGGTGGTGATCACCGAAGTGACGATACCGGCGGCGGTCTGCACGTCGATTTCGGAGAGCACGTCGCCCAGGACGATTTCCTTGATGGTGCCCTTGAACTGGTTGCGCACGTTGATGGCTTTGATGGTCATGGTCTTGCTCCTTAGCGGGGTAGGGGTGATGCGGAGTCGGGAGTTACAGGGCCCAGCGCAGTTGCGTGGGCAGCGGGGATACAGGTTCCGGCGGCTCGGCGCCGGCGGGCAGGGCCAGTACCCGTTCGAGCACACGGGCTTCCAGGGCAGCCAGCGCCGCCGAGGCGCGTTGGCGCGGACGGGTCAGCGGGATCGGCAGGTCGAGGCCGATATGGCCGTCCTCGATCAGGATCACCCGGTCGGCCACCGCCACCGCCTCGCTGACGTCGTGGGTGACCAGCAGCACGGTAAAGCCGTGCTGCTGCCACAGGCGCTCGATCAGTTGCTGCATCTCGATGCGGGTCAGCGCGTCCAGCGCGCCGAGTGGCTCGTCGAGCAGCAGCAGGCGCGGGCGGTGGATCAGCGCGCGGGCCAGCGCCACGCGCTGCTTCTGCCCGCCAGACAGCGCCGCCGGCCAGTCGTGGGCGCGCTCGCCAAGGCCGACCGCTGCCAGCGCTTGCAGCGCCTGGCTTTTCCAGTCGCCGGACAGGCCGAGGCCGACGTTGTCGATCACTCGCTTCCACGGCAGCAGGCGCGAATCCTGGAACATCAGGCGGATGTCCTCGCGGGCCGCGGCCAGCGGCGCGTTGCCGGCCTGCAGTTCGCCGGAGCTGGCATGATCCAGGCCGGCCAGCAGGCGCAGCAGGGTGCTCTTGCCGCAACCGCTGCGGCCGACCACCGCGACGAACTGGCCGGCGGGGATGTGCAGGTCGATGCCGTGCAGCACCGTGCGGTCGCCGAAGGCCTTGGCCACGCCGTGCAGGCGCAGCGGGATGCCGCGTTTCAGGTCCTGGGCGCTCATTTGGCACCTCCTTGCTGGTAGGCCGGGTGCCAGCGCAGCCAGGCGCGTTCGAGGCCGCGGGCGGCGACGTCGGCCAGCTTGCCGAGCACGGCGTAGAGCAGGATCGCCAGCACCACCACGTCGGTCTGCAGGAACTCGCGGGCGTTCATCGCCAGATAGCCGATGCCGGCGTTGGCCGAGATGGTCTCGGCGACGATCAGCGTCAGCCACATGAAGCCGAGGGCGAAGCGCACGCCGACCAGGATCGACGGCAGGGCGCCGGGCAGGATCACCTGACGGAACAGGGCGAAGCCGGACAGGCCGTAGCTGCGCGCCATCTCCACCAGCCCGGCGTCGACGCTGCGGATGCCGTGGTAGGTGTTGAGGTAGATGGGGAACAGGGTGCCGAGGGCGACCAGGAATATCTTCGCGCTCTCGTCGATGCCGAACCACAGGATCACCAGCGGGATCAGCGCCAGGTGCGGCACGTTGCGGATCATCTGCACCGAGCTGTCGAGCAGACGCTCGCCCCATTTCGACAGGCCGGTGACGAAGCCGAGCGCCAGGCCCAGGCTGCCGCCGATGACGAAGCCGATGCCGGCGCGCCAGCCGCTGATCGCCAGGTGCTGCCACAGTTCGCCGCTGGTCAGCAGCAGCCAGCCGGCGACGCCCACGGCGCTGGGCGCCGGCAGGATGCGGCTGGACAGCCAGCCGCTGCTGGCGGCCAGTTGCCAGACGCCGAGCAGCAGGACCGGCAGGGCCCAGGGCGCCAGGCGCAGGGCCAGACTTTGGATAGGTGTCGTACTCATCGTTCGTTCACTCTTTTCACGATGGTTCCCACGCTCCGGCGTGGGCACGCTCAGCTCATCAGCCGGCCTTGGCCGCCTTGGGCAGGATGTCGCTGGAGATCATCTCGCCGAACGGGCTGACGTAGCCGCGGCTCTCGGGACGCTGCGGTTGGGCGATATCCAGGTGCGGGAACAGCAGCTCGGCGACCCGGTAGGATTCCTCCAGGTGCGGATAGCCGGAGAACACGAAGGTGTCGATGCCCAGATCGGCGTACTCCTTGACCCGCGCCGCCACGGTCGGGCCGTCGCCGACCAGCGCAGTGCCGGCGCCGCCGCGCACCAGACCGACCCCGGCCCACAGGTTGGGCGCCACTTCCAGCTTGTCCCGGCGGCCGCCGTGCAGGGCGGCCATGCGCTGCTGGCCGACCGAGTCGAAGCGCGCCAGCGAGGCCTGCGCCTTGGCGATGGTGTCGTCGTCGAGGTGGCTGATCAGGCGTTCGGCGGCGGCCCAGGCTTCGGCGTTGGTCTCGCGGACGATCACGTGCAGGCGGATGCCGAACTTCACCGTGCGACCGTGTTTGGCGGCGCGGGCGCGCACGTCGGCGATCTTCTCCGCCACTGCCTGCGGCGGCTCGCCCCAGGTCAGGTACAGCTCGACCTGCTCGGCGGCCAGCTCGTGGGCCGCCTCGGAAGAGCCGCCGAAGTACAGCGGCGGGCGCGGCTGCTGGATAGGCGGGTAGAGCAGCTTGGCGCCCTTGACCTGGATGTGCTTGCCGTCGAGGTCGACGGTCTCGCCTTCCAGCACCTTGCGCCAGACCCGGGTGAACTCCACGGCCGCCTCGTAGCGCTCGGCGTGGCTGAGGTTGAGGCCGTCGGCGGCCAGCTCGTCCGGATCGCCGCCGGTGACCAGGTTGAACAGCGCGCGACCATTGGACAGGCGGTCGAGAGTCGCCGCCTGACGCGCCGCCACGGTCGGCGAGATGATCCCCGGGCGCAGGGCGACGAGGAATTTCAGACGCTGGGTGGCCGGGATCAGCGAGGCGGCGACCAGCCAGGAGTCCTCGCAGGAGCGCCCAGTGGGGATCAGCACGCCGCCGAAGCCGAGGCGGTCGGCGGCCTGGGCGATCTGGGTCAGGTAGCCGTGGTCGACGGCGCGGGCGCCCTCGGCGGTGCCCAGGTAGTGGCCGTCGCCGTGGGTGGGGAGAAACCAGAAGATGTTCAGACTCATCGCGGTATTCCTGAAAGATTGCTGAAAAGCGGGCGCGCGTGGGCCTGGCTCATGCGCGCGATGATTCGGCAAGTGGAACGGGCCGCCCCGCAGGGCGCCCGCGAGCGGTTTACTGCTGTGCGACCTTGGCCGGCGGCGTCCAGACCACGTCCTTGATGCTCAGGCGCTTGGGGATCAGCTTGAGGTCGGCAAAGGTGTCGGCGATCTTCTGCTGGGCGTCCACCACCGCCGGGGTCAGCGGCTGGGCGCCGTAGCCCTGGCGAGCTACGGCCTTGTGGGTGATGTCGGCCGGCAGGCCGATCAGCGGGGCGACCTGGGCGGTGACCCTGGCCGGATCGGCCTTGGCCTCCTCGCCGACGGTGCGGATCTCCTCGATCAGCGCGCCGACCACCTGCGGGTGCTGCTGGGCGTAGCTGCCGCTGGCCAGGTAGAACTGGTGGTTGTCGACCAGCCCGCTGCCGTCGCGCAGGGTGCGCGCCGACAGCTGCTGCTCGGCGGCGGCCTGGAAGGGGTCCCAGATCACCCAGGCATCGACGCTGCCGCGCTCGAAGGCGGCGCGGGCGTCGGCCGGCGGCAGGTACACCGGGGTGATGTCCTTGATCGACAGGCCGGCGTCCTCCAGGGCGCGCACCAGCAGGTAGTGCACGTTGGAGCCCTTGTTCAGGGCGACCTTCTTGCCCTTCAGCTCGGCGACGGACTTGATCGGCGAATCCTTGGGCACCAGGATCGCCTCGCCGGTGGGCGCCGGCGGCTCGTAGGCGACGTAGCGCAGATCGGCGCCGGCGGCTTGGGCGAACACCGGCGGGGTCTCGCCGGTCACGCCGAAGTCGACCGAGCCGACATTGAGGCCTTCCAGCAGCTGCGGGCCGCCGGGGAACTCGGTCCACTGCACCTTGACGCCCTGGGCGGCGAGGCGCTGCTCCAGGGAGCCCTTGGCCTTGAGCAGGACCAGGGTGCCGTACTTCTGGTAGCCGATACGCAGGGTATGCGCCTCGTCGGCGGCGAGGGCGGCGGAAGAGATCGCGGCGGCCAGCAGGGCGACCAGTCCGCGACGCAGGTAAGTAGTGCGCATGGCGCTCTCCTTGATATGCAAGTCGTTGGTGGTGGATGCCTGCCGGTCCGTTGACGGACGGGTGAGGACTTTCGCGCGCCTCGCCCGCGACGGGGAGGCTGGAAACGGGTGGACTGCGCGGGAACGCTCGCCCGAAGGGGAAATCGGTGGTTCAGATGCTCCAGCGGGCGCCGAGCAATTGCCGTTCGAGCTGCCCCGGCTGCAGGTGCTGCGGGCGGCGCGCCAGTGCCTGGTAGAACTGTTCCAGGGCGCCTTCAAGACGCTGCTCCAGTTCCGGCGCCAGCCACAGGCCGTCGTCCTGATAGCGGGTCTGCGCATCGTCGGCGAACACGCCCTGCAGCACTTCCTCGGCCTTCAGCGCGGCGAGCACCGGCTTCAGTGCGTAGTCCAGCGCCAAGAGGTGCGCCGGGCTGCCGGCGGTGGCCAGCGGCAGCACCACCTGGCGGGCGAGGGCGCGCTCGGGCAGCAGGTCGAGCAGGGTCTTCAGCGCGCCGGAATAGGCGGCCTTGTACACCGGCGTGGCGACCAGCAGGCCATCGGCTTCGCGTACACGCTCGGCCAGTTCGATGACCTGCGGGCTGTCGAAGCGCCCGTGGAGCAGATCCTCAGCGGCGAAGTCGCGCACGCCGAAGCCGACCACCTCGACGCCGCGCGCGCTCAACCAGCGCCGCGACCAGTCGAGCAGGCCGCCGGAGCGCGACTGCTGCGAGGGACTGCCGGAAAGAGATACGACCCGCATCGCTGTTTCCTTCTCGTGTGAATAAAAAAGGGGCCTGTTCTGCCTGGCAGGCCCCGAACCCCATGCGTGGCTTGAGGGTTGAAACCTTGGTATCGCAGCTCAGCGGTTCGGCTGCGGGGTCAGGCGCAGGTAGGGCTTCACCGCGCGGTAGCCTTTGGGGAAGCGCTGCTTGAGTTCTTCCTCGTCCTTGAGCGAGGGTACGATCACCACCTCGTCGCCGTCCTGCCAGTTGGCCGGGGTGGCGACCTTGTGGCTGTCGGTCAGCTGCAGCGAATCGATCACCCGCAGGATCTCGTGGAAGTTGCGCCCGGTGCTGGCCGGGTAGGTGATGATCAGCCGCACCTTCTTGGCCGGGTCGATGATGAACAGCGAGCGCACGGTCAGGGTGTCGCTGGCGTTGGGGTGGATCAGGTCGTAGAGGTCGGACACCTTGCGGTCGGCGTCGGCGAGGATCGGGAAGTTGACCCGGGTGTCCTGGGTTTCCTCGATGTCCCCGATCCACTTCAGGTGCGAGTCCACCGGGTCGACCGACAGGGCGATGGCCTTGACGCCGCGCTGGGCGAACTGGTCCTTGAGCTTGGCGGTGAAGCCCAGCTCGGTGGTGCACACCGGGGTGAAGTCGGCCGGGTGGGAGAACAGGATGCCCCAGCTGTCGCCGAGCCACTCGTGGAAACGGATGCGGCCGAGGCTGGAGTCCTGTTCGAAATCGGGGGCGATGTCGCCGAGGCGGATGCTCATGGTGGTGCTCCTCAGAAGGGGTGATGTCCTTGGGTGGAGCCACTATGCACAGGATTTCAAAGAGTCAAAAAGAATGAATTTTGATTTATTAATTTCTTTTTGGAATATAAGGGCAGGGCGTTCATGCCCGCCCATGCTTATGCGATGATCGAAGATAAAGATAACTAAATATTCTTTTGTGGAATAAGCGGCAATTTCCTATAGTCCGGCTTTCTTCCGTTCACCCCCAGGGATTGCCCGATGAAGCGACTGCTCACTTCCTCCCTGCTGGCCGCCAGCGTGGCGCTGGCTTCCGGCGCCGCCCAGGCCGCCACGCTGCTCAACGTCTCCTACGACGTGATGCGCGACTTCTACAAGGAATACAACGTGGCCTTCCAGAAGCACTGGCAGGCCGAGGGCAACAAGCCGCTGCAGATCCAGATGTCCCATGGCGGTTCCAGCAAGCAGGCCCGCGCGGTGATCGACGGCCTGCCGGCCGACGTCATCACCATGAACATGGCCACCGACATCAACGCCCTGCACGACATCGGCAAGCTGATCCCGCAGAACTGGGCGAGCCTGCTGCCGGACAACAGCGCGCCCTTCACCTCGGCCACCGTGTTCATCGTGCGCAAGGGCAACCCTAAGGGCCTCAAGGACTGGCCGGACCTGCTCAAGGACGGCGTCGAGGTGGTGGTGCCCAACCCGAAGACCTCGGGCAACGGCCGCTATACTTACCTGTCGGCCTGGGGCTACGTGCTCAAGCAGGGCGGCGACGAGGCGGCGGCGCGCGAGTTCGTCGGCAAGCTGTTCCGCCAGGCGCCAGTGCTGGACACCGGCGGCCGCGCGGCGACCACCACCTTCATGCAGAACAAGATCGGCGACGTGCTGGTGACCTTCGAGAACGAGGCGGAGATGATCGCCCGCGAATTCGGCCGCGGCGAGTTCGAGGTGGTCTACCCGAGCGTCTCGGTGCAGGCCGAGCCGCCGGTGGCGGTGGTCGACAAGGTGGTCGACAAGAAGGGCACCCGCGCCGAGGCCGAGGCCTACCTCAAGTACCTGTGGTCCGACGAAGGCCAGCGCATCGCCGCCGCCAACTACCTGCGCCCGCGCAACCCGGCGATCCTCCAGGAGTTCGCCGACCGCTTCCCGCAGGTCGAACTGCTCGATGCGGTGAAGACCTTCGGCGAGTGGCCGCAGATCCAGCAGACCCACTTCAACGACGGTGGCGTGTTCGACCAGACCTACGGCGCCCAGCAGTAACGTCCAGGTCGGCGAAGAGGCAAAAGGCCCGGCGGGTTCGCTCCCGCCGGGCCTTTTACCGTTCTGGCCGTGCCCTGCGGCGCAGCCGGATTGCCGTACCTATGCCAGCGCCGCCGGGCGCGACACCGCAGGCGTTGCGGCACCGTCGCGCAGCAGCGTCGGCTGCGGACGGGCATAGTAGTAGCCCTGCAGCAGGTCGCTGCCGGCGTCCACGCAGAGGCGGTGCTGCTGCGCCGTCTCGATTCCACACCGCCTGGGCGCCGAGGTCGTGGATGATCCCGATCAGCTTGGGCAGGATCAGCCGCGCGCGCGGGTTGACCTCGGCCTGCTGGATCAGGTGGCGATCCAGCTTCACCAGGTCCGGGGTGAGCTGCCAGAGGCGGTCGAAATTGGAGTGCTGGCAGCCGAAGTCGTCCATCGCGATGCGGAAGCCGCGTTTGCGGTAGGCCTGCAGGGCGGTCTGCAGCAGTTCCAGCTGGTCGACGCTGGCTTCGAGGATTTCCAGCACTACCTGCTGCGGCTGCAGGCCGCACAGGGCCAGCAGTCGTTCGAAGGCGGCGCCGTGCTCCTGGGCCACGGCCGCCAGGTGGCGGCCGCTGACATTGAGGAACAGCAGTTGCCGGCCCGGCTGCTGGCGGACGAAGTTGAGCGCATGCACCACCCGGCACAGGCGATCCAGATACACCGCCTCCTGCGGCGTGCGGGCACAGGCGAAAGCGGCGCTGGGCGGCAGATAGGCGCCGCTGTGCGGGTCGAGCGGGCGCAGCAGCGCCTCATGGGCCAGCGGCTGCAGCGTGACGGCATCGAGCAGCGGCTGGAAGTGGCTGTGCAGGCGCAGGCGGGCGAAGTGCCCCGACACGCCGTCGGCGGCGGCGCTCAGGGCCAGGCCGTCGCCCCAGAGGGTTTCCTGTTCGGTGCGGAAATGCTGTTGCAGGGCTTCCAGTGCCATCGTCGGGGTGCCTTGAGCAGGATCGGGAGTGCGGGGCCGGCGCGACGGGCGACCCCGACCGGCGCGGCGGGGCGCGCGGGCTTGTCTGCTTATGATCTTAAGTGCTTTATTTTTGCTGCGGAAAGCACTTATGGATATATGCAGAGATTGAAAAGACATGGCCGGGCGAGCGGGGAGAGCGCCCGTCGTGCTTGGCGCCGCGCCCTCTGCGGCGGGCCTCAGACCACATAGAGCGTCACCGTCACGTAGTGCAGGGTGCTGCCGGCGATCACGAACAGGTGCCAGATGCCGTGCCCGTGGCGCAGGCGCCGGTCGAGGACGAAGAAGACGATGCCTACCGTGTAGAAGATGCCGCCGGCCAGCAGCCAGCCCAGCCCGCCGGGGCCGAGCGCGCTGGCCAGCGGCTCCAGGGCCAGCACGGCGCTCCAGCCCATCAGCGCGTAGATCACCAGCGACAGCCGGCGCGCTTCGGAGCGCGGCTTGAGTTCCTGGAGTATGCCCACCAGCGCCATGCCCCAGACCAAGCCGAGCAGCGACCAGCCCCAAGGCCCCTGCAGGCTCACGACGCAGAAGGGGGTATAGCTGCCGGCGATCAGCAGGTAGATCGACAGGTGATCGAGCTTGCGCATGATCGCCTTGGCTCGCCCGCGCACGCTGTGATAGACGGTCGAAACCACGTAGAGCAGCACCAGGCTGGCGCCGTAGACCGCGATGCTGCCGATCTTCAGCGGCTCGCCCTCCCAGAGTGCCTGGACCAGCAGGCAGAGCGCGCCGATGCTGGCCAGCACCGCGCCGACCAGATGCGTCCAGGCGTTGAAGCGCTCACCGTGATACATGGCAGCCTGCCTCGCGGGCCTGGCCCGCAATCGATAGGGGGCATAAACACAGTTCAGCACAGGGCGGCGAGGCGTGCGCGGCCGGATTCCGCCTCGGGCCGGAGCGCGGAGCGGCGAGAGCGCCGCGGCCACGGGATTCGCGGCCGCGGGCCGCCTAGGTGAGCACACGGCGGGCGAGGCGCGCGGTTCAGTCCTTGATGCGCAGGTGCTTGACCGAGTGGGCGCGCTGCTCGTCGAGGGAGTTGTAGTAGGTGTTCTGGGTGGTGCTCAGGCTGTTGTGACGCAGGTCGGCCTGCAGATCCTTCATGTCGCGGTGCGGCGCGTCGAAGGTCGCCGAGGTGTGGCGCAGCCAGTGCAGCGAGGCGGAGCGCAGGTGGTCGACCTCGTCGTTGCTCCAGCCTTCCTCGACCATGCGCTGCAGGGCGCGATCGAAGACCTGTTGCAGGAGCAGGCGCAAGTGGCGGTCGGACAGCCCGGCGCGGCCCTTGAGGGTGCTGAGCAGCGGGTGGGTTTCATGGGGCGAGGGCAGGGCAGGCAGCCCCAGATGGCGCCGGTAGCGGGTCAGGTAGTTCTGGATGTAGTCGTCGCGCACGCTGATCTTGGCCGCCTTGTTGCCCTTGCCGACCACATGGAACCACCAGTTGCCGGTGGTATCGCGGCGGAAGTCGCCCATGGTCGGCTCCCAGTTGTCGCGGCCGACCAGATCGGAAACGCGCAGGTACATGGCGAACAGCGTGGCGAGGATGAACAGGGTGCGCTCGTGAACCTCGGGCTCGGCGTCGGCCATCTGCTCGGCGGTTTCGATCACGTAACCCCATTGCAGCGGCGTGAGCGAGCGCCCGGAAACGTCCAGGGTGTTGCGCTGCTTGTAGACCGACTTCTGCTTGACCGCGCGGAACGGGTTGACCTCGGTCAGGCCCTCGTCGATGGCGTGCTGGAAGAAACTGCCGCAGACGGCGAAGACCTGGGCGACCGAGCCCTGGGACATCCGGTAGGGCCGCTGCTCCTCGGCAACGGCGCCGCTCTCGCTCAGCGAGCGGTTGCGCTTGGGCGTGGTGACGCTGAACGGCCGCCAGTCCTCGTTGACCGCGTAGGTGTCGGATTCGAGCTTCTTGCGCCCGCCGATACGCACGAAACGCGAGCGGACCATCGGCCCGATCCAGTCCCGGGGCGGACGCAGGCAGAACTCCATGAAGGCTTCGGCATCGCGCCGGCGCAGTTCGAGCAGCGGCTTGCCGGCGACCAGCATGGACCACAGCAGCAGCCGCTCGACATGGGTGCGGTAGGAGTTGAAGGTCGGCTCGTTGCCGGCATAGGACTTGAGGAACCCGCGCACGGCCAGATAACCCTCGACCACCTGCAGTTCGGGCGGAAAGCCGGCGAGATACGCGCGCACGGCCGGCAGTTCCTCGCTCAGTTGCAGAAAGTTCAGGTCCAGAAAGCGGTTATAGGTTTCGAACAGCGGTTGCGGTGCGTTGGGCATGGGAGGATTCCGTGGCGTGGTGCAGAGCGATGCCGGGTGGGACAGGCCGATACCGTACCCGAAAGGCCGGCGCTTTGCCGCCCATGGGCCGCTTCAGCCCGGTGGTTCGGCGCGTAGCACCGTGCGTGCCGCCAGAAGGCCCGGCAGCATCGGTGCCCAGAAGCTCAGGCCGCAAATTTGCAGCCAAGGTCGTGGGGGGGACCGGGCAACCATCAATGCAATATCCGATAATCACCAGACCCGGAAATTGCATATATTGCACGACAATAGCTTGAGCGCCACCCAGAACACCAACTACACGTCCGTCGACGAACAGCGCGCGCACTCGATGAAGAACCTGTGCATCACGGTACCGGACACTGCTACTGGCGAATGCTTTCGACCCAAAGCAGCTTTTCGTGACAGGCCCAAGCCAGCTCGGTAGCCGCTCTTGGCGTCGAGAAAATTCCGTGCATTTCACCTTTAGGCTGACTAATGTGCCATCCATTAAACCACTCAGAAGAAGTGCGTCATGGTCAACGTCGAGCAGATGAAATCAATTCTTGATGCTTTGCCGGATCCCGCCTTTATCCTGTCCCGCACTGGCAAATATGTTGCGGTGTTTGGTGGCCGTGACAAGCGCTATTACCACGACGGCTCCGGCCTGGTTGGCCTGTATCTTTCGGACTTGATCAAGCCTGAAAAAGCCAACTGGTTTCTCGAACAGATCGATTGGGCGCTGGCGTCCCGGAAACTGCTCGTCGAGGAATACGAACTGAGCAACAAGGATGTGAAGGGTTTGCCCGATGAGGGACCCGAAAAGCCGATCTGGTTCGAGGGACGCATCCAGGCCCTGAGTTTTGCTGTGGACGACGAGGACGTCGTGCTCTGGGTCGCAAGCAATATCTCGGAGCGGCACGACCTGGAGGTCAGGCTGCGGGAGCTAAGCGATACCGATCAGCTGACAGGCCTTTTCAACCGGAGAAAACTGGAACATGACCTGACGCTGCACTACGAGTCATACGTTCGGTATTCGGTACCGACCTGCATCTTGATGTTCGATCTTGACAACCTCAAGAAAATCAATGACAGCCAGGGTCATCACGTTGGCGATGAGGCGATCCAGGCGGTAGCCAACATTTGTCGCTCGGCACTTCGCAAGACCGATTGCGCCTGCCGTTTTGGTGGCGATGAGTTTGTAGTCGCCCTGCCCAATACCGGACATGAACAGGCAATGCAGTTCGCCAGGCGTATACATGATCTTTTCAGGGAAGAACTCGGTAAGTTCTCGGTGGACGGCATTGCTGTCACGGCGAGTATGGGGGTGACGACCATGATCCCGGAAGATCGCTCATACGAAGACACGATAAAACGCGCCGATCAAGCGCTGTACGAGGCCAAACACGGGGGTAAGAACAGGATTGTTTCGGCCTGAGGCAAGCCGTATTCGCAGGTCTGGGTTCATCCGCGTTCCGTCCGCTCTTCCCGGAATGGTTCGCCTCTCCCCTGCTCCTCCTTGCGAAATGCTCTTTTGCGGGCAGCGAATTCGAAAGCAAGACCCGGAGTGTGTCCGACTCCTGCCAGCTCTACAGTAGGCGGCGTCGAACTCGTGGGATACTCCGGACATGTCCAAGTCAACCGAACAATCTGCCGCCACGACCCTGGCCGATCCGCGCTGGACCCGGGTGGTCGCCCGCGACCCGCTCGCCGATGGCCGTTTCTGCTATGCGGTGCGGACCACGGGTGTCTACTGCCGCCCCTCGTGCGGCGCGCGCACGCCGCGACCGGAGAACGTCCGCTTCTTCGCTTCGGCCGCCGCCGCCGAACAGGCGGGATTCCGCCCGTGCAAGCGCTGCCGTCCCGACCAGCCTCCACTCGCCGAGCGGCAGGCTGCCCTGGTAGCCATGTTGTGCCGGCAGATCGAGGCCGCGGACACGCCGCCTAGCCTGGCAGAGCTGGCGCGTGGCGCCGGGATGAGCACCTCCCATCTGCATCGCCTGTTCAAGGCGGTCACCGGCGTGACGCCGAGGGCCTACGCGGCGGAACTCCGCGCCCGCAAGGTCCGCACGACGCTGGGCGGCGGCGGCAGGATCACCGATGCGATCTACGCGGCCGGCTACAACTCGTCCGGCCGCTTCTATCAGGAGTCGGCGCACCTGCTGGGCATGCCTCCCGGGAGCTTCCGCGACGGCGGCAACCGGGCGGTCATCCGCTTCGCGGTGGGCGAGTGCTCGCTGGGCTCGATCCTGATCGCCGCCAGCGAACGCGGCGTCTGCGCCATCCTGCTCGGCGACGATCCCGATGCCCTGGTCCGCGACCTCCAGGACCGCTTCCCCAAGGCCGAGCTGATCGGCGCGGATGCCGCCTTCGAGCAACTGGTGGCCACGGTCGTCGGCTTCGTGGAAATGCCCGGGCGCGGAATCGACCTGCCCCTCGACGTGCGCGGCACCGCCTTCCAGCAGCGCGTCTGGCAGGCACTGCGGGAAATCCCGGCCGGCACCACGGCGAGCTATGCGGAAATCGCCCAGCGCATCGGTGCGCCCAAGGCCGTGCGCGCCGTGGCGGGCGCCTGCGCGGCCAACGCGCTGGCCGTGGCGATTCCCTGCCATCGGGTGGTGCGCAGCGACGGCGGACTTTCCGGCTATCGCTGGGGGGTTGAGCGCAAGCGGGCGCTGCTCGAACGGGAGGCCACGCCGTGACCACCAAGCTTTCCTGCGCCATGGCGCTGGGCGCCACCTTCCGTCCCCAGGATATCCTGGCCTTCCATCGCCGCGACCCGCAGGCCATCGCCGAACGGGTCGATGCGGCCGCGCTGCACAAGGGCCTCGTCTGGGGCGATGCCGCGGCCTGCCTGTCCATCGAATTCCACCGCGGCCGGGCACAGGCGTGCCTGTCCGTCGACGGCGCAGTGGCGGAGGCCGGACAGCCAGCCTTCGAGGCCATGGTCCGCCGCATGCTCGGCCTGGAGCAGGAGGTGGAAGCCTTCGAACAGCGCCACCGCCGCCATCCCCAACTCGGCCCCCTGCTCGCCCGGCAGGCCGGCCTGCGCGTACCGCTCACCGCGACCCCGTTCGAGGCGCTGACCTGGGCGATCACCGGCCAGCAGATCAGCGTCGGCGCCGCCGTCGCCCTTCGTCGCAAGCTGGTGATGGCGGCGAACGTGCGCCATTCCGGCGGCCTGCTGTGCTACCCGCAGGCTCCCCAGGTCGCCGGGCTGAGCGAAGCGACCCTGCGCCGGGCCGGCTTCTCGGCAACCAAGGCCGGCGCCCTGCTGGCCCTCGCCAGAGGGGTGATGGAGGGTCGCTTGCCCCTCGACGACTGGATGCGCACGCTCCCGGTCGAGGAGATCCGGACGCAGCTCGAGGCGCTGCGCGGCATCGGCCCCTGGACAGTCAACTACGCGCTGCTGCGCGGTTTCGGCTGGCTGGATGGCTCGCTGCATGGCGATGCCGCCGTGCGCCGCGGGCTGCAGGCGCTACTCGGCCAGCCGGAGCAAGTCAGCGAGGCGCAGGCGCGGGCCTGGCTGGCGGAGTTCTCGCCCTGGCGCGCGCTGGTCGGCGCGCATCTCTGGGCGATGCAGGCCTCAGACGTCTATTGAGTGCGGAGCCAGGCCCGCGCGCAACGCGGCGCGAGTCCTCCAGGCGGTCGAGCAAGCACATGCCCGGCAACCGCTGCAGGCCTTACCCATGCCACGCATGACCTAGACTTTTCTCACCGCCCGTATGCCGTCACAGGAGTTCCGCATGCCGGATCGATGCGCCCGCCATGGTTTGCCTCTGCGACCGGTCACCGCCATGCATTGCCAGGCCTGCCGAGTGCGTGCGCACTGCTTTCCGCTCAACCTGGGCTGTCGGGAGCTGGCGGCGCTGGAGGCGATCATCCAGCGCAGTCGCCCGCTGCAGCGCGGCGAACACCTGTACCGGGCCGACGATCCTCAGGCGAGCCTGTATGCGGTGCGCAGCGGTACGCTGAAAACCTATCTGCTGAGCAGCGACGGCAACGAGCAGATTACCGGCTTCCATCTGCCGGGCGAACTGCTCGGCCTCGATGCGCTGGGCCGCCACAGCCATCCGGGCTTTGCCGTGGCGCTGGAGACCAGCATGCTGTGCAGCATTCCCCTGACCCGCCTGGAAACGCTGGCCGGCAGCCTGCCGCAGTTGCGCGGTGAACTGCTGCGGGTGATGAGCGAGGAAATCCAGGCCGATCAGCGACGGCTGGGGCTGCTTCGTTGCACCGGCGAGGAGCGTCTGGCCGGTTTTCTCCTCGACCTGGCCGGCCGCTTCGGCCGGCGCGGGTTGTCCGCGCGACACTTCATCCTGCCGATGAGCCGCTGCGAGATCGCCAATTACCTGGGCTTGACCAGCGAGACGGTCAGTCGCCTGCTGGCCCGCTACAAGCGCAACGGCCTGCTGGATATCGATGGCCGCGAAGTGCGGCTGAAGCACCTTGGGCTGCTTTCCCCGTTGCAGCTCAAGGACATTCCCCAAGGCTGATAACTTTTCGGAGTGCGGATTTCGACAGGGTTGGCCATTCAGCTTTATTATGTTTAATCAGAGATATCGCCCGTTTATGACATCACTCAGTTTCGGCTTGATAAAAGTCAAGGCGATGGTTTTTCCGCCAGCGAACATGAACGTCAGGCCCCGTCGCGGGGCACACTGGAGGAATGTGCGATGGCAACCGACAACAAGATTCCCGTGGAATCCGACAAGACCGAGAAGCGCCCTCACCCGCTCGAAAGCCTGCGCCGTCAGGTCGACCGCCTGTTCGAGGACTTCGATCTACGGCATTTCCCCTTCGCTCGCAGCAGCCTCGACGTGGAGCCGTTCTGGAAGCGCGAGCTGACCATCAGCGGCATGCCGGCCGTGGATATCGTCGAGAAGGACGGCGCCTACGAGCTGACGGCCGAGCTGCCGGGCATGGACGAGAAGTGCCTCGAAATCAAGCTGAACAACGGCATCCTCACCCTCAAGGGGGAAAAGAAGGACGAGCGCGAGGAGCGCAAGAAGGACTACTACCTGTCAGAGCGGCACTACGGCGCCTTCCAGCGCAGTTTCAGCCTGCCCGAGGGGGTCGATGCGGAGAAGATCGAGGCCCACTTCGGCAACGGACTGCTGACCGTCACACTGCCGAAGAAGCCTGAAGCGGCAAAGGCGGAAAAGACCATCGATATCAAACCGCGCTGACCGATCCGCAAGCCCCGCCGCTGCGGGGCTTTCTCCTTGGCCCTGGGGCATTCCATGCCTGCGCCCTTCCCGCCCCACCCGCAGGACCCGCTCTCGCCGGCCGATCCTGCCGCTTACTGGAGTCGTCCGGCCAGCGACCTTTTGCTCGAACTGGGCAGTTCTCCCCAGGGCCTCGAACCGGCCCTCGCGGCCCAGCGACTGGCTTGCGCCAAGATGCCGTCGCCTGCACGACGTGGCTTTGTGCGACTGCTGTTCGAGCAGCTGCGCAGCCCGCTGGTGCTGATCCTGATTTTCGGTGCCTGTATCGCGCTGCTGGTGCAGGACTGGCTGGAGGCGTTGATCATTCTGATCATCGTGGCCTGCAGTGCGCTGCTTGGCGCCTGGTACGAGCACCGCGCCTCGCAGGCCATCGAGCAGTTGCGCCGACGCATCGCCGTGAAGGCGCGAGTACGCCGTGGCGGGCAGGTGCAGGAGATACCCGCCAGCGAGGTGGTGCCGGGCGATGTCGTCGAACTGTCGGCCGGCAGCCTGATCCCCGCCGATGGCGTCCTGCTGGACGCTCGGGGCTGCTTCGCCAGCCAGGGCCTGCTGACCGGGGAAACCTTCCCCGTCGAGAAGCAGCCGGGCACGGTGCCCGTCCATGCGGCACTGGCCGAGCGCAGCAACTGCCTGTTCATGGGCTCCTCGCTGCGCAGCGGCAGCGCAACCCTGCTGGTGGTCAGGGCTGCTGCCGACAGCGAGTTCGGGCATCTCTCCGCGACCCTGGCCCTGCGTCCGCCGGAAACCGAGTTCGAACGCGGCCTGCGGCACTTCGGCACGTTGCTGCTGCGGGTCATGCTGGTGATCACCGTGCTGGTGCTGGGCGCCAACATCCTGCTGCAGCGCCCGACCCTCGACACCCTGCTGTTCACCGTGGCACTGGCGGTGGGACTGTCGCCGGAGCTGCTGCCGGCGATCCTCGGCATCACCCTGGCCCGTGGCGCGCAGCGCATGTCCCGGGCCGGGGTGATCGTGCGCCACCTCAATGCCATCGAGAACCTGGGCGCGATGAACGTGCTGTGTACCGACAAGACCGGCACCCTGACCCGCGGCGTGGTGTGCCTGGACGGTGCGCTGGACATCGACGGCCAGCCCTCGTCCGCCGTGCTGCGCATGGCCTGGCTGAATGCTCACCTGCAGACCGGCCTGCGCAATCCGCTGGACGAAGCCATCGTCGCGGCGGCGCAGCAAGCCGACGACTGCCGCAAGCTCGACGAGATTCCCTACGACTTCACCCGCAAGCGCCTCAGCGTGCTGGTTCGCCAGCCGGACGCCGCCTATCCGCAGACCCTCACCAAGGGCGCTCTGGAAACGGTACTCGAGGTGTGCACCTGGGTATCCGACGGCACCCGGGAAACCCCGCTCGACGCCAGTACGCTGGCTGCCATCCGCGAGCGCTATGCCCGCTGGAGCGGCGCGGGCTATCGGGTGCTGGGGCTGGCGCGCAAGACGCTAGCCGCCGAGGCGGACAAGGCCGAAGAGCACGGCATGACCTTCGTCGGCTTCCTGCTGTTTTTCGATCCACCGGAGCCCGGCGTGCAACAGACCCTCGCCGCGCTGCATGAGCTGGGCGTGCAGGTCAAGGTGATCACTGGCGACAACCGTCTGGTGGCGCAGCATGTCGCCGAAGCGGTGGGCATCGCCGTAGAGCGCGTGGTCACCGGCAGCGAACTGGCGCAGATGAAGGACGAGGCCCTGCTCAACCTGGCGCCGCGGATGGCACTGTTCGCCGAGGTCGATCCGAACCAGAAGGAGCGCATCATCCTCGCCTTGCAGAAGACCGGCCACGTGGTCGGTTTCCTCGGCGACGGCATCAACGACGCACCGGCCCTGCATTGCGCCGATGTCGGCATCTCCGTCGACAATGCGGTGGATGTGGCCAAGGAAGCCGCCGACTTCGTGCTGCTCAAGCACGACCTCGACCTGCTGCGCCAGGGCATCGACGAAGGCCGGCAGACCTTCGCCAATACCCTCAAGTACATCTTCATCACCACCAGCGCCAATTTCGGCAACATGCTGAGCATGGCCGTGGCTTCGCTGTTTCTGCCCTTCCTCCCGCTGCTGGCCAAGCAGATCCTGCTCAACAACTTTCTCTCCGACATTCCCGCCGTGGGCATCGCCAACGATCGCGTCGACCGCGAGTGGCAGCGCATGCCGCACCGCTGGGACCTGCGCATGGTGCGCGACTTCATGATCGGCTTCGGCCTGGTCAGCTCGCTGTTCGACCTGCTCACCTTCGCCGTGCTGCTGTGGTTCGCCGGCGAGGTGGCCGAACTGTTCCGGACCGGCTGGTTCGTCGAATCGCTGCTCACCGAGGTGCTGATCATCTTCGTGGTGCGCACCTGGAAGCCCTGCTGGCGCAGCCGGCCCGGCCGGTTGCTGCTGGGCAGTTCGCTGGCCGTCATCGCCGTTACCCTCGCCCTGCCCTACAGCCCGCTGGCGACCTGGTTCGGCCTGGTGCCGCTGCCACCGACATTGCTGCTGGCGCTACTCGGTATTTCCCTGCTGTATGCCGGCAGCTCCGAGCTGTTCAAACGGGTTTTCTACCGTCACCACCAGCACCCCGGCGGCCGCGCCCGTCGCCAGCGTGGCCAGGTGCCGCCGCGCCGCCTGTAGGGCACAGAACCGGCCGGCGGGTTCCGCTCCGCGACGGGCTGCGGTGATCTTTACTCTGGATGTGAGTACGCGCCGTGCATCTCGAACTGCCACCGGGGATGCAAGGGACGAGGACAAGCGCCCATAACGCCAGGGACGACCACGACCCTCCGGCAACCCGCGGCGCGACCGGCGCCGCAAGGTGGACTCCATGGCCAGCGCCCCGCTCAGCCTGTTCCTGCTCGGCGACTTCATGCCGGCCCGCGGCATCGACCAGATCCTCCCGCACCCCGGCGATCCGCGGCTGTACGAAGATTTCGTCCACGATGCCAACGACTATGTAGCCCTCGCCGAGCGGCGTTGCGCCGTCATCGAGCGGCCGGTGGACTTCGCCTACCCCTGGGGCGATGCCCTGGCCGAGATCCGCCGCCGCCGGCCGCAGGTCCGCCTGATCAATCTGGAAACCGCCCTGACCCGCCACGGCCGCCCCGAGCCCAAGGGCATCAACTACCGCATGAGTCCGGAAAACTTCCCGCTGCTGCAGGCCGCCGGCATCAACTGCTGCGTGCTGGCCAACAACCATGTGCTGGACTGGGGCGAAACCGGCCTGCGCGATACCCTGGACACCCTGCGCGCCCACGACCTGCCCTGGGCCGGCGCCGGTCTCGATCTGCAGCAGGCCCAGGCGCCGGCCGTGCTGCCGCTGCCGGATGGCCGGCGCCTGCTGGTGTTCGCCTTCGGTCTGCCGGACAGCGGCATTCCCCCGCACTGGGCCGCGGCTGCCCATCAGCCGGGCGTGGCGCGCCTGGACGACCTGTCGCCGCGCAGCCTGGGGCGGGTCGCGGCGCTGATCGGCCAGCAGCGCCGCGCCGGCGACCGGGTGCTGGTTTCGCTGCACTGGGGCGACAACTGGAGCTTCGCCATCCCCGAAGAACAGCGCGCCTTCGCCCATGCGTTGATCGACCGGGCCGGCGTCGATCTGATCCATGGCCACTCCTCGCACCACATCAAGGGCATCGAGGTCTACCGCCAGCGGCTGATCCTCTATGGCTGCGGCGACCGCCTCAACGACTACGAGGGCATCGAGAGCCATGGCGTGTTTCGTGGCGAACTGGGGCTGCTGTACTTCGCCGCACTGGGCGACGATGGGCGCCTGCTCGACCTGGAGATGGTGCCCACCCGTCTGCACCGCCTGCGCATCGAGCAGGCCGCGGATCTCGACCGGCACTGGCTGTACGAGACCCTGCTGCGCGAATGCGCCCCGCTCGGCTGCACGGTGCATGTGCAGGACGGCAACCTGCGTCTGGACTGGCAGAGCGCGCAACCCTGACGAACCTGCTCGAAAAGCTGTGGGTACGGCACGCCATCGCTCGCTCCCGCCGCCTCCTCCCCGCACTGTTAATCCGGTGCACGGTAGGGGGTTGCGAATGCACTTATCAAATACATTATGTTAAACAACGGCTGTAGATGAGCCACCTTGCCGAGCAGCGAGTTGCCTGTTCGCACCCCATGCAGAACGGTGCATCGCCTCTCTTCTCCCCCATGGCGCAGCCGCGCAGCGAAGCCCGGGCATGGCCGGAGGGCTATCCTGCACAGGCCGAACCTGCACAACCGGAGCCGCGCATGGACAAGAAGTTTCAGTGGAACGCCTGGTACTTTCTGCTCGCCTTCAGCCTGCTGCTGGTGTTTCAGGGCTGGTGGAGCGAGCGCCGGGCGGTCGAGCCGATCGCCTATAGCGAGTTCCTCCGCCTGCTCGACGCCGGCAAGCTCACCGAGCTGCGCATCGACCAGCAGCAGATCAGCGGCAAGCTGCTCGACCCGATCAACAACCGCAGCCATTTCGTGACCAACCGCGTCGATCCGCAACTGGCCGAGGCGCTGGCCCGCTCCGGGGTGCAGTTCGCCGCCGTCAAGCAGAATACCGCCCTCTCCGCCCTGCTCTCCTGGCTGCTGCCGCTGGTGCTGATCTTTGCCTTCTGGAGCTTCCTGTTCCGGCGCATGGCCGACCGCCAGGGACTCGGCGGGCTGGTCAACGTCGGCAAGTCCAAGGCCAAGGTGTACGTCGAGCGCGATACCGGGGTGACCTTCGCCGATGTCGCCGGGATCGACGAGGCCAAGGCTGAGCTGGAGGAGATCGTCTCTTTCCTCAAGGACCAGCCCCGCTACAGCCGCCTCGGCGCGCGGATTCCCAAGGGCATCCTGCTGGTCGGCCCGCCCGGCACCGGCAAGACCCTGGTGGCCAAGGCGGTGGCCGGCGAGGCCGGGGTGCCGTTCTTCTCGATTTCCGGCTCGGAGTTCGTCGAGATGTTCGTCGGCGTCGGCGCCGCGCGGGTCCGCGACCTGTTCGAGCAGGCGCGCAAGGCGGCGCCGTGCATCATCTTCATCGACGAACTGGACGCCCTCGGCAAGGCCCGCGGGGTCGGCGCCTTCGGCGGCAACGACGAGAAGGAACAGACCCTCAACCAACTGCTCGCCGAACTGGACGGCTTCGATCCGCGCGAAGGGGTGGTGCTGCTGGCCGCCACCAACCGCCCGGAAATTCTCGATCCGGCGCTGATGCGCGCCGGCCGCTTCGACCGGCAGATCGTCGTCGACCGCCCGGACCGCAAGGGCCGCGCGGCGATCCTGCGGGTTCACATCAAGCGTATCCAGGCTGCCGCCGAGGTCGATCTGGAGCAGCTCGCCGGCCTCACTCCGGGGTTCACCGGCGCCGACCTGGCCAACCTGGTCAACGAAGCGGCGATCACCGCCACCCGGCGCGGCGCCGAGCAGGTGAGCATGGACGACTTCACCCGCGCCGTGGAGCGCATCGTCGCCGGCGCCGAGCGCAAGGGTCGCCTGCTGCAGCCCCACGAGCGCGAGGTGGTGGCCTGGCACGAAATGGGCCACGCGCTGGCCGCCAGCGCGCTGCCCGGCATGAACCCGGTACACAAGGTGTCGATCATTCCGCGCTCGATCGGCGCGCTGGGCTACACCCTGCAGCGGCCCACCGAGGACCGCTTCCTGATCACCCTGCAGGAACTCAAGGACCGCATGGTGGTACTGCTGGCCGGGCGCGCCGCCGAGCAGCTGCTGTTCGGCGAGGTCTCCACCGGCGCGGCCGACGACCTGGCCAAGGTCACCGACATCGCCCGGCAGATCGTCACCCGCTTCGGCATGAGCGCCGAACTGGGCCAGGCCGTGCTGGAGCGGCAGAGCAACAGTTTTCTCGGCGAGAGCGTGATCGCCATGCGTGAGAAGGACTACTCCGAGCAGACCGCCCGCGAGGTGGACCTGGCGGTGCGCGCGCTGATCGACGCCGCCTACGCCCGCGCCGGAGAAATCCTGCAGCGCCGCCGCGCGGAGCTGGATGCCGGCGCGCGGCTGCTGCTGGAGCGCGAAACCATCACTCCCGAGGAGTTCGCGCCGCTGCGCCCGCAGCCCACCTCCTGAACGACAAAGCGCGCGCCAGGCCAGGGCCGGACGCGCGCTCGAAGACCGGGCCGGATGCCCAGGCCGGTCGCTGCGGGCAGGGGGCCGAGGCGCCCTGCCCTGTGCCTCAGACCGCTACGCCAAGGCTGCGCAGGTAGTCGTCGTAGCTACCGCTGAAGTCGGTCACGCCGTTTTCCGACAGCTCGATGATGCGGGTGGCCAGGGAGCTGACGAACTCGCGGTCGTGGCTGACGAAGATCAGCGTGCCCGGGTAGTTCTCCAGCGCCAGGTTGAGCGCCTCGATCGACTCCATGTCCAGGTGGTTGGTCGGCTCGTCGAGCACCATCACGTTGGGCTTGTTGAGGATCAGCTTGCCGAACAGCATGCGGCCCTGCTCGCCACCGGAAATCACCTTGACCGACTTCTGGATCTCGTCGTTGGAGAACAGCATGCGGCCGAGGGTGCCGCGCACCAGCTGCTCGCCGCCCTGGGTCCACTGCGCCATCCAGTCGAACAGGGTCATGTCGTCTTCGAAGTCGGCGGCATGGTCCTGGGCGTAGTAGCCGACCTCGGCGCTCTCGGTCCACTTCACGCTGCCGGCATCGGGGGTCAGCTCGCCGACCAGGGTGCGCAGCAGGGTGGTCTTGCCGATCCCGTTGGGGCCGATGATCGCCACGCGCTCGCCGGCTTCCACGGTGAAGCTGAAGTTCTTGAACAGCGGCTTGCCGTCGAAGCCCTTGGACATGTGCTCGACGGTGACCGCCTGGCGGTGCAGCTTCTTGGTCTGCTCGAAGCGGATGAACGGGCTGACGCGGCTGGACGGCTTGACCTCGGCGAGCTGGATCTTGTCGATCTGCTTGGCGCGGCTGGTGGCCTGCTTGGCCTTGGAGGCGTTGGCCGAGAAGCGGCTGACGAAGGTCTGCAGCTCGGCGATCTGCGCCTTCTTCTTGGCGTTGTCGGCCAGCAGCTGCTCGCGCGACTGGGTGGCGGCGGTCATGTATTCGTCGTAGTTGCCGGGGAACAGGCGCAGTTCGCCGTAGTCCAGGTCGGCCATGTGGGTGCACACCGAGTTCAGGAAGTGCCGGTCGTGGGAGATGATGATCATGGTGCTGTTGCGCGCGGTGAGCACGCCTTCCAGCCAGCGGATGGTGTTGATGTCCAGGTGGTTGGTCGGTTCGTCCAGCAGCAGCACGTCCGGGTTGGAGAACAGCGCCTGGGCCAGCAGCACGCGCAGCTTCCAGCCCGGCGCCACCTCGCTCATCGGCCCGAAGTGCTGGGCCAGCGGAATGCCCAGGCCCAGCAGCAGCTCGCCGGCGCGCGATTCGGCGGTATAGCCGTCCATCTCGGCGAATTCGGTTTCCAGTTCGGCGACGGCCATGCCGTCCTCCTCGCTCATCTCCGGCAGCGAGTAGATGCGGTCACGCTCGGCCTTGACCCGCCACAGCTCCTCGTGACCCATGATCACGGTGTCGATGACGTTGAATTCTTCGTAGGCGAACTGGTCCTGGCGCAGCTTGCCCAGGCGGGTATTGGGTTCGAGCATCACCTGACCGCCGGACGGCTCCAGGTCGCCGCCGAGGATCTTCATGAAGGTCGACTTGCCACAGCCGTTGGCGCCGATCAGGCCGTAGCGGTTGCCGTTGCCGAACTTGACGGAAACGTTTTCGAACAGCGGCTTGGCGCCGAATTGCATCGTGATGTTTGCGGTAGAGATCAAGGCCAGTATCCACGGGGGTTTCAGAGGGAGTGGCTCAGCGACGGTGCCATTCTTGTACCAGTTTGCTACCCATTCGCCGCCGGAAGCCAAAAAAAGCGAACCCCGCCGGAGCGGGGTTCTGTGCGGCAGTATACCAGATGCATGACGCCCCGAGGCCGGCGATGGCCATGGGCGGGCCGGACGGCTACGCCCCGCCACCGAGCAGCGCCAGCCAGGCGCCGCCGTAACGACCGCCCAGCCACAGCCAGTCGCACCACAGCGCCTGATGCAGCAGGACAATCCCCCAGAACACCACCTGATACGAAACCTTGCGGGTCTTGTGGCGGAACACCTGCTGGGCCAGCAGCGCGCCCGGCCAGCCTCCGAACAGCTCGACGGCATGCAGGGTGCTTTCCGGTATGCGCCACTCGCGCTGTTCGGCGCGGCGCTTGTCGTGCCAGTACTGGAAGAAACTGACCAGGCTGGCCAGGGCGTAGGCAGCCAACGGCCAGACGAGGCCCCACAGCTGCAGCATCCGCCACGCGCCGGCGAGCGGCAGCACGCAGAGTCCGAGCAACAGCGCCAGCTTGAGTGGCCAGTTGCGGATACCCGCCGAACCGGCGCGCGGCGGACGCTCCCGGCGCGCCGGCTTGTCCGCCGGAGTCACGCCCGGACGGGGTTTGCGCCGGATGGCCGGCCGGTCGAGGCTCAGCGCCTCAAGACGCATGTGCCGGGCGCGCAACCGCCCCTGCGGGTCGCGCTCGGCAATGAACAGGACCGTCTCGCCCGCCTGGGGCCGCCGCTCGCCACGCATCGCCGAAATGTGCGCAAACAGCGGCTCGCCACCCGTTTCCGGCTGGATGAAGCCGAATCCCTTGTCGTCGTTCCAGCTTTTCAGCACGCCGCGCTGTTCCATAGCCCGTGCTCCCCCTATCCCTGTGCAGTGCTCCAATCGATCATGCCCAGTTGCCAGGTGGCCAGGATCAGCAGGCCGAAGGCGATGCGATACCAGGCGAACACCGCGTAGCTGTGGGTGGCGATGAAGCGCAGCAGGGCGCGCACGCTGAGCATGGCGAAGACGAAGGAGGCCACGAAGCCGAGGGCGAACACCGGCAGGTCGCTGCCGTTGTCGAACAGGGCGCGGTGCTTGTAGCCGGAGTAGACCGCCGCACCGACCATGGTCGGCATGGCGAGGAAGAAGGAGAACTCGGTGGCGGCCTTGCGCGACAGGCCGAACACTAGGCCGCCGATGATCGTCGAGGCCGAGCGCGAGGTGCCGGGAATCAGCGCCAGACACTGCGCGCAGCCGACCTTGAGGGCCTGCTGCCAGCTCATGTCGTCGACCGTCTCGGCGGCGATGGCATGCTGGCGCTTCTCGGCCCAGAGCATCACCACGCCACCGATCACCAGCGCGCTGGCCACGGTGATGGGGTTGAACAGCCACTGCTCGATCAGATCGGCGAAGGCCAGGCCGAGGATCACCGCCGGGAAGAAGGCGATCAGCAGGTTGCGGGTGAAGTTCTGCGCCTGGCGCTCGCGCGGCAGGCCGACCACCACGGCGAAGATCTTGCGGCGGAACTCCCACATCACCGCGAGGATCGCGCCGAGCTGGATGATGATGTTGAAGGCCTTGGCGCGCGCACCGTCGAAACCGATCAGGTCGGCGACGATGATCTGGTGGCCGGTACTGGAAATCGGCAGAAACTCCGTCAGACCCTCGACGATGCCGAGAATCAGCGCCTGGATGGCGACCCATAACTCCATACAACACTCCCTTGGCGCGCCCGGGCGCGCGATTGTTCGATCTGGGCGAAAGCGCGGCACAGAGCCGCGGGGCGGCATCCTAGCAGATAGGCACAACGGCGCGAGGGATGGTCGTGGTCCGGGGCTGCAATCGGCACGCCCGACACGGCCGCAAGCCCCGTGAGCGCCGCGCCCTCGTCGCGACGCACCTCGCCCCTGAACCGGCCTCAGCGCGAGCCTGCCGCAGAAGACCGGGATCGCCTGGGATCGCCAGGCAGCGCGGACCGCAAGGCGCCCCGCCGACTCAGGCGAACAGCACGCCCAGCCAGGCGACCAGCAGGCTGAGGCTCACCACCAGGGTCAGCGGCCCGCGCAGGACCGGATACCAGGCCGGCGCCAACTGCAGGCGCACCGCGCGCAGGTCGGCCAGGTACAGGGCGACGAAGCAGAGCAGGAAGATCGGGATCGCCAGCACCACCGGCATGCCGAAGGAGATCGCCGCCCAGCCGAGCAGCGGCGGGATCACCGACAGGCCGAGCTGCATCAGCGCACGCAGGTCGTCCTGCTCGCCGCGCATCGCCAGCCCCCAGTGGATCGCGCCCATGAAGGCGAGGATCACCGCCGCATAATCGAGCAACGCGGTCAGCACCAGCGGACGCCAGCCCAGCGGGGTCAACCAGATACCCAGCGCACCGCTGACGAAGGGGATCAGTCCGGCGCAGCCGAGCAGCCAGGCCAGTTGCGGCGGACGGGGAGCGTTGAAGGGATGCATGCGGAACTCCTTGCTCATCACGAAAAAATGGCGAGACCCTCGGGGCTCGCCATCCTTGCCTCTTTGCCGGCACGCAGCGCCGGCCAGGACCGGCGAGCGCCGTCAGTAGTAGGCGTTTTCCTTGTTGCTGTGGTCGGTGACGTCGCGTACGCCCTTGAGTTCGGGGATGCGCTCCATCAGGGTCTTCTCGACGCCGTCCTTGAGGGTCATGTCGACCATGCCGCAGCCCTGGCAGCCGCCGCCGAAGCGCAGGATGGCCACGCCCTCGTCGTCGATGTCCACCAGGCTGACGTTGCCGCCATGGCCGGCCAGACCGGGGTTGACCTCGGTCTGCAGGTAGTAGTTGATGCGCTCGGGCAGCGGGCTGTCCTCGTTGACCATCGGCACCTTGGCGTTCGGCGCCTTGATGGTCAGCTGGCCGCCCATGCGGTCGGTGGCGTAGTCGACCACGGCGTCTTCGAGGAACGGCACGCTGACCGCGTCCAGCCAGGCGGTGAAGGCCTTCAGCGCCAGCGCGGTGTCCTCGGACTTCTGCTCGTGGGGCTTGCAGTAGGCGATGCAGGTTTCGGCGTACTGGGTTCCCGGCTGGGTGATGAACACGCGAATGCCGATGCCCGGCGTGTTCTGCTTCTCCAGCAGGTCAGCCAGGTACTCCTGGGCGGATTCGGTAAAGGTGATGGCGCTCATGGCAACTCCTCGCAAACATGCGCGCAGTGTACGCGATGCCGGGACGCGGATAAAGTCCTAGCGTTTTGGTAGGAATAAGGCCGGAGACCAGCGACGCAAGGCCCGGAGACCCGCCGAACGTCGCTGCCGCTCACAGATTCTGGTAGCGGTTCATGTCCAGCACCCCCGCCTCCACCGGCTCGCGCTCGCGGATGTGTGCGCTCAGGTCGTGGAACAGGCTCCAGAAGCGCGGATCGCTGCGCCGCACACCCCAGCGCTGCACGATGCGCTCGAACTCCCCGGCGCTGCGCGCCTGCTCCAGGGCGGCGACGAAGGCCGCCACCTCCCCTTCGCGCAGGCTGAACAGGAAGTTCGGGTAGCTGCTCAGCACCTCCGGGTAGAGGGTCAGGGTGTCCTTGTCCGGCTGGTAGCGCAGCGACTCGCCGAGCAGGAAGGCCACGTTGCTGTGCGCACGGTTGCGCAGCAGGCTGTAGACCTCGCGCCCGCCGCCATCCAGCTCGACGCGCAGCAGGGTCGCCTCGGGGAGGAACTCGATGGCCGCCAGCTCGGCCAGCGGCCGCGCCGCCAGCCGGCTCAGGCGCTGGTCGACCCGCTGCAGCGCGGGGCTCGCCTTGGCGCGATAGCAGCGCCCGTCGCCGCAGCGATTGAGCGGATCGGGCCGCGCGTTGAGGGTGCCGTAGCGCTCCAGCAGCCGGGCGGCGAACACCGCCTTGGCATTCTCCGCCGGCAGCGTCAGGCCGCTCGGCGTGGTGCGGTCGATGCCCTCGTAATCCAGCCACAGCTTGAGCCGGCCGCTGTACTGGTACCAGTCGCCGAGGATCGCCTGGCGCTGCGCCGCCGGCATCAGGCGCAGGAAGTTCTGCTCGGCGCCGTTGCGGATCAGGTCGAAGTACAGGCGGGTCTGCGCCTGGTGGGAGACGTTGCCGAACACGTCGAAGTTGACCACCAGCGCGTAGTAGGTGCGCTCCAGCAGCGGGAAGTCCATCCACCACAGGGTCTGCGGCACCGCACCGATCAGCCCCTTGCGCACCGAGGCGCTGTCGTGCTGGCGGAAGATGGTCAGCAGCGCGTTGTCGTTGCCAGCCCAGATGTGCGACCAGCTCGGATAGGGCGTGTGCGAATAGGCCTCGCGGCGCGCCGCCTCGTAGCCGTTGCGCTTGGCCCGGTAGGTACGCCAGACCAGCGGCAGGCGCGCCAGGTCGTCTTCCTGGCCGGGCAGCGCCAGCAGCGGCGTGACTTGCTCGCGGTACTCGGCATCGAGCAGGTAGAGGTCGTGGGCCGGGTCCTGGAACAGCGTCCAGAAGTGGTCGCGGATCACCTCGGTGGCGATCTGGCCGCGACACACCGGGCCGCGGATGAAGGTGCGCACGAAGTACTCGGCGTCGTCCAGCATGAACCGGTAGCGCGCCTCGGCGGGGATCGCGGCGAAGGTCTCGAACGGGTTGGCGCGGCGGTGCGGGCCGTAGCCGGGCACCGCATCCGTCGTCCAGTCGCCGGCGAAGAACAGCCCCTCGACCCGCGCCAGCTTGCGCGGATTCAGGGCATAGGTGATGTGGGTCTTGTGTACGATCACCCCCTGCACCGGCCGCAGGCGGTAGAAGAAGCGCGTACCGGGGTCGTCGTTGGGGCGCCGCGTGGCGATCACATCCACCGCCTCGCCCGTGGGCGTGCGCGAGCGCACCAGCTCGAAGAAATGTCCGCTGGCGCCCTTGTCGAAATACAGGTGGGCGAGGAACAGGTGCTCGTACAGCCAGCGCGCCACCAGTTGCTCGCGGGCGCCGCGGCGATTGAGCAGCGCCTCCCAGGCCTCGATCTGCGCCGCTTCCGAGGGATTGGCGACGACCGGCTCGCCATCCAGCGGTGCGCCCTCGGCCAGCCAGCGCTGCAGGAGCGCGTACTCGCCATCGCTCAGCCCGCTGACCGCGAAGGGCATGCCGGCACTGGGCTGCCGGGCGGCGAAGTCGTCGAACTCTCCAGGCGTCGGGCACTGGTTGTCGCGGCGGATGCCGATGTCCAGATCCTCCGGCAGTTTGCTGCCCGGCAGCGGCGCGTGGGCACGGCCCAGCGCCAGCATCCGCGCCACCAGCGCCGCGTCGCCGCCCTCCAGCACCGAATGGAAGCCCCGCGTGCGCCAGCCCTGCTCCGTCTGCGCATCGACGAACAGCCGGGT
This sequence comes from Pseudomonas guangdongensis, assembly GCF_900105885.1. Lineage (NCBI taxonomy): Bacteria > Pseudomonadati > Pseudomonadota > Gammaproteobacteria > Pseudomonadales > Pseudomonadaceae > Geopseudomonas > Geopseudomonas guangdongensis. The sequence goes on along the minus strand of NZ_LT629780.1, from coordinate 2,658,655 downwards.
GGTCGCCTCGGCCTGGGTGCGCGTGCCGTTGTACACCGGCACCTTCGATGCCCCGCGCGCCAGACCGGCGCCGCTGCCCAGGTTGAGCTGGCAGGGCGCGTCGTAACAGGCATGGCAGGCCACGCACTTGGCGGTGAGGATCGGCTGCACATCGCGGGTGAAGGAGACCGGGGCGGCGGACAGCGGCAGGCTGAACAGCAGGATCAGCAGCAGGATCAGCAGCAGGAAGGGGATGGGCATGGGGCTGTCCGTGGCGGGTTTCGGGGGATTCTAGCCGTTTGCCCGCCGGCACGGGGGCGGAGGCTCCGCAACGCGGCCGCACCACCGGGATCCGGCTTCCACGCGGCGCGTGGAAAGCCTCGCAGACGCCGGCCCAACATGAACAAAATTCATGCTACACCCGCATGCGCTCCAGAACCATGCAGCTTTGCTATCATCCGCGCCTTTCGATCCACCCTTTCTAGGTAGTCCCCATGACCGACCGCGCCGCCCGTCTCCAGGCCCTCCAGAACGCCCTCAAGGAACGCATCCTGATCCTCGACGGCGGCATGGGCACCATGATCCAGAGCTACAAGCTGGAGGAGTCCGACTACCGTGGCGAGCGCTTCGCCGACTGGCCGAGCGACGTCAAGGGCAACAACGACCTGCTACTGCTGTCGCGCCCGGACGTGATCGGCGCCATCGAGAAGGCCTACCTGGACGCCGGCGCCGATATCCTGGAAACCAACACCTTCAACGCCACCCGCGTATCCCAGGCCGACTACGGCATGGAGCACCTGGCCTACGAGCTGAACGTGGAAGGTGCCCGCCTGGCCCGCCAGGTCTGCGATGCCAAGACCGCCGAGACCCCGGATCGCCCGCGCTTCGTCGCCGGCGTGCTCGGCCCGACCAGCCGTACCTGCTCGATTTCCCCGGACGTCAACAACCCCGGCTACCGCAACGTCACCTTCGACGAGCTGGTGGAGAACTACACCGAGGCCACCCGCGGCCTGATCGAGGGCGGCGCCGACCTGATCCTGATCGAGACCATCTTCGACACCCTCAACGCCAAGGCGGCGATCTTCGCCGTACAGCAGGTGTTCGAGGAGGAAGGCGTTGCACTTCCGATCATGATCTCCGGCACCATCACCGACGCCTCCGGGCGCACCCTGTCCGGGCAGACCACCGAGGCGTTCTGGAACTCGGTGCGCCACGCCAACCCCATCTCGGTCGGCCTCAACTGCGCCCTCGGCGCCAAGGACCTGCGCCCCTACCTGGAAGAGCTGGCCAGCAAGGCCGACACCCATGTCTCCGCCCACCCCAACGCCGGTCTGCCCAACGCCTTCGGCGAGTACGACGAGAGCCCGGCGGAGATGGCCGCGGTGGTCGAGGAATTCGCCGCCAGCGGCTTCCTCAACATCGTCGGCGGCTGCTGCGGCACCACCCCGGCGCACATCCAGGCGATCGCCGAGGCGGTGGCCAAGTACCCGCCGCGCGCCATCCCGGAGATTGCCAAGGCCTGCCGCCTGTCGGGCCTGGAGCCGTTCACCATCGACCGCAACAGCCTCTTTGTGAACGTAGGCGAGCGCACCAACATCACAGGATCAGCCCGCTTCGCCCGCCTGATCCGCGAGGAGAACTACACCGAGGCCCTCGAAGTCGCCCTGCAGCAGGTGGAAGCCGGCGCCCAGGTGATCGACATCAACATGGACGAGGGCATGCTCGACTCCAAGGCGGCGATGGTCACCTTCCTCAACCTGATCGCCGGCGAGCCGGACATCTCGCGCGTGCCGATCATGATCGACTCCTCCAAGTGGGAGGTGATCGAGGCGGGCCTGAAGTGCATCCAGGGCAAAGGCATCGTCAACTCGATCTCCATGAAGGAAGGCGTCGAGCAGTTCAAGCACCACGCCAAGCTGTGCAAGCGCTACGGCGCCGCCGTGGTGGTGATGGCCTTCGACGAGGCCGGCCAGGCCGACACCGCCGCGCGCAAGAAGGAAATCTGCCAGCGCTCCTACGACATCCTGGTCAACGAAGTCGGCTTCCCGCCGGAAGACATCATCTTCGACCCGAACATCTTCGCCGTGGCCACCGGCATCGAGGAACACAACAACTACGCGGTGGACTTCATCGAGGCCTGCGCCTACATCCGCGACGAGCTGCCCTATGCGCTGACCTCCGGCGGCGTGTCCAACGTGTCCTTCTCGTTCCGCGGCAACAACCCGGTGCGCGAGGCGATCCACTCGGTCTTCCTCTACCACGCGATCAAGAACGGCCTGACCATGGGCATCGTCAACGCCGGCCAGCTGGAGATCTACGACGAGATCCCCGCCGCGCTGCGCGACAAGGTCGAGGACGTGGTGCTCAACCGCAACGCCGGCGCCACCGAGGCGCTGCTGGCCATCGCCGAGGACTATCGCGGCGGCGGCGCGGTCAAGGAAGTCGAGAACGAGGAATGGCGCTCGCTGCCGGTGGACAAGCGCCTGGAACACGCGCTGGTCAAGGGCATCACCGCCTTCATCGTCGAGGACACCGAGGAGTGCCGCCAGCAGTGCGCGCGCCCGATCGAAGTCATCGAAGGCCCGCTGATGGCCGGCATGAACGTGGTCGGCGACCTGTTCGGCGCCGGCAAGATGTTCCTGCCCCAGGTGGTCAAGTCCGCGCGGGTAATGAAGCAGGCGGTGGCCCACCTGATCCCCTTCATCGAGGCCGAGAAGGGCGACAAACCGGAAGCCAAGGGCAAGATCCTCATGGCCACGGTCAAGGGCGACGTCCACGACATCGGCAAGAACATCGTCGGCGTGGTGCTCGGCTGCAACGGCTACGACATCGTCGATCTGGGCGTGATGGTCCCGGCGGAGAAGATCCTCAAGACCGCCATCGAGGAGAAGTGCGACATCATCGGCCTGTCCGGGCTGATCACCCCCTCGCTCGACGAGATGGTCCACGTCGCCAAGGAAATGCAGCGCCAGGGCTTCTCGCTGCCGCTGATGATCGGCGGCGCCACCACCTCCAAGGCGCACACCGCGGTGAAGATCGAGCCGCAGTACAGCAACGACGCGGTGGTCTACGTCACCGACGCCTCGCGCGCGGTGGGCGTGGCCACCACCCTGCTGTCCAAGGAAATGAAGCCCGACTACGTCGCCAAGCTGAAGACCGAGTACGCCGAGGTGCGCGAGCGCACCGCCGCGCGCAGCGCGCGCACCGAGCGCCTGAGCTACGACAAGGCGGTGGCCAACAAGCCGCAGTTCGACTGGGCCGGCTATCAGCCGCCGGTGCCGAGCTTCACCGGCGTCAAGGTGCTGGAGGACATCGACCTGTCGACCCTGGCCGAGTACATCGACTGGACGCCGTTCTTCATCTCCTGGGATCTGGCCGGCAAGTTCCCGCGCATCCTCACCGACGAGGTGGTCGGCGAGGCCGCCACCGCGCTGTACGCCGACGCCCAGGCGATGCTGAAGAAGCTGATCGACGAGAAGCTGATCAAGGCCCGCGCCGTGCTGGGCTTCTGGCCGGCCAACCAGGTCGAGGACGACGATCTGGAGGTCTACGCCGACAACGGCGAGAAGCTCGCCACCCTGCACCACCTGCGCCAGCAGACCATCAAGCCGGACGGCAAGCCCAACCTGTCGCTGGCCGACTTCGTCGCCCCGAAAGAGAGCGGCGTGACCGACTACATGGGCGGCTTCATCGTCACCGCCGGCATCGGCGCCGAGGAGCTGGCCAAGGACTTCGAAGCCAAGGGTGACGACTACAACAGCATCATGGTCAAGGCGCTGGCCGACCGCCTCGCCGAGGCCTGCGCCGAGTGGCTGCACAAGGAAGTCCGCACCAAGTACTGGGGCTATGCCCAGGACGAGGCGCTGAGCAACGAGGAGCTGATCAAGGAGCAGTACAAGGGCATCCGCCCGGCCCCCGGCTACCCGGCCTGCCCGGACCACACCGAAAAGGGCACCCTGTTCGCCCTGCTCGACCCCGAGGCCGAGATGGGCAAACCCGGCCAGAGCGGCGTGTTCCTCACCGAGCACTACGCCATGTTCCCCGCCGCCGCCGTCTCCGGCTGGTACTTCGCCCATCCGCAGGCGCAGTACTTCGCGGTCGGCAAGGTCGACAAGGATCAGGTCGAGCGCTACACCCGGCGCAAGGGCCAGGATCTCGGCGTGACCGAGCGCTGGCTGGCACCGAATCTGGGGTATGACGACTGACCGATCCACCGGCAAACACGAAGAGGCCCGCATCTGCGGGCCTCTTCGTATCCGGAGCGGTCACAGCCAGCCACCGGCCGTGGCTCAGTACCCCGGCTTCGCCCGCCGAATCCTGATCGAATACTCCAGCTTCGGCTTGCGCGTCACGCTGATCGGGCGGCGGGTAACGGTATCGAGGGTGATGTTCCAGAAGCCGCTGCTCGGCACGTTGATCCGCGCCGGGAAGCGGTCGAAGTGCCCGCCGATGTAGTTGTGCCGGGCGCCGTTCTTGAAGGCGCGGAAGTTGGCGTCGTTCATCAGGCGGATGTTGCAGGGCAGCGAGCTCTCGATGACGATCTGGTCGCCCTCGTTGAGCTGCTCGCGTTGGTGGATGAATTTCATGGCGATTCCAGAGCACGTTGCAAGGCGCGCAACATAGCACGAAGGCGGATTTCCCGCCGCGCCGCAGCGGTTACACTGCGCGCCGGTCGTCCGCCATCACACACACGGAGAGTCGAGCATGAACGTCCCCCAACTGGCCCTGCGCAGCCTGCTGATCCTGGCACTGGGCACCGGCGCCGCCCAGGCCAGCACCCTGATCGATGCCAGCAACCCCCAGCAGGTGCTGGAAATCGCCAAAGGCTTCGGCTCGGCCGAGCTGGGCACCGACGACGTGGGCGATCCCAACATCGTCGGGCGCATCGACGGCACCAAGTACGGCGTCTACTTCTACGGCTGCAAGAACGGCCGCGACTGCACCGCCCTGCAGTTCAGCGCCGGCTGGTCCGGGGTCGCCACCAACCTCACCGAGATCAACGCCTGGAACCGCGACAACCGCTTCGCCAAGGCCTTTCTCGACAACGACGGCGACCCGCGCCTGGAGATGGACATCAACGCCGACCACGGCATCACCCGCGACAACCTCGAAGACTCCTTCGAGTGGTGGCAGGTCTGCCTGCAGCAATTCAACGCCCAGGTTCTGCAATGATTGCCCGCCGGGCGGCCACCTGAGCCCGCCCGGCCCAGCCCCCCGAGCGAGGACTGCCCATGCGGCTCTATCTGTATGACCACTGCCCGTTCTGCATCCGTGCCGAGATGGTCGCCCACTACAAGCGCGTGCCGGTCGAGCAGGTCTACCTGCTCAACGACGACGAGGCGAGCTGCCTGGCGATGATCGGCGCCAAGCAGGTGCCGATCCTGCAGTTCGACGACGGCAGCGCGATGGGCGAAAGCCTGGACATCGCCCGCCATCTGGACGAGATCGGCGACGTCTTGCGGCCCATCCGCCCCCATGGCGACACCGAGGCGATCCGCGCGCAGCTCGACCGGGCGCGCCTGGCCATCTGGTGCCTGCTGTTCCCCCGCGATATCGCCCTAGACCTGCCCGAGTTCGCCACCGCCTCGGCCCGCGACTATTTCCAGGCCAAGAAGGAGCAGCTCATCCAGCGCAGCTTCGCCCAGGCGCTGGCGGAAACCGCCGAGCACAAGGCGGCGGTCGAGGCGATGCTGGCCGGCCTGCCGGCGCTGCCGCTGCCCAGCGAACACGGCGGCACCCTCGGCTGGGACGACGTGTTGCTCTATCCCGGACTGCGCAACCTGAGCATGGTCAGGGACCTGGCCTTCCCGCCGGCGGTGCGCGCCTACGTCGAGGAAGTCGCCCGCCTCACCGCGACCACCACCTACTTCGACCGCGCCCGCTGAACGCGGCGGGACGCGGCCGCCAGACGATCCACGACGGCGGCGCAGGCTCTGGAATGGGCCTCCGGCGCCATGCCGGCACTGGCCGGCAAGCGCCGGGCGGCGCATAATCCGCGCGCCTCCCGCCCCTCCCGTCCTTTGTGGATCGCCCCCGACATGATCGTTCGTCCGCGCCCCGGCACGCTCAAGCTGTTGTTCATCCTGCGTGGTTCCATCCTGCCGCAGATCGCCGCCAAGATCGGCGTCATCACCCTGCTCTCCTGCGCCGTGGTCGCCCTCTACGAGGCCGGCTGGATGCACTGGCTGAGCCAGCTCAGCGCGCCGTCGTTCTCCCTGCTGGGCCTGGCGCTGTCGGTGTTTCTCGGGTTCCGCAACAGCGCCTGCTACGACCGCTGGTGGGAGGCGCGCAAGCTGTGGGGCGAGGTGATCATCCACAGCCGCGGCCTCGGTCGCGAAGTCCTCGCCCTGCTGCCCGGCGCCGAACGGCAGGCCCTGCGGGCGCGACTGCTCAGGACCACCATCGCTTTCGCCCATGCCCTGGCCGCCCAGTTGCGCGACCAGGACGCCCGGCTGGCCGCCGAGCGCTGGGTCGAGGGCGCGGCGCTCGCCGCCCTGCGCCAGCGCCGCAACGCCGCCGAAGCCCTGCTGCAGGCACTCAACATCGAGCTGGCCGACGCGCTGCGCCGCGGCCAGCTCAGCGACGTGCTGTACCTCGGCCTGGAGCGGCGCCTGCAGGCGCTGGCCTGCGCCCAGGCCGCCTGCGAGCGGATCAAGAGCACGCCGACGCCCTTCGCCTATTCGCTGCTGCTGCACCGCACCGCCTGGCTGTTCTGCCTGCTGCTCCCGTTCGGACTGGTCGCCTCCCTGGAACTGCTGACCCCGGTGCTGGTGGCGATCATCGCCTATACCTTCTTCGGCCTCGACGCCCTGGGCGACGAACTGGAAGAGCCGTTCGGCCTCTCCGACAACGACCTGCCGCTCACGGCGCTGGTGCGCCACATCGAGATCGACCTGCTGGACATGCTCGGCGAGCCGCTGCCCGAGCCGTTGCTGCCGCAGGGCTATGTGCTGAACTGAGCACAGCGCTTGACAGCCCGGCCGCTACGCTGCAAATTGCACAAATCAGAACGCAGTTACGCAAAGAACAATATTCGGGCGAGCGAGGAGACGGTACGAGCGCTCCCGCCCGACCGTCCAACACGAGCGTGCGGCCATGGACCTGTATACCTACTACCGTTCCACCTCCTCCTACCGGGTGCGCATCGCCCTGGCGCTCAAGGGACTGGAGGCCCGGCATATCCCGGTCAACCTCGCCCCCGGCCACACCGAGCAGCGCCAGAGCGCCTACCGTGCGATCAATCCGCAAGGTCGCGTGCCGGCGCTGCGCAGCGACGAGGGCGTGCTGCTGATCCAGTCGCCGGCGATTCTCGAATACCTCGAAGAACGCTACCCGCAATGCCCGCTGCTGCCGGCCGATCCGCTGGAGCGCGCGCGCCAGCGCGGCGTGGCGGCGCTGATCAGCTGCGACATCCACCCGCTGCACAACGTCGCGGTGCTCGAACGCCTGCGCGGCCTGGGTCTGGACGAGGCGCAGGTGCAGCAGTGGATCGCCCACTGGATCGGCGAGGGTCTGCGCGCGGTCGAGGCGCTGATCGGCGACCACGGCTTCTGCTTCGGCCCGCGCCCGGGACTGGCCGACGTCTACCTGCTGCCGCAACTGTACGCCGCGCGCCGCTTCGGCGTGGACTTCGCCGACCTGCCGCGCATCGTCCGCGTCGAACGCCGCGCCCTCGAACACCCGGCCTTCCGACAGGCCCACCCGGACGCCCAGGCCGACACCCCGGCCTGAGTCCCCGCCATGAAGATCCTCGGCCTGCAACTGCTCATGGGCGACTTCCTCGCCCGCAGCGTGCGCGGACTGTCCTGCGCGCCGCCCTTCCGGTTTCTCGACCGCTGAGCTGCTACACCTTCATTCAATCCGCTTGCACACGAGAAACCGCCATGACCGATCTCTTCGATAACCCGATGGGCCTGATGGGCTTCGAATTCATCGAATTCGCCGCCCCGACGCCGAACACCCTGGAGCCCATCTTCGCCATGATGGGCTTCACCAAGGTCGCCACCCACCGCTCCAAGGACGTCGACCTGTACCGCCAGGGCGACATCAACCTGATCCTCAACAAGGAGCCGAAGAGCCTCGCCTCCTACTTCGCTGCCGAGCACGGCCCGTCCGCCTGCGGCATGGCCTTCCGGGTGAAGAACGCGCATAAGGCTTACGCCCGCGCCCTGGAGCTGGGCGCCCAGCCGATCGACATCCCCACCGGGCCGATGGAGCTGCGCCTGCCGGCGATCAAGGGCATCGGCGGCGCGCCGATCTACCTGATCGACCGCTTCGGCGACGGCAGCTCGATCTACGACATCGACTTCGAATTCATCGAGGGCGTCGACCGCCACCCGCAGGGCGCCGGCCTCAAGCTGATCGACCACCTGACCCACAACGTCTACCGCGGGCGCATGGCCTACTGGGCGGACTTCTACGAGAAGCTGTTCAACTTCCGCGAGATCCGCTACTTCGACATCAAGGGCGAATACACCGGCCTGACCTCCAAGGCGATGACCGCGCCGGACGGCATGATCCGCATCCCGCTCAACGAGGAATCCTCCAAGGGCGCCGGGCAGATCGAGGAGTTCCTCATGCAGTTCAACGGCGAGGGCATCCAGCACGTGGCCTTCCTCACCGACGACCTGCTGAAGACCTGGGACGCCCTCAAGGAGCTGGGCATGCGCTTCATGACCGCGCCGCCAGCGACCTACTACGAGATGCTGGAAAGCCGCCTGCCCGGCCACGGCGAGCCGGTGGCCGAGCTGCAGTCGCGCGGCATCCTGCTCGACGGCGCGGCGGAGAACGGCGAGCAGCGCCTGCTGCTGCAGATCTTCTCGGAAACCCTGATGGGCCCGGTGTTCTTCGAGTTCATCCAGCGCAAGGGCGACAGCGGCTTCGGCGAAGGCAACTTCAAGGCGCTGTTCGAGTCCATAGAACGTGACCAGATCCGCCGCGGCGTGCTGGCCACCGAGTAAGGACGCTCGCCCCTCGCCCGAGCGCGGCGCGGGGCCTAAAGGCCGGGGGTCGACACGGCGCCCCCGGCCTGTACTTGCGGCAACCCGGATCGGCCTGGCAGCGAGATCCGGGTTGCCGTTTTTCTTTGTGGCGCGCAGACCGCCTGATCCTGATGCTGAACTCCCCCCGCCAGCCCATCGCCGCCGGCATCCCGGCCGCCGCGCCGTGCCTGCGGGGCCTGGCCGCGTTACTGCGGCGCCACGCCGCCCATCCGCGCACTGATCTCCGCCGCCACCGTCCGCAACCGCTCGGCCTGCGCGCCCTCGGGGTCGGCCGGGAAGCTCGACGCCGTGCCGACCACGGTGATCACCCCGACCAGCTTCTCCCCCGCTGCGAACAGCGGCGCCGACAGCGCATTGACCCCCGACATCAGCAGGCCGTGCACGTGGTGCAGGCCGCGCGCGCGGATCTGCGCCTGCAGCGCCGCCAGCTCGGCGGCGCTCGGTGCGCCCGGCTCGGCCAGCGCCTCGGCTTGCAGTGCGGCGAGCTCCACCGCCGGCAGGAAGGCGTCGAACACCAGCCCGGTGGACGAGCCCAGCAGCGGCAGCACCGAGCCCACCTGGGTGACCACGGTAACAGCGCGCACCGCCTGCTCGACGTGCACCACGGTCGGCCCCTTGTTGCCCCACACGGCGAGGAAGCAGGTCTCGTTGAGCGCGTCGCGCAGCTCGACCAGGCGCGGCAGCGCCACCTTGGTCACGTCGAGACGGCCGATGGCGGCCAGACCGACGAACAGCGCCTCGCGGCCCAGGCCGTAGTGGCCGGTGCTCTCGTCCTGCTCGGCGAAGCCGCTGGCGATCAGCGCCTGCAGGTAGCGGTGCACCTTGCTCGCCGGCATGCTGACGTGCTCGGCCAGGCGCGACAGTGAGGTGGCCGGCGCCAGTTCGGCCAGGCCCTTGAGGATGTCGGTGCCGACCTCGGCCGATTGCACCTTCTGCCGCCGTGGCGCCGCGGCGCGCTCGATTTCGCTGGTCATGATCCTTCCTGTGGGTGGCGATGGGTGGCGGATTCTAGCGCTTGACGCCCTCGGGCGCGCAAGTTACGTTAATCGTAAGTTGATTACGCAAAACAAAACGCAGATTCGCCAGCGCCACCTGTGCCGCCGCGCATCCGCACCGCCCACCGAGAAAGGGAAACCGTAATGAAGCCGCTCGTGCAGAAAATCCATCACGTCGCCTACCGCTGCAAGGACGCGCTGGAAACCGCCCGCTGGTACGAAAAGCACCTGGGCATGCAACTGGTGCTGTCCATCGCCGAAGACGCCGTGCCCTCCACCGGCGAGTCCGATCCCTACATGCACATCTTCCTCGACGCCGGCATGGGCAACGTGCTGGCGTTCTTCGAGCTGCCCACACGGCCGGAGATGGGCCGCGACCCGAACACCCCGGTGTGGACGCAGCACCTGGCCCTGCAGGTCGAGTCCATGGAGGTCCTGCTGGAGGCCAAGGCGCGCCTGGAGGCCGCCGGCATCGAGGTGCTCGGCCCGACCGACCACGCGCTGTTCCAGTCGATCTACTTCTTCGACCCCAACGGTCACCGCCTGGAACTGGCCGCCAACACCGGCTCGGCAAAGATGCTCGCCGCCCTCGACCAGGTGAAATGGGCGATGCTCGAAGAGTGGGGCCAGACCAAACGCGCACCCAAACACGCCGCGTGGATGCACGACGGCAGCTACAAAGAAATGTTCCAGTAATCCGGCCCCGCCACGGAGAACGCAGTCCATGATCGACGCAGCCAACCCGCTCAGCTGGGTGCCCTCGGCCAACGGCCACCCCGACTTTCCCCTGCACAACCTGCCGCTGGGCGTCTTCAGCGTCGCCGGCCAGACGCCGCGCGGCGGCGTCGCCATCGGCGAGCACATCCTCGACCTCCAGGTCGCCTGCGCGGCCGGGCTGTTCGAGGGTGAGGCCGAAGCCGCCGCCCGGGCCGCCAGCGGCGACTGCCTGAACGCCTTCTTCGCCCTCGGCGCCCCGGCGCGGCGCGCCCTGCGCGCGGCGCTGACCGGCCTGCTAGCCGAAGGCAGCCCGGCGCGGATGCACATGGAAGCCCTGGGCGATGCCCTGCTGCCGGCCATGGCCGACTGCCGCCTGCACCTGCCGGCCAGGGTCGGCGACTACACCGACTTCTACGTCGGCATCCACCACGCCAACAACGTCGGCAAGCTGTTCCGCCCGGACAACCCGCTGCTGCCCAACTACAAGCACGTGCCGATCGGCTACCACGGCCGCGCCTCCACGGTGTGCGTCTCCGGCACCCCGGTACGCCGCCCGCTGGGCCAGACCCTGCCGCCGGGTCAAGAGGCGCCGAGCTTCGGCCCGAGCAAGCGCCTGGACTACGAGCTGGAGCTGGGCATCTGGATCGGCGAGGGCAACGCCATGGGCGAGTCCATCGCCATCGGCGAGGCCGGCGAGCATGTGGCCGGCTACTGCCTGCTCAACGACTGGTCGGCGCGCGACCTGCAAGCCTGGGAATACCAGCCGCTCGGCCCGTTCCTGGCCAAGAACTTCGCCACCACGGTATCGCCCTGGGTGGTGATGCCCGAGGCGCTGGCGCCGTTCCGCATCGCCCAGCCGCCGCGCCCGGCCGGCGACCCGCAGCCGCTGCCCTACCTGCTGGATGCCCAGGATCAGGCCGCCGGCGCCTTCGACATCGAGCTGGAAGTGCTGCTGCAGAGCGCCGCCATGCGCGAACAGGGCCTGGCCCCGCAGCGTCTGGCGCTGAGCAACACCCGCCACATGTACTGGACCGTGGCGCAGATGGTCGCCCACCACAGCGTCGGCGGCTGCATGCTGCAGCCGGGCGACCTGTTCGGCTCCGGCACCCTGTCCGGGCCGGAGCCCGAGCAGTTCGGCAGCCTGCTGGAGAGCAGCTTCGGCGGCAAGCAGGCGCTGACCCTGAGCAGCGGCGAGACCCGCACCTTCCTCGAAGACGGCGACGAGGTGATCCTGCGCGCCCGCTGCCGCCGCGAGGGTCAGCCCTCCATCGGCTTCGGCGAATGCCGCGGCGTGTTGCTGCCGGCGCGCAGCGCCTGACACCGGCGATCCGATCGCTCCCGCGCTCCGGCGTGGGAGCGCCCCCGTCTCAAGCACACAAGAACAACAGAGACCGCTCAGCATGAACAAGCTCTACCCCAACGCCGACGCCGCCCTCGACGGGCTGGTGGAGGACGGCATGACCATCGCCGTCGGCGGCTTCGGCCTGTGCGGCATCCCCGAGGCGCTGATCGCCGCCCTGCGCGACAGCGGCCGCAAGAACCTCACCGCGATCAGCAACAATGCCGGCGTCGACGGCTTCGGCCTCGGCCAGCTGCTCGCCACCCGGCAGATCAGCAAGATGATTTCCTCCTACGTCGGCGAGAACAAGGAGTTCGAGCGCCAGTACCTGGCCGGCGAGCTGGAGCTGGAGTTCACCCCGCAGGGCACCCTGGCCGAGAAGCTGCGCGCCGGCGGCGCCGGCATCCCGGCGTTCTTCACCAAGACCGGCTACGGCACCCTGGTCGCCGAGGGCAAGGAGACCCGCCAGTTCGACGGGCAGTGGTACGTCATGGAGCGTTCGCTGACCGCCGACGTGGCGCTGGTCAAGGCGTGGAAGGCCGACAAGGCCGGCAACCTGGTGTTCAACAAGACCGCGCGCAACTTCAACCCGCTGGCCGCGATGGCCGGCAAGGTCTGCGTGGTCGAGGTCGAGGAGCTGGTCGAGACCGGCGCCCTGGACGCCGACCAGATCCACCTGCCGGGCATCTACGTGCAGCGCATCGTGGTCAACGCCACGCCCGAGAAACGCATCGAGCAACGCACACTTTCTACAAAAGCAGGGAGGAGCTGAACCATGGCCTGGACCCGCGAACAGATGGCGCAGCGCGCCGCCGCCGAGCTGCAGGACGGCTTCTACGTCAACCTCGGCATCGGCCTGCCGACCCTGGTGGCCAACTACATTCCCGAAGGCATGGACGTCTGGCTGCAGAGCGAGAACGGCCTGCTCGGCATCGGCCCGTTCCCCACCGAGGACGAGGTCGACCCGGACCTGATCAACGCCGGCAAGCAGACCATCACCACCCTGCCCGGCAGCAGTTTCTTCGACAGCGCGGCGAGCTTCGCGATGATCCGCGGCGGCCACATCAACCTGTCGATCCTCGGCGCCATGCAGGTGTCGGCGCAGGGCGACCTGGCCAACTGGATGATCCCCGGCAAGATGGTCAAGGGCATGGGCGGGGCGATGGACCTGGTGGCCGGGGTCAAGCGCGTGGTAGTGCTGATGGAGCACACCGCCAAGGGCGGCGCGCACAAGATCCTCGAGCACTGCGACCTGCCGCTGACCGGCGTCGGCGTGGTCGACCGCATCATCACCGACCTGGCCGTGCTCGACGTCACCGCAGAGGGCCTGAAGCTGGTCGAGCTGGCCGAGGGCGTCGACTTCGACGAACTGCAGGCCGCCACCGGCTGCCAGGTCCGACGCTGAGCCCGACATGAGCGCGCCGGGCCGCCCGACTGCCCGCACGCCATGCCATTCAGGGTGTCGCCGCGCCGGCACCCACGCTTTCCCGGCAGAGGTGCCAATCCCCCTCTTCTGCCCGGTTCGGCGACTGCCCCTGCAGTCGCTTTTCTAATTCCGCGGCCTTGCCGCCGCGCGGGCGCACGCCCTGCGGCAGCGCCATGTACCGCGCCACGAACAACAAGAGAGTCCGCCATGCACGAAGTCGTCATCGTCGCCGCCACCCGCACCGCCATCGGCGCCTTCCAGGGCGCGCTGGCCAACATCCCCGCCAGCGAGCTGGGCGCCTGCGTGATCCGCGCCCTGCTGGAAAGCACCGGCCTCGACCCGGCCCGGGTCGACGAGGTGATCCTCGGCCAGGTGCTGAGCGCAGGCTGCGGCCAGAACCCCGCCCGCCAGGCCGCGCTGCTCGCCGGCCTGCCACACGGCGTGCCGGCGCTGACGCTCAACAAGGTCTGCGGCTCCGGCCTCAAGGCCCTGCACCTGGCCGCCCAGGCGATCCGCTGCGGCGACGCCGAGGTGGTGATCGCCGGCGGCATGGAGAACATGAGCCAGGCGCCCTACCTGCTGCCCCAGGCGCGCAGCGGCCTGCGCTTGGGCCACGGCCAGATCGTCGACAGCCTGCTCCACGACGGCCTGTGGGATGCCTTCAACGACTATCACATGGGCATCACCGCAGAGAATCTGGCGGCAAGATACGCCATCTCCCGCGAAGAGCAGGACGCCTTCGCCGCCGCCTCGCAGCAGAAGGCCTGCGCCGCCCTTGCGGCCGGGCGTTTCGCGGCCGAGATCACCCCGGTGCCGGTGCCCCAGCGCAAGGGCGAGACGCTGCGCTTCGCCGTCGACGAGCAGCCGCGCGCCGAAACCAGCGCCGCCTCGCTGGCCGGCCTGCGTCCGGCATTCAAGAAGGACGGCAGCGTCACCGCCGGCAACGCCTCGACCCTCAACGACGGCGCCGCCGCCGTGCTGCTGATGAGCGCCGCCAAGGCCGAGCAGCTGGGCCTGCCGGTGCTGGCGAGGATCGCCGGCTACGCCAGCGCCGGGGTCGATCCGGCGGTCATGGGCATCGGCCCGGTGGCCGCCACCCGCCGCTGCCTGGACAAGGCCGGCTGGCGGCTCGACGAACTGGACCTGATCGAAGCCAACGAGGCCTTCGCTGTCCAGGCGCTGGCGGTCGGCAGGGAACTGGGCTGGGATGCGCGGAAGGTCAACGTCAACGGCGGCGCCATCGCCCTCGGCCATCCCATCGGCGCCTCCGGCTGCCGTATCCTGGTCACCCTGCTGCACGAGATGCTCCGCCGCGACGCCCGCAAGGGGCTGGCGACCCTGTGCATCGGCGGCGGCCAGGGTGTAGCCTTGGCCCTCGAACGCCGCTGAGCCGGCCCCCGCGCCTGTCCGCAGGCGCTCCAGCCAAGGAACCCCCGATGACCGACAGCCACGAGCAGGGCCTCAAGGTCCGCCGCGAGGTGATGGGCGACGCCTTCGTCGACCGCGCCATGGGCAATGCCACCGAATTCACCGAACCGCTGCAGGCGTTCGTCAACGCCCACGCCTGGGGCGGGGTCTGGACCCGCGACGGCCTGCCGCGCAAGACCCGCAGCCTGATCACACTCGCCGCACTCACTGCCCTCAAGTGCCCGCAGGAGATCAAGGGCCATGTGCGCGGCGCGCTGAACAACGGCTGCAGCATCGAGGAAATCCGCGAAACCCTGCTGCACTGCGCCGTCTACGCCGGCGCCCCGGCGGCCATCGACGCCTTCCGCGCCGCCCAGGAAGTCATCGACGCCTGGCAGGCCGAGCACTGAGTCCGCACCACTCCATCACGTCGCCGGAGCAGGCCACCCGACGCCTGCCCCGGTGGCGCATCCGCACCACGCAGCGCCCCGCTCCCACGTCCTCCCCGCCCGCTCCGCACTGCGCCGCACGCCCTGTCGTTTTGACAACTCCCGATCCGCTGCAACACTTTCACACATTGCTTTGCCTGCAAGGCCAGCAACGTGAGCAGTCCCGCCCGATCCATCGAGGAGCAGCAACTATGCGCATTGCAAGAACAGCCTTACCCCTGGCCATGGCCAGCGGCCTGCTGACCGGCTGCGCCGGCCTGGTACAGAGCGACTGGCCACCCTGCGCGGCCGTCGGCGGTGTGGTCGGCGCAGGCCTGGGCGCCATCGAAAGCGCCAGCTGGGCCGCCGGCGGCCTGGGCATCGGCGCGCTGACCGGCGCCGCCTACTGCTGGGTCCACGGCGACGCCGACGGCGACGGCGTGGTCAACAAGGACGACAAGTGCCCCGACACGCCCAAGGGCACTCAGGTGGGCGCCGACGGCTGCCCGCTGCCGGTCGCCGCCCCGGAACCGGAGCCCATGACCCCGGCACCGAGCATGGTGCGCGTCGAGCTGGACGTGAAATTCGACTTCGACAAGGCCGTGGTCAAGGACGGCAGCCAGGCGGACATCCGCGCGGTGGCCGACTTCATGAGCCAGTACCCGCAGACCCGCACCACCGTCGAAGGCCACACCGACTCGGTCGGCCCCGACGCCTACAACCAGCGCCTCTCCGAACGCCGCGCCCAGGCGGTACGCGATGTGCTGGTCCACCAGTACGGCGTGAGCGCCGATCGGGTCGACTCGGTGGGCTACGGCGAAAGCCGCCCGGTGGCCGACAACGCCACCGCCGAAGGCCGCGCCATCAACCGCCGCGTGGAGGCGGAGGTCGAAGCGCAGCAGTAAAATTTAGGGGCAGTACGGAGGTGCTGCCCCTGTTCAACCCAATAAGCAAAAATTTTCTCAACCCAAGCAAAATCCCGGAAATTCAAAAACACCCTTAACAAATCTCTTAAAAACCGATGAATCCTCACTAGAAAAAGAAATATGCAAAGAATCTCCAGGAATACTGAATGGCACGAAAACCCCGCCATCACAAATAAATCCGCGCTTGTCTTTTGGATAAAAAATAACCACCCTAAACTCTGCCTCATGAGAAAACTGGATAGGCTTAAAGAAAACCAAATCTCTAGAGCCTACTGAGATCGGAGGAAGAGATGGCTCATAGTAGGTTATCTCTCGAGCATCGACAGCAGCCCCTTTTAGACGATGAGATAAAACAGAACCAACAATATCCAAAAGAACCTCAACATCAATCTCAATACAAATATCCGCTTTAAACTTCTCAAAAAGTTCAGGATCGTTTCCTCTACCGCTCAAACAAAGGCAATAGCAGTGTTCAGTTGGGATAGATAGCATGGAACCGACGCCTGCACCGCCAAGCCTGAAGTCACAATCCCCAGAAAAAACTTCCAAGGCACATTCACTCAAAGAGAAAAATTTACTTCCCTCATCATCCCGCATGCTCTCATTATCCATTCTTGAATAATGTGATATATCTGTAAACCTGGGACCAACCAAACCATCCACTACTTCCTGAAGAAAAACCTTTTTACCGTAAAGAAATTTACGCATAAAAATTATAAATCCTCGACAAAAAAACAGATAAGAACTCAGCGCAGGGCAGATCAAAACATCACCCCAACGGCAGGATCACCTCGTCCTTCACCTCGCGCAGCACCACGCTGGTGTGCACGCTGGCCACCCCCGGCAGGCGGAAGATGCGCTGCTGCAGCACCTGGTCGTAGGCCTTGATGTCGCTGGTGACCACCTTGATCAGGTAGTCGGCCTTGCCGGTGGTGGCGTAGCAGGCAACGATTTCCGGGGTGGCGGCCACCGCCGCCTCGAACTCGGCAGTGACGTCGCCGGCGTGGCGGCTCAGCGCCACCTCGGCGAACACGCAGTTCTGCAGGCCGACCTTCTCGCGGTCCACCAGCACCGTGTAGCGGCGGATCACCCCCTCCTCCTCCAGCTCCTTGATGCGCCGCCAGCAGGGTGTGGTCGACAGGCCGACCTTTTCTGCGAGCTGCTGCATGGTCTGCCGGGCGTCGCGCTGCAGCTCGCGGAGCAGCTGGCGGGCGAACTTGTCGAGCATGTGATTCTCCTTTTCGAGAAATAGCTATTAATTTTTTCTCGAATCTACCGCTGCACAAGGAAAAAGAGAAACAAAAAACCGCCTGCGCTGGGGAACACTATTCGCCACAGAACAACCCCTCGCAGGACAATAACAATGACCCATGCGACCGAGCGCGCCAGCACCGTGCAGCTGCGCGACGACTACCGCCTGAGCGACAGCCTCGAAGCCACCCGCGGCCAGATCTTCCTCACCGGCACCCAGGCGCTGGTACGCCTGCCGCTGATGCAGCGCGCCCTCGACCGCGCGCGCGGCCTGAACAGCGCCGGTTTCATCAGCGGCTATCGGGGCTCGCCGCTGGGCATGGTCGACCAGGCCCTGTGGAAAGCCAAGCGCCTGCTGGCCGACAACCAGATCGAATTCCTCCCCGCGATCAACGAAGAGCTCGGCGGCACCGCGGTGCTCGGCACCCAGCAGGTCGAGTCCGACCCCGCGCGCACCGTCGACGGCGTGTTCGCCTACTGGTACGGCAAAGGCCCGGGCGTCGACCGCGCCGGAGATGCCTTGAAACACGGCCACGCCTACGGCTCCTCGCCCAACGGCGGCGTGCTGATCGTCGCCGGCGACGACCACGGCTGCGTGTCCTCCTCCATGCCGCACCAGAGCGACCTGGCCTTCCAGGCCTGGAGCGTGCCGACCGTTTCCCCGGCGACCATCGCCGAATACCTGGAGTTCGGCCTGTACGGCTGGGCGCTGTCGCGCTTCTCCGGCGCTTGGGTCGGCTTCACCGCCCTCTCCGAGGTGGTGGAAAGCGGCTCGACCGTCGACCTCGACCGCATCCAGACCCGCTTCGAGGCGCCGGTGGACTACACCCCGCCGGCCGGCGGCCTGCACTACCGCTGGCCGGACCTGCCCTCGCTGCAGCTCGAAGCCCGCCAGGCCGACAAGCTCGACGCGGTGCGCGCCTTCGCCAAGAGCAACAGCATCGACAAGACCATCGTCGCCTGCGCGCAGGCGCGCTTCGGCATCGTCACCTGCGGCAAGGCGCACCTCGACTTCCTCGAATGCCTGCGCCGCCTGGACATCTCCCTGGACAACCTGGCCCGCGCCGGCATCCGCGTCTACAAGATCGGCCTGTCCTTCCCCATCGAGCCGAGTCGCGCCCTCGACTTCGTCCGCGGCCTCGACGAGGTGCTGGTGATCGAGGAAAAGGCGCCAGTGATCGAGCGCCAGCTGCGCGAGCTGCTCTACAACCAGCCGGCCGAGCTGCGCCCGCGCCTGCTCGGCAAGCAGGACGCCGCTGGCAAGCCGCTGCTCTCCGCCCTCGGCGAGCTGCGCCCGTCGCGCATCATGCCGGTGCTGGCCGACTGGCTGGCCCGGCAGACCGCCGGCCTCGACCGCCGCCACCTGGTGCGCGACTTCACCGCACCGTCGCAGCTGAGCAACCTGGCCGACGCCGTGCGCCGCTCGCCGTACTTCTGCTCCGGCTGCCCGCACAACAGCTCGACCAAGGTGCCGGAAGGCTCGCGCGCCCTGGCCGGCATCGGCTGCCACTTCATGGCCAACTGGATGGACAGAGGCACCAGCGGCCTGATCCAGATGGGCGGCGAAGGCGTCGACTGGGCCGCGCACTCGCGCTTCACCCAGGTGCCGCACGTGTTCCAGAACCTCGGCGACGGCACCTACTACCACTCCGGCTACCTGGCGATCCGCCAGTCGATCGCCGCCAAGGCCAACATCACCTACAAGATCCTGTTCAACGACGCGGTGGCCATGACCGGCGGCCAGCCGGTGGACGGCACCATCACCGTCGACGCCATCGCCCAGCAGGTCACCGCCGAGGGCGCGCGCAAGGTGGTGGTGCTCAGCGACGATATCGCCAAGTACGCCAGCCAGCGCGACCGCTTCCCGGCCAGCACCGCCTTCCACCCGCGCGAGGATCTGGACAAAGTGCAGCGCGAACTGCGCGAGACCGCCGGCGTCACCGTGCTGATCTACGAGCAGACCTGCGCCGCCGAGAAGCGCCGCCGCCGCAAGAAGGGCGAATTCCCCGACCCGGACCGCCGCCTGTTCATCAACCAGGCGGTGTGCGAAGGCTGCGGCGACTGCGGCGTGGCCTCCAACTGCCTGTCGCTGGTGCCGCTGGAAACCGAACTGGGCCGCAAGCGCCAGCTCGACCAGTCGTCGTGCAACAAGGACTACTCCTGCGTCAACGGCTTCTGCCCGAGCTTCGTCTCGGTCAAGGGCGGCCGCGTGCGCAAGGGCGTCGGCGCCCTGCAGGCCGAGGCCGGCCAGCGCGCCCTGGCCGAGCTGCTGGACAAGCTGCCGCGTCCGGCCGCCCACGTGTGGAACGCGCCCTACGACCTGCTGGTCACCGGCGTCGGCGGCACCGGCGTGGTCACCGTCGGCGCGCTGATCAGCATGGCCGCCCACCTGGAATTCAAGTCGGCCAGCGTGCTCGACTTCATGGGCTTCGCCCAGAAGGGCGGCGCGGTGCTGTCCTTCGTGCGCCTGGCCGACGTGCCGGAGCGCCTCAACCAGGTGCGCATCGACACCCAGCAGGCCGACGCCCTGCTCGCCTGCGACCTGGTGGTGGCCGCCTCCGCCGACGCCCTGCAGAGCGTCAAGCACGGCCGCACCAAGGTGATCGCCAACCGCCACGTGCTGCCCACCGCCGAGTTCGTGCAGAACCCGGACGCCAACCTGCAGACCGAAGGCCTGCTGGAGAAGATCCGCCACGCCGTAGGCGAAGCCGGACTCGAGCTGTGCGACGCGCAGAGCCTGGCGCAGCGCGCCCTCGGCGACAGCATCGGCGCCAACATCCTGCTGATGGGCTACGCCTGGCAGGCCGGGCTGATCCCGCTGAGCCTGGAGTCGCTGCAGCGCGCCATCGAGCTGAACGGCGTCGCCGTGCCGATGAACCTGGCCGCCTTCGGCCTCGGCCGTCTGGCCTGCGCCAACCCGCAGGGCCTGCGCCAGCTGCTCAGCCGCAGCGCCGAGGTGGAGGAATTCCGCCTGATCGAGGACTTCGACGAGCTGGTCGCCCATCGCGAGCGGCTACTCACCGACTACCAGAACGCCGCCTACGCCCGCCGCTTCCGCCAGCTGGTCGACGAAGTCGCCGCCGCCGAACGCGCCCTGCTCGGCCCGCAGGCCAAGCTGCGCCTGAGCCCAGCGGTGGCGCGCGGCTACGCCAAGCTGATGGCCTACAAGGACGAGTACGAGGTGGCGCGCCTGTACAGCGACCCGGCGTTCCGCCAGCAGCTGGAGGCGCAGTTCGAGGGCGACTTCCGCCTCGAATTCCACATGGCTCCGCCGCTGCTGTCGCGTCCGGGCGCGGACGGCCGCGCGCGCAAGATCACTATCGGTCCGTGGCTTGCCAAGGTCTTCCCGCTGCTGGCCAAGGCCAAGGGCCTGCGCGGCAGCGCGCTGGACCTGTTCGGCAAGACCGAGGAGCGGCGCATGGAGCGCCGACTGATCGAGGAGTACGCCGCGCGCATCCGCGAACTGCTGCCGCAACTGAAGGCCGACAACCTCGACGCCGCCGTGCGCATCGCCGCGCTGGCCGAGGAGATCCGCGGCTACGGCCACGTCAAGCTGGCCAGCGTCGAGCGCGTCAAGTCTCGCGAGGCCCAGCTGCTGCACGCCTTCGCCCCGCAGCGCTACGCCAAGCCGCAGCCGAAGGTCGAAGCGGTGGCCGTGCAGGTCGTTCACATGCAGGCGGCCAAAGAGGTCGCCTGATCCACCGAGTCTGGGTTGCACAGACAGGGCATCAGATGGCGTTGCCCACCTTCACCGCCCGCACCTCCCCTGGGGTGCGGGCGGTTTTTTATCGGCGCGTCATTCGCGGGTCGTGGCCAGCGGCGCCTGTGCGGCCCGCAGGTCCGCCGCCACCCGGCGCTGCATGGCGTAGCCCGGCGCCTCGACAGCCTGATGGTCGCGGCTGTAGCGCTCGGCGAAACCGCGCACACCCCACTCCAGATACTGCTCGACGTGCTTGAGCTCGTGCGCCCAGAGCGCCACGTCGTCCTGGGCGGCGGCCGCGCTGCGGAACACCACCACGTCGATCAGGGTGACCGCCTGCACGTCGGGGTTGTGCAGCAGGGTGTTGGCCGCGCTGAACTGGGTGGCGTCGCCCACCGCGAAGCGCGCGGTTTCCAGCACCCGCAGGTCGAAATAGGGCTCCAGCTGGGCGCGCACATGCAGGGGGATCGGCTGATCCGCGCCGCGGGCGACCAGCGCATCGCGCGATTCCTGCAGCCAGCGCTCCAGCCCCTGGGCGGCCAGCCGGCCGAGATCGCGGTGCAGCGCCTCGATCTCGGCGCTGGCCGGCACGCAGAAGCAACTGCCCACGCACAGCGACTGCTGGCCGGCCGGACAGGCGGGCGCGGCCTGTACGGGCAGGCCGAGCGCGAGGAGCAGACAGGGCAGCAGGCGGCGCAGCGAAACGGGCAAGGGCGAGTCTCCGTGGGCGGGGCGGCGCCCGCTGTGTCGGGCGCCGCCGGGGTTGTCCAGCCAGACTTCGACCACGCCGGCGACCACAGGTTGCCCGGCGGGCGGGCCGTGCGTCAGGCCTTTTCCGCGCCGATGCCGTACTGGCGCAGCTTGTTGGCCACCGTGGTGTGGGACACCCCCAGGCGCTTGCCCAGCAGGCGGCTGCTGGGGTGGTCGCGGTAGAGGGTTTCCAGCACCACCTTCTCGAAGCGACCGACGATCTGCTCCAGGCCGCCGTCGAGGGTGAAGGCGCCCAGCGGCTGCGGCATGTCGTAGTCGGGCAGGCGGATGTGCTCGGCCTTGATCCACTTGCCGTCGCACAGCGACACCGCCTGGAACAGCACATTCTCCAGCTGGCGCACGTTGCCCGGCCAGTGGTAGTGGCGCAACCGCTCCAGGGCCGGCGGCGCCAGCTGCGGCAGCGGGCAGCCGATCTGCCGGCTGGCCTGGTCGATGAAGTGCGCGGCCAGCGCATCGAGGCCGTCCAGGCACTCGCGCAGCGGTGGGATGTGCAGCGACAGCACGTTGAGGCGGTGATAGAGGTCGCGACGGAACTCGCCGCGCCCGCACAGCTCGGAAAGGTCCTGCTGGGTCGAGCAGATCACCCGCACGTCCAGATACACCTCCTCGTCGCTGCCGACCCGGCGGAAGCCGCCGTCCTGCAAAAAGCGCAGCAGCTTGCCCTGCAGGCGCGGGCTCATCTCGCCGACGCCGTCGAGAAACAGGGTGCCGCCGGCGGTCAGCTCCAGCAGGCCCAGCTTGCCCTCGGGGCGGGCGCCCTCGAAGGCGCCGGGGCCGTAGCCGAACAGCTCGGTCTCGGCCATCGACTCGGGCAGGCCGGCGCAGTTGAGCGCCATGAACGGCGCCTTGCCGCGCGGGCTGGCCAGATGGCAGGCACGCGCCAGCAGCTCCTTGCCGGTGCCGGTCTCGCCCTCGATCAAGAGCGGCGCATCCAGCGGCGCCATGCGCCGCGCCTCGCGCACCACCGCGGCAAGCGCCTTGGAACTCTGGAAGATGCTGTCGAAGCCGCGCAGCTCCTGGCGGCGCACGTTGTAGATGTGCTCGCCGATGCGGTCGGCGCGCTGCAGGGTGAGCACCGCGCCGGCCAGCGCCTCGCTGTCCTCGCCCTCGGTCTGCAGCGGCGCGATGTCGGCCAGGTAGACGTCGCCCTTGACCTTGACCCGCAGGCCGTTGATCCGCGCCTTGCTGGCGCGCACCAGCGCCGGCAGGTCGAAGTCCTCGGCGTAGCGCGACAGGGCGATGCCCGGCACCTCGTCGACGCGCACGCCGAGCAACTGGGCGGCGGCGCGGTTGGCGGCGACGATCTGTCCGGCCATGTCCACCGAGAGCACCGGGAACTCGAGGGCGCCGAGCAGGGCGTTGAGTTCCAGGGCGCGCCGTTCGCTGGGCATCAGGCCGACGCGCTGCAGGGCAAACACGCCGGGAATCGCCTCGATCTTCGGGCGCAGCGACTGGAACTGCAGGTTGATCAGGTTGGGGCACAGCAGGTAGACGGCATTGCCCTGCTCGCCGCCGACTTCGCCGCGGGCGACGTTGACGCCGTAGTCGGCGAGCAGGTCGAGCATGTCGCGCAGGATGCCGATGCGGTTCTGGCAGTGAACCTTGATTCGCATGGAAAGGGCCCGTGTTGTGGTTGTTGTCGGGTCTGGGTACGCCTGCCGGCGGTTCAACCGCCGCTCAGGCACACCGGGCGCCGCAAGACGCATTCTTCTCGTCAAGAATATGTGACGAAAGCCGGCAAATGAAGGGCCGCCGATCCACCGGGAGGCGCCCACTCAGCGGCAACCGTAACGATTGAATTACACAAGCACTCCCCACACCTCCCCGCCGGCCGGCGCCGACTGGCTGCGCGCCGCGCCGCCCTGGGGTATCCATACGGGCTATAACAACAGGACGCCGCGGCGACAGCCCGTCCCGCCCGTTCGAGGATGCCTTGCCATGAACACGCTCGACCAAGCCCACTGCGACGCCTGCCGCGCCGATGCCCCGCAGGTGCCCGAAGCCGAACTGGCCGGCCTGCTGCGACAGATTCCCGACTGGCGCATCGAGGTGCGCGACGGGGTGATGCAGCTGGAACGCACCTTCCGCTGCGCCGATTTCGCTCGGGCGCTGGCCCTGGCCAACGCGGTGGGCGCCGCCGCCGAGGCCGAAGGCCACCATCCGGCGCTGCTGGTCGAGTGGGGCGCGCTCACCGTCACCTGGTGGACCCACAAGATCCGTGGCCTGCACCGCAACGACTTCATCATGGCGGCGCGTACCGACGCGCTCGCCGCCACCTGCGAGGGTATTCAATGAGTCACTTCCAGTCCGTCGCCCGCGTCCCCGGCGATCCGATCCTCGGCCTGATGGAGGCCTTCCGCGCCGATCCCAGCCCGGCCAAGCTCGACCTGGGCGTCGGCGTGTACAAGGACGCCGAAGGTCGCACGCCGATCATGGCGGCGGTCAAGCAGGCCGAGCAGCGCCTGCTCGCGACGGAAACCACCAAGACCTACACCTCCGGCCACGGCGACGAGGCCTTCGGCGCGCAGCTCGCCGGCCTGGTGCTGGGCGCCGACTCGCCGCTGCTGGCCGGCCAGCGCGCCGGCGCCACCCAGACGCCCGGCGGCACCGGCGCGCTGCGCCTGAGCGCGGATTTCCTCGCCCACTGCCTACCGGGGCGCGGCATCTGGCTGAGCGACCCGACCTGGCCGATCCACGAGACGATCTTCGCCGAGGCGGGGCTCAAGGTCAGCCATTACCCCTACGTGGGTGCCGACAACCGCCTGAACGTCGAGGCGATGCTCGCCGCACTGGAGCAGGTACCGAGCGGCGACGTGGTGCTGCTGCACGCCTGCTGCCACAACCCCACCGGCTTCGACCTGTCGCACGACGACTGGCAGCGGGTGCTCGACGTGGTGCGCCGCCGCGAGCTGCTGCCGCTGATCGACTTCGCCTATCAGGGCTTCGGCGACGGTCTGGAGGAGGACGCCTGGGCGGTGCGCCTGTTCGCCGCCGAGCTGCCGGAGCTGCTGATCACCAGTTCCTGCTCGAAGAACTTCGGCCTGTACCGCGAGCGCACCGGCGCGCTGCTGGTCTGCGCCGCCGATCACGACAAGCTGCTCGACGTGCGCAGCCAGCTCGCCTCGCTGGCGCGCAACCTGTGGTCGACGCCGCCGTTCCACGGCGCGGCGGTGGTGGCGACCATCCTCGCCGACCCGGCGCTGAAGCGGGAATGGCAGCGCGAGCTGGACGCCATGCGCGAGCGGGTGCTGCGCCTGCGCCACGGGCTGGTCGAGGCGTTGCAGCCGTTCGGTCTGGCCGAGCGCTTCGCCCACATCGCCAGCCAGCGCGGCATGTTCTCCTATACCGGGCTGTCGCCCGAGCAGGTGCGCCGGCTGCGCGCGGAGTTCAGCGTGTACCTGGTCGGCAGCGGCCGCGCCAACGTCGCCGGCCTCGACGAGCGCCGCCTGGGCGAGCTGGCGGCGGCCATCGCTCGCGTCTGCTGACGCCCATTGGTGCCACGGGGCGCCCAGGCGCCCCGTCTCCCCTTCCGAGCGCCGCTGGGTGCGCCATGCGCCCCTTGACCAACCCGCCGCACTCGCGCAGGCCGCCCCTCCCCTCTACCTGACGCGCCTCAGCGGCGCGCCAGCGCCAGCTTGAGGCGATAACCCAGCCAGATCAGCAGCAGCCAGCCGGGGATCAGGTAGACCGACAGGCTGACGCCCTCGATCCGCAGCATCACGCCGAGGATCAGCACCACGAAGGCCAGGCACAGGTAGTTGGAGAACGGCGACCACAGCGCCGGGAAGCCCGACTGCAGGCCGAGGCGTCGCTGGCTGGCGCGAAAGCGCAGGTGCGCCAGGCTGATCATCGCCCAGTTGATCACCAGCGCCGCCACCGCCAGGGCCATCAGCAGCTCCAGCGCGCCGTTGGGCAGCAGGTAGTTGAGCAGCACGCACAGCAGGGTGATCGAGGCCGACACGGCGATGCCCAGCACCGGCACGCCGCGGCGGTTGAGGCGCAGCAGCGCGCGCGGCGCGTCGCCCTGAGCAGCCAGGCCGTAGAGCATCCGGCTGTTGCAGTAGACGCCGCTGTTGTAGACCGACAGGGCCGCGGTGAGCACCACGAAATTCAGCACATGGGCCGCGGTATCGCTGCCGATCAGCGCGAAGATCTGCACGAACGGGCTGCTGCTGTAGGGATCGCCGGCGGCGTTGAGGCTGGCCAGCAGGGCGTCCCAGGGGTATAGGCAGAGCAGCACGGTCAGCGCGCCGACATAGAAGATCAGGATCCGGTAGACCACCTGATTGATCGCCCGGGGGATCACCTGGCGCGGCTCGCGGGCCTCGGCGGCGGTGATGCCGACCAGCTCCAGGCCGCCGAAGGAGAACATGATGAAGGCCAGCGCCATCACCAGCCCGCCGACCCCGTTGGGGAAGAAGCCGCCGTGGCGCCACAGGTTGTCGACCCGCGCCTGCTCGCCGCCCTCGCCGCTGAGCAGCAGGTACAGGCCGAGCAGGATCATCCCGACGATGGCCGCCACCTTGACGATGGCCAGCCAGAACTCGGTCTCGCCGAACAGCCGCACGTTGACCAGGTTGATGGCGTTGACCAGCACGAAGCACAGCGCGGCGGTGACCCAGGTGGGAACCTCCGGCCACCAGAACTGGATGTACTTGCCCACCGCGGTCAGCTCGGCCATGCCCACCAGGATGTACACCGCCCAGTAGTTCCAGCCCGACAGGAAGCCCGCGTAGCCGCCCCAGTACTTGTGGGCGAAGTGGCTGAACGAGCCGGCCACCGGCTCCTCGACGATCATCTCGCCGAGCTGGCGCATGATCAGGAAGGCGACGAAACCGGCGATGGCGTAGCCGAGGATCATCGACGGCCCGGCGCTCTGCAGCACGCCGGCCGAGCCGAGGAACAGGCCGGTGCCGATGGCGCCGCCCAGGGCGATCAGCTGGATATGGCGGTTCTGCAGGCTGCGCCGGAGTTCGCCCGGCTGCGGGTGGGTGTCCATGGTCGGTAGGTCCCCTGGGGAAATGGAACGCCCCGCGGCGGCGGGTGGCCGGCGAGGCAGGAACGACGCCTCCCGGATCGGGCGCATCGCGGCGCGTCCCTGTCTCTCCCAGCATGGCCGAAACCGCGCTGGCTGCCGGCGTCCCGGCCGGAGGGGGCGCAGTATAGCGGCGCCCCGGAACGGACAGAACCCGGCACGAGGCCGGGTTCCGGGGAGCGCCGCAGGGCGTTTCAGCGCACGGCGAACTCGTGCCGCACGCGCGGGGCGAAGACTTCGCCGAGCACGGCCAGCACGCCGATGGCGCTGGCGATCCAGTACCAGCCGGCGAGCGGGTCGAAGCCCAGCCAGCCGAGGGCGTTGAGGAACACCACGAGGATCAGCACCGGGCTGACGTAGCGCACCATGAACAGCCACAGCGCATAGCCGGCGGCCGGCAGGCGCAGCTCGTCGCGCATGATCTCGCTGCGCAGGCAGTAGCCGGCGAGGATCACCATCAGGATGCCGCCGACCGGCATCATCCAGCGCGAGGTCACGTAGTCGAGGAGATCGAAGAAGTTCAGCCCGAACAGCTTCCACTCGGCGCCGACGTTGAACGACAGCATGGCCAGCATGCTGATGGCGATCAGCACCGCACCGGAGACGATGGAGGCCTTCATGCGGCCGACGCCGTGCTTCTCGTTGAGGTAGGCGACGGTAGCCTCGATCATCGAGATCGCCGAGGTCAGCGCGGCGACCGAGACCATGGCGAAGAACAGCACGCCGAAGACGGTGCCCAGCGGCATCTGCTGGAAGGCCAGCGGCAGGCTCATGAAGATCAGGCCGGGACCGGCCGCCGGGCTCATGCCGTTGGCGAAGATCACCGGGAAGATCGCCAGGCCCGCAAGCAGCGCCACGCAGGTGTCGGCGATCGCCACCACGAAGGTGGTGCGGGCGATGGACTGGTCGTCCGGCAGGTAGGAGCCGTAGGTGAGGATCGCCCCGGAGGCCAGGCTGAGGGTGAAGAAGGCATGGCCGAGCGCGGCGAGGAACGCCTCGCCGGTGACCTTGCTGGCGTCGAAGGTGAACAGGAAGGCGAAGCCCTCGGCGAAGTTGCCGCTGGTCAGGGCGTAGCCGACCAGGATCAGCAGCATCACCGCCAGGCCCGGCATCATCCAGCGCACCGAGCGCTCGACGCCGGCCGTCACGCCCTTGCCGACGATCCACAGGGTGACCAGGGCCACGATCAGGCTCCAGCTGCCGAGCTGCCAGGGGCTGGCATTGTGCGCCTCGAACACGCCGGCCAGCGCCTCGACACTGGTGGCGGCCAGCGAGCCGTCGAGCATCTTCCACGTGTAGGCGAAGGCCCAGCCGGCGACCACCACGTAGAAGCAGAGGATCAGGAAGCCGCACAGCGTGGCCATGCCGCCCATCAGCTTCCACAACGGATTGCCGTTGTTCTCCCTGACCACCCGGGCGATGGCGTCCAGCGGGCTGCCGCGCCCACGACGGCCGAGGGCGATCTCGGTCATCATCACCGGGATGCCGATGGCGAGGATGCAGCCCAGGTACATCAGCACGAAGGCACCACCGCCGTATTCGCCGGTGATGTACGGGAATTTCCAGATATTGCCCAGGCCCACGGCGGAGCCGGTCGCGGCGAGGATGAAGCCCCAGCGGGACTGCCAGAGGTTCTTCGGTTTTTCACGGGTCATGCGTCACCTGTTTGTTCTTGTCTGTGACGGGAAATCACCCGCCGGGCTTGTGGCACGGCGGAGTCGGCAAGGCGGATTCACCTCATGGGATGACTCGGGCGGCGGCGATCGCGCGCGTCCGGACAACCCGGGGTGCGCGGATATGCGCAGTGGGTCACAGTCGAAGCGGCGCGCATTGTACATGGCGCGGCCGTTCCGGCAGTCGGCCGCAGAGCGGACGCAGCGCAACGGCGGCGGGGACGGCGCGAGGCAGGGTGGCACGCCAGGGGGGCGGGGGTGGTCAGGGCAGTCATGCGGCCTCCACGTTTTATTGTTGTGGTGCCGACCCCGCGAGGGCCGGCATGCCTGCATCACACCCGCTGCCCGGACGGCGAACAACCACCCGCCCGCCCGCGCCGGCCACGGGCGACCGGCAGAAACGGCAGATTTTCCTTACAGCACCCGCCAGAGCTGGAGGCATAGGCACTCCAGCCACTCTTTCGTCACGAATTCATTACAGGAAAACCGTCGCACCGCGCAGCGTGGGGGAACAGGCGGGGCATGGCAGGATCTTTCAGGCCGTCCGCGCTCGCGGCGCGGCCGAGACGGCGACTGTCGCGGCGCGGGCGCCGCTCCCACAGAGTTCATCGCGCCGCAGGCAATGGCCAGGCGGGCGCTCCCGGGCGGCTCGGCGGCGGCGTTCTGCGCTAAACTGCCGACCCTTTTGCCACCTCCCCACCCTCCATGCCCGAGCGCCTGCGCCAGATCCTCACCCTCGGCTTGCCGATCATCGGCGGCATGCTCAGCCAGAGCCTGATCAACCTGGTGGATGCGGCGATGGTCGGGCACCTGGGGGAAACCGCACTGGCCGGGGTGGGCATCGGCAGCTACGCCAACTTCATGGTCATCGCCCTGGTGATGGGCCTCGGCTCCGGGGTGCAGGCGCTGGTGGCGCGCCGCCGCGGCGAAGGCCGCGCGGAGGAGACCGGCGCGGCGCTGAACGCCGGACTGCTGCTGGCCCTGGCCGGCGGCCTGCCGCTGGGCCTGCTCGGCTGGCTGAGCGCGCCGCTGGTCATCGCCTGGCTGACCGACGATGCGGCGGTGGCCGCCATCGGTCAGGGCTACCTGCAGTGGCGGGTGCTGGCGGTAGCGGCGGTGGGGATGAACTTCGCGTTCCGCGGCTTCTGGAACGGCAGCCACCGTTCGGGGCTGTACCTGCGCATCCTGCTCGGCATGCACCTGGCCAACGCGGCGCTCAGCTACTGCCTGATCCATGGCCTGTTCGGCCTGCCGGCGATGGGCGCCGAGGGCTCGGGACTGGGCACCTGCATCGCCCTGTGGGTCGGTTCGCTGGTCTATGCCAGCCAGACCTGGCGGGTGGCGCGCGACCAGGGCTTCCTGCGCCGCCGCCCACGGTGGCGCGAGCTGCACACGCTGAGCCGCCTGTCGCTGCCCAATTCGCTGCAGCAGTTCCTGTTCGCCACCGGCATCACCCTGCTGTTCTGGATCATCGCCCAGGTCGGCACCGCCGAACTGGCGGTGGCCCATGTGCTGGTCAACCTGGCGCTGCTGCTGATCCTGCCGGCCATCGGTCTGGGCATGGCGGCGACCACCTTGGTCAGCCACAGCCTCGGCGCGGGCGACGTCGAAGCGGCGCACCGCTGGGGCTGGGAGGTAGTGCGGGTGGCGGCCTGCGGCCTGCTGCTGCTGGGCATGCCGTTCTGGCTGTTCCCGGCGCCGATCCTCGGCCTGTTCGTCAACGACCCGCAACTGGTCGAGCTGGGACTCTGGCCACTGCGCCTGACCGGCGCCGGCATGGTGCTGGACGCCGCCGCGCTGGTGCTCGGCCAGGCGCTGCTCGGCGCCGGCGCCAGCCGCACGGTGATGGCGGTGACCCTCGGCAACCAGTGGCTGGTGGTGCTGCCGCTGACCTACCTGCTCGGCCCGGTGCTCGGCTACGGCCTGCTGGCGATCTGGAGCCTGTACATCCTGCAGCGCGGCCTGGCCTCGCTGCTGTTCGCGCTGATGTGGCAGCGCCGCGGCTGGGCGCGCATCGAACTCTGAAACCGCGGCCGACTTGCCGGCGCGGCGAACACGGGCAACGCTTGCTGCATCGCCCGCCCGCGCCGGAGACCGCCATGCACGACGAGCCGCAACCCCGCCCCACCGAACCGCAGGAGCCGCTGCCCCCGCCCCTGACCTTCTGGCAGACCCTGCATAGCGTACTGGCCGCCGCCTTCGGCGTGCAGAGCGGGCGCAACCGGACCCGCGACTTCAGCCGCGGCAAACCCGGCCATTTCATCCTGCTCGGCGTGCTCTGCACCGCCCTGTTCGTGCTGCTGCTCTACGGGCTGGTGCGCCTGGTCCTCGGCCTCAGCGGTGCCGCCTGAGCGGCTACCGCCCGGCGACCCAGAGCACCGCCGCCAGCACCGCGATGAGGATCAGCGCCAGCGCGGCCCAGGCGTCGGCGCGGCTGTCGGGCATAGTGTGCGGATCCGTCGGCTGCATGGCATGTCCCCCTCGCAAGGCCCCTGCCCTCTCCAGTCAAGCCGAGGATCGCAGCGGGCTCAAGCCGACCATGGCCCAGCGTCGAGCCCGCCCCGGCCCCATGCTAAGATTCGCCCCCCATCCACCGTCAAGGCCAACGGGCGCCGCGCAATGTCAACTTCTTCACTGCTCCGCCTCGACCTTGGCCGCCTGATCCTGCTGCTGGCCATCGCCAGCGCCCTGCTCACCCTGGCCAACCTGTTCTACGCCAGCTACCAGGTACAGCGCCAGCTGCTGATCGACAGCACCCTGGAAGCCAACCGGGTGTACGCCGCCAAGCTGGCCGACAGCGCCCACCACTTCCTGCTCGCAGCGCAGCGCCAGCTGGCCTACAGCGCGGTGCGCCTGAGCGGGCGTTTCGACGATGCCGATGCGCTGCACGACG
The DNA here is from genome assembly GCF_900105885.1 of Pseudomonas guangdongensis. Taxonomy (NCBI): domain Bacteria; kingdom Pseudomonadati; phylum Pseudomonadota; class Gammaproteobacteria; order Pseudomonadales; family Pseudomonadaceae; genus Geopseudomonas; species Geopseudomonas guangdongensis. Next base: position 2,627,113 of record NZ_LT629780.1, on the reverse strand, counting down.
AGGTGCAGCGCCTCAAGCAGCAGGCGGAAACCTTCAACTCCACCTTCGTGGTCGGTGCCGACAGCCGGCTGCGCGCGGTCTATCCGAGCAACCTGGCGCTGGGCACGCTCCTCGCCACCACAGGCACCCGCGAGGCGCTGCGCGAGCGCCGCCCGCTGATGAGCCTGCCGTTCGTCTCCGCCACCGGCCGGCTGATCATCATGCTCTCGCAGCCGATCTACGCTCCGGACGGCAGCTACCTGGGCTTTCTCGGCGGCAGTCTCTACCTGAAGGAAAAGAGCGCCCTGCACACCCTGCTCGGCGAGCACTACTACCGCGACGGCTCCTATCTGTACGTGGTCGACCGGCAGCGCAGCCTGGTCTACCACCGCGACCCCGAGCGGGTCGGCGAGGTGATCAAGGGCAACCCGGCCATCGACGCGGTGGTGCGCGGCGAAGCCGGCAGCATGCGCCTGACCAACAGCTGGGGCATCGACATGCTGGCCGGTTATGCGCCGCTGGGCACGAGCGGCTGGGGCGTGGTCGCCCAGCGCCCCACCGAGATGACCCTGGCCGGGCTCGACGGCCTGATGCTGACCACCCTGCGCAACGCCATTCCGGTCACCCTGATCTCCCTGCTGGGCATCTGGTGGCTGGCGCGGCTGATCTCCCGGCCGCTCTGGCAGCTGGCCAACACCGCGCGCAACATGGACTCGCAGACCGCCTCCGGCGACATCCGCAGCGTGCGCGCCTGGTACTTCGAGGCGGCCCAGCTCAAGCGCGCCATGCTCACCGGGCTGACCCTGCTGCAGCAGAAGATCGGCAAGCTCAACCTCGACACCCTGACCGACCCGCTGACCGGCCTGTTCAACCGCCGCGGCCTGCAGATGACCCTGGAGCGCTGGCAGGACAGCGAGCGGCCCTTCGCCGTGGTGGCGCTGGACATCGACCACTTCAAGCGCATCAACGACAACCACGGCCACGACGTCGGCGACCAGGCGATCCGCCACATGGCGCAGCTGATGCGCGACACCTCGCGGGGCAACGACGTGCTGTGCCGCAACGGCGGCGAGGAGTTTCTCATGCTGCTGCCCGAGGCCAGCCTCGACGCCGCGCGGATGGTCGCCGAGCGCCTGCGCGCGCGCATGGAGTCGAGCCTGACCCCGGGCGTCGGCCTGGCCACCGTGTCCCTCGGTGTCGCCCACTGGCCCGCCAGCGACCGCGACATCGACACCGTGCTGAAGATGGCCGACCAGGCGCTGTACGCAGCCAAGCAGCAGGGCCGCAACCGGGTGATGGTCGCCGCCGCCGGCGGAGCGCGCTGAACGCACGCGCACTTATCCATTTCAGCTATTTATATATAGTTATTCTTCACTTTATCGCATAAGGACGAACTGCTATCGTGCCGCCACTCCGTGGGAGTGCGCGGCCGTGCGCGCAGCAGACGCCCTTGCGGGTCGGACTTCGCCAGGCGATGCCGATCTCCGCCGACAGCCTGAGAGCAGACAATTACATGTACGTATACGACGAATACGATCAACGGATCATCGAGGAGCGCGTCGCGCAGTTCCGCGACCAGACCGCCCGCTACCTGGCCGGCCAGCTCAGCGAGGAAGAATTCCGCCCGCTGCGCCTGCAGAACGGCCTCTATGTGCAGCGCCATGCGCCGATGCTGCGCGTCTGCGTGCCCTACGGCCTGCTCTCCGCGCCACAGCTGCGCATGCTGGCCAAGCTGGCCCGCGACTACGACAAGGGCTACGCGCACATCTCCACCCGCCAGAACGTGCAGTACAACTGGCCGAAGCTGGAAGACGTGCCGGACATGCTCGCCGAACTGGCCAGCGTGCAGATGCACGCGATCCAGACCAGCGGCAACTGCATCCGCAACGTCACCACCGACCAGTTCGCCGGCGTCGCCGCCGACGAGGTGATCGATCCGCGTCCGTGGTGCGAGATCGTCCGCCAGTGGGCCACCTTCCACCCGGAATTCGCCCACCTGCCGCGCAAGTTCAAGATCGCGGTGAACGGCTCGGCCGCCGACCGCGCCGCCATCGAGGTCCACGACGTCGGCCTGGAGCCGGTGCGCAATGAAGCCGGCGAACTGGGCTTCCGCGTGCTGGTCGGCGGCGGCCTCGGCCGTACCCCGATCGTCGGCAGCTTCATCAACGAATTCCTGCCCTGGCAACACCTGCTGACCTACCTGGAAGCCATCCTGCGCGTGTACAACCGTTACGGTCGCCGTGACAACAAGTACAAGGCGCGGATCAAGATCCTGGTCAAGGCACTGACCCCGGAAGTCTTCGCCGAGCGCGTCGCCGCCGAGTGGGCGCACCTCAAGGACGGCCCGGCCACCCTGACCCAGGCGGAACTGGACCGCGTCGCCGCGCACTTCGTCGACCCCGCCTACCAGACCCTGGAAGACCAGAGCGCCGCGCTGGCCGCCCTCGACGCCGAGCACCCGGGCTTCGCCCGCTGGCGCTCGCGCAACGTGGTGGCGCACAAGAAGCCGGGCTACTGCGCCGTGACACTGTCGCTGAAGGTCACCGGCATCGCCCCCGGCGACATCACCGACAAGCAGTTCGATGCCGTCGCCGACCTGGCCGAGCGCTACAGCTTCGGCGAGGCGCGCAGCACCCACGAGCAGAACATGGTGCTGGCCGACGTCGAGCAGGCCAAGCTGTTCGACCTGTGGAACGAGCTGCGCGCGCTGGGCCTGGCCACGCCGAACATCGGCCTCTTGACCGACATCATCTGCTGCCCGGGCGGCGACTTCTGCTCGCTGGCCAACGCCAAGTCGATCCCCATCGCCGAGGCCATCCAGCGCCGCTTCGACGACCTCGACTACCTGTTCGATCTGGGCGAGATCGACCTGAACATCTCCGGCTGCATGAACGCCTGCGGTCACCACCATATCGGCAACATCGGCATCCTCGGCGTCGACAAGAAGGGCGAGGAGTTCTATCAGGTGTCGATGGGCGGCGAAGCCGGGCGCAACGCCAGCCTCGGCCAGATCCTCGGCCCGTCTTTTGCTCAGGACGACATGGCCGACGTGATCGAGAAGATCATCACCGTGTACGTCGAGCAGCGCCATGAAGACGAGCGCTTCATCGAGACCTTCCGCCGTATCGGCATCGATCCCTTCAAGGAGCGCGTCTATGCAAAGCATCATTAAGAACGGCGAGGTCATCGACGAGCGCTGGCACCTGCTGCCGGCCGACGCCAGCCTCGACGGCATTCCCAACAGCGACGACCTGATCGTGCCGCTGGCCCTGTGGCTGGAGTCCAGTCACGCCCTCAAGGTGCGCGACGGCGGCCTCGGCGTGTGGCTGCAGAGCCACGAGCAGATCGAGGACATCGTCGACGACCTCAAGCACTTCCAGGTCATCGCCCTCGACTTCCCCGCCTTCACCGACGGCCGCCACTTCTCCAGCGCCCGCCTGCTGCGCGAGCGCTACGGCTACCAGGGCGAGATCCGCGCCATCGGCGACGTGTTGCGCGACCAACTGTTCTTCATGCACCGCTGCGGCTTCGACGCCTTCGCGGTGCGCGCCGACCGCGACCCGTACGATGCGCTCAAGGGCCTGTCGGACTTCTCGGTGACCTACCAGACCAGCGTCGAGCAACCGCTGCCGCTGTTCCGTCGCCGCTGAGCCTGTCCCGCCGCATGAAAAAGCCCCGCATCGCGGGGCTTTTTCATGGCTGGCTCACTGCCAGAAGCGCGGCTGCGACAGGCGGCTCCACCAGCGCAGCAGCACGCCGTCCAGCGCCGCCGTGGCGGCCAGGCCCATGCGCTCCTGCAGGCTCTTCTTCTCGTGGTAGCGCAGCTGGAACAGCTCGGCCTCGCGGGCGCGCTGGCTCAGGTACTCGTCGCTGGTCTGCAGCTCATCGACCAGCTGCTGGCCCAGCGCGGCCTGGCCGAGCCACACCTCGCCGGTGGCCACCGCGTCGATGTCCAGCTGCGGGCGGTAGCGGGCGACGAAGTCCTTGAACAGCCCGTGGGTGATCTCCAGGTCCTCCTGGAACTTCTCCCGGCCCTTGTCGGTGTTCTCGCCGAACACCGTGAGGGTGCGCTTGTACTCGCCGGCGGTGAGCACCTCGAAGTCGATGGCGTGCTTCTTCAGCAGGCGGTGGAAGTTGGGCAGCTGGGCGACCACGCCGATGGAGCCGAGGATGGCGAAGGGCGCGGCGAGGATCTTGTCGCCGATGCAGGCCATCATGTAGCCGCCGCTGGCCGCCACCTTGTCGACGCACACGGTCAGCGGCACGCCGGCCTGGCGGATGCGCGCCAGTTGCGAGGAGGCCAGTCCGTAGCTGTGAACCATGCCGCCGCCGCTCTCCAGGCGCACCACCACCTCGTCCTCGGGAGTGGCGATGCTCAGCAGCGCGGTGACTTCGTGGCGCAGGTGCTCGCCGGCCGAGGCCTTGATGTCGCCGTCGAAGTCCAGCACGTAGACCCGCGGCTTGTGCCGGCCGGCTTTCTTCTCGGCCTTTTCCGCCTTGCTCTCGGCCTTGCGCAGCGCCTTGAGCTGCTCCTTGTCCAGCACGCTGCCCTGCAGGCGCTCGCGCAGCGCCTGGTAGAAGTCGTTGAGCCGGTGCACCTCCAGATGCCCTCCACTGCGCCGCTCGCGGCCGCGCAGCAGCGCCACGGCCAGCAGGACGACTAGAACGGCCACCAGGACCGTCACGGTCCGCGCCAGGAAGCCGGCGTATTCGCTCAGAAACTCCACGGGTTCTCCTCGATCGTGCGCCGCACCAGAATGCGCGGCCAGGCGGCAAGGATAACGGCCACTCGCCCCCGCCGACCAGCGCGAAACCGCCCGGCAGGGCGTGCCGGCGCCGGGCGCAAGACGCGCGCGGGTTGTCGTTGACAGCCGCCGCGCCTTGCCAATACGCTCGCCGCAATTGCCCACCGGATCGCACAAGGACCCCTCTCAATGAGCAGCGTCGCCAAAGTCATCGAAACCATGCAGGCCCGCTTCAACGCCGCCGCCGCCGCCGGCCTCGACCTGATCTTTCAGTTCAGCATCGAGGATGCGGAAAACTACTTCCTCGCCATCAAGAATGGCACCTGCGACCTGACCCAGGGCGATGCGGACAAGCCCAACGTGACCCTGATCATGGACAGCGCGACCCTCAAGGGCATCCTCAGCGGCGAAGTCAGCGGCATGCAGGCGTTCATGACCGGCAAGCTGCGCGCCGAAGGCGACATGATGCTGGCGCTCAAGCTGGGCGAGCTGTTCCCCTCCTGATCGCCAGGGCACAAACGAAAAAAGCCGGAGCACTGCTCCGGCTTTTTTCGTTACGGCGTTACCTACAGGATCATCGCCGCCAGCCAGCCGAAGGCCAGCAGCGGCAGGTTGTAGTGCAGGAAGGTCGGCACCACGCTGTCCCAGATATGGTTGTGCTGGCCATCGACGTTGAGGCCGGCGGTCGGGCCGAGGGTCGAGTCCGAGGCGGGCGAGCCGGCGTCGCCCAGCGCACCGGCGGTGCCCACCAGACTGACGATGGCCAGCGGGCCGAAGCCCAGCTCGACGCCCAGCGGCACGAAGATCGCCGCGATGATCGGCACGGTGGAGAACGAGGAGCCGATGCCCATGGTCACCAACAGACCGACCAGCAGCATCAGCAGCGCGCCGAGCGCCTTGCTGTTGCCGATCAGCGCCGCCGAGGCATCCACCAGCGCCTTGACATGGCCGGTCTCGCGCATCACCTCGGCGAAGCCGGCGGCGGCGATCATGATGAAGCCGATCATCGCCATCATCTTCATGCCTTCGGTGAACAGGTCGTCGGCTTCCTTCCAGCGCACCACGCCGGAGACCGAGAACACCACGAAACCGGCCAGCGCGCCGACGATCATCGAGCCCAGCCACAGCTGCACGGCGAAGGCCACTGCCACCGCCACACCGGCCACCAGCAGGGTCTTCGGGCTGTAGCGGCTGTCCACCTGCTCGGTGCGGGCGATCCGGCCGAGGTCGTAGTCGCGCGGCTTGCGGTAGCTGAACAGCACCGCCACCAGCAGACCGCAGAGCATGCCCAGGGCGGGAATCGCCATCGCCTGGGTCACGCTCAGACCGGCCACCTCCACCCCGCCCTTGGCCACGTTGGCCATCAGGATCTCGTTGAGGAAGATGCCGCCAAAGCCCACCGGCAGGAACATGTAGGGCGTGATCAGGCCGAAGGTCAGCACGCAGGCGATCAGCCGGCGGTCCAGGCGCAGGCGACTGGTCACATAAAGTAGCGGTGGTACCAGCAGCGGGATGAAGGCGATGTGGATCGGCAGGATGTTCTGCGAAGACACCGCCACGGCGAGCAGCAGGCCGAGCACCAGCCACTTCACTCCACCGCCACCCTGGGCGCCGGCATCCTGACGGCCGACCAGCGCCAGCGCGCGGTCGGCCAGGGCGTGGGCCAGGCCGGATTTGGCGATGGCTACGGCGAAGGCGCCGAGCAGCGCATAGGACAGCGCCACGGTGGCGCCACCACCCAGCCCCTTGTTGAAGGCTGCCAGCGAGCCTTCGATACCGAGGCCGCCGACCAGACCGCCGGCCAGTGCGCCGAGGATCAGCGCGACCACCACGTGGACCCGGCACAGGCTGAGCACCAGCATCAGGCCGACGGCGATGAGTACCGCATTCATGGGATTGACTCCAGATTTCGGGATCGTCTGCGACGAAAGGCGCGCACTGTGCCGAAAGCGGCCTGGGCTGTCAAAGCGATACCGGCGGCGGCGATTGCCGCCCTTGCTCGCTTATAAAAAATAATTCTATGCATAGAACTAAAAACGGCAGTAGGCTTTACTCCATGACATACCCCACCGGGTATCAAGCCACGCAGGGAGAACTGTCCGATGAACGCCCATGTTGAAGCCTTCTTCGATCCGGCCACCTTCACCTACAGCTATGTGGTCAGCGACCCGACAAGCGGCCAGTGCGCGCTGGTCGACCCGGTGCTCGACTACGACCCGGCCGCCGGGCGCACCTCGCACAAGAACGCCGACCGGCTGATCGCCTACGTGCGCGAACACGGCCTGCGCGTGCAGTGGATTCTCGAAACCCACGTACATGCCGACCACCTCAGCGCCGGCCACTACCTCAAGGAGCAGCTCGGCGGCACCCTGGCGATCGGCGACCGCATCACCGTGGTGCAGGACACCTTCGGCAAGCTGTTCAACGTCGAGCCGGAGTTCGCCACCGACGGTCGCCAGTTCGACCGCCTGTTCAAGGATGGCGAAACCTTCCGGGTCGGCAGCGTCGAAGCCCGCGCCATCCACACCCCCGGCCACACCCCGGCGTGCATGACCTACCTGATCGGCGATGCCGCCTTCGTCGGCGACACCCTGTTCATGCCCGACTACGGCACCGCCCGCTGCGACTTCCCCGGCGGCGATGCGCGCACCCTGTACCGCTCGATCCACACCAAGCTGTTCGCCCTGCCGGACGCGACCCGGGTGTTCATGTGCCACGACTACAAGGCGCCGGGGCGCGACCAGTATCTCTACGAGACGACCATCGGCGCCGAACGCACGGGCAACGTGCATATCCATGTCGGCATCGGCGAGGAACAGTTCGTCGCCATGCGCCAGGCACGCGATGCCACCCTCGGCATGCCGACGCTGATCCTGCCCTCGGTGCAGATCAACATGCGCGCCGGCGAGCTGCCGCCGGCCGAGGACAACGGCACCCGCTACCTGAAGATACCCCTCGACCTGCTCTGAATCGGCCCGACGCACACCGCGCGAGCACCTGCGGAGAACCACAAGATGCAACCGATCAAGCGCCTCACCCCGTTCATCGCCGTCGCCGCCCAGCTGGAGCCGGCCGACATGGGCACCCTGGCCGCCAGCGGCTTTCGCACGGTGATCAACAACCGTCCCGACCACGAAGGCGAGGGCCAGCCGTCCAGCGCCGCCATGCAGGCCGCCGCCGAGGCCTCGGGGCTGGACTACCACCACCTGCCGGTGGTCTCGGGGCAGATCACCGATACCGACGTCGAGGCGTTCCGCACCCTGCTCGACCAGATCAAGGGACCGGCACTGGCCTTCTGCCGCAGCGGCACCCGCTCGACCACCCTATGGGCGCTGGCCGAGGCCCACCACCTCGACCCCGACGCCCTGCTGGCCACCGCCAGGGACGCCGGCTACGACCTCGCCGCGCTGCGCCCGCGCCTGGAGCAACGCTGGCAGACCCTGCCCAACGCTCCGCAGCCGGCCGCCAGCTTCGCCCATACCCCGCGCTACGACGTGCTGGTGATCGGCGGCGGCGCCGCCGGCTGCGCGGTCAGCGCCAGCCTGCTCAAGCGCGATCCGGGGCTGCGCATCGCCATCGTCGAGCCGCGTGACCAGCACTACTACCAGCCGGGCTGGACCCTGGTCGGCGCCGGGGTGTTCGACCGCGCGCGTACCGAGCGCGCCATGGCCCGCTGCATCCCCGCCAAGGCGCAGTGGATCCGCGCCGCCGCCGCGGCCTTCGAGCCGGAGCAGCAGCAGGTGGTGCTGGAAGACGGCAGCCGCCTCGGCTACCGCGCGCTGATCGTCTGCCCGGGGCTGACCCTCGACTGGGACGCCATCGAGGGCGCGCGGGAAACCCTCGGCAAGCATGGCGTGACCAGCAATTACGTGTTCGAGCTGGCGCCCTACACCTGGCAGCAGGTGCAGGCGCTGCGCAGCGGCCGGGCGCTGTTCACCCAGCCGCCGATGCCGATCAAGTGCGCCGGCGCGCCGCAGAAGGCGATGTACCTGTCCTGCGACCACTGGCTGAAACAGGGCGTGCTGCCCAACATCGAGGTGGACTTCTGCTCGGCCGGCGCCGTGCTGTTCGGCGTCGCCGACTTCGTCCCGCCGCTGATGCAGTACGTCGAGCGCTACGGCGCCCACCTCAACTTCAACGAGACGCTGATCAAGGTCGACGGCGAGGCGCACAAGGCCTGGTTCAAGGTCACCGGGGCCGACGGTACGACCGGCACGGTGGAGCGCGAATTCGACTTCCTGCACATGGTGCCGCCGCAGCGCGCCCCGGAGTTCGTCCGCCACAGCCCGCTGGCCAACGCCGACGGCTGGGTCGAGGCCGATCACGAGACCCTGCGCCATCCGCGCTACGGCAACATCTTCAGCCTCGGCGACGTCTGCGCCGCGCCCAACGCCAAGACCGCCGCGGCGGTGCGCAAGCAGGCGCCAGTGGTGGCCGAGAACGTCCTCAGCGTACTCGCCGGCCGCGGCCTGCGGGCGATCTACGACGGCTACGGCTCCTGTCCGCTGACCGTCGAGCGCGGCAAGGTGATCCTCGCCGAGTTCGGCTACGGCGGAAAGCTGCTGCCCACCTTCCCCCTCGATCCGCGGGTGCCGCGCAAGCTGGCCTGGGACCTGAAGACCAAGTGGATGCCCGGCATCTACTTCGACCTGATGCTCAAGGGCCACGAGTGGCTGGCCGAACCCAGGCATCTGGACTTCGAACCGCGCCCGGTGGAATCGACACCGGCCTGCGACTTCACCCAGGAGAAGAAGTGATGAGAGAGCGGCTGGCCCGCTACCTGCCGTGCCTGGAGTGGGCGCGCCACTACGACCGCGAGGCCGCCGCCAGGGACGGCCTCGCGGCGCTGATCGTCACCCTGATGCTGATCCCGCAGAGCCTGGCCTACGCCATGCTCGCCGGACTGCCGCCGGTCGCCGGCCTGTACGCCAGCATCCTGCCGCTGATCGCCTACACCCTGTTCGGCACCAGCCGTACCCTGGCGGTCGGCCCGGTGGCGGTGATCTCGCTGATGACCGCCGCGGCGCTCGGCCCGCTGTTCCCGGCCGGCAGCGCCGCCTATGCCGAAGCCGCCATGCTCCTGGCGCTGCTCTCCGGCGCCATTCTGCTGGCCATGGCGCTGCTGCGCCTGGGCTTCCTGGCCAACTTCCTCAGCCACCCGGTGATCTCCGGGTTCATCAGCGCCTCGGGCATCCTCATCGCCCTCGGCCAGCTCAAGCACATCCTCGGCATCCGGGTGGACGGCGAGAACGCCGCCGAACTGCTGCTCGGCCTGCTCGCCGCACTGCCCGGCGCCCACCTGCCGACCCTGGCGATCGGCGCCGGCAGCCTGCTCTTCCTGTTTCTGCTGCGCAGCCACGGCGCACGCTGGCTGCGCGCGCTGGGCCTGCCACCGCGCCTGGCCGGCAACCTGGCCAAGGCCGGCCCGGTGCTGGCCCTGCTGGCCTCGGTACTGGCGGTCGGTCTGCTCGATCTGGCCGATGCCGGCGTGCGGGTGGTCGGCGCCGTCCACGGCGGCCTGCCCTCGCCGACCCTGCCGAGCCTGGAACCGACGCTGATCGTCCAGCTGCTGCCGGCCGCCGCGCTGATCAGCCTGGTCGGCTTCGTCGAGTCGGTGTCGGTGGCGCAGACCCTGGCCGCCAAGCGCCGCCAGCGCATCGAGCCGAACCGTGAGCTGGTCGCCCTTGGCGCCTCCAACGTGGCGGCGGCACTGAGCGGCGGCTTCCCGGTCACCGGCGGCTTCGCCCGCTCGGTGGTCAACTTCGACGCCGGCGCGCAGACGCCGCTGGCCGGCGCGCTGACCGCCGTGGGCATCGCCGTCACCGTGCTGTTCTTCACCCCGCTGTTCCACAACCTGCCGCAGGCGGTGCTGGCCGCGACCATCATCGTCGCGGTGCTCAGTCTGGTCGACCTCGGCGCGCTCAGGCGCACCTGGCGCTACTCGCGCCAGGACGCAGCGGCGATGGCCGCGACCATGCTCGGCGTGCTGCTGCTCGGCGTCGAGGCCGGCATCCTGCTCGGCGTCGGCCTGTCGCTGCTGCTGTTCCTCTGGCGCACCAGCCAGCCGCACATCGCGGTGGTCGGCCAGCTGCCGGGCAGCGAGCACTTTCGCAACGTCGAGCGCTTCGCCGTGGTGGAAAGCCCGAAGGTGCTGTCGGTACGGGTCGACGAGAGCCTGTACTTCCCCAACGCCCGCTACCTGGAAGACCGCATCGCCGAGCTGGCCGGCCAGCACCCGCAGATCGAGCATCTGGTGCTGATGTGCCCCGGCGTCAACCTGATCGACGCCAGCGCCCTGGAAAGCCTCGAAGCGATCAGCGCGCGGCTGCATGCCGCCGGTATCCAGCTGCATTTCTCCGAGATCAAGGGCCCGGTGATGGACCGCCTGCGCGCCTCGGACTTCCTCGATCACTTCGGCGGCCAGGTGTTCATCAGCCAGTTCGAGGCGCTGGCCGCCCTCGACCCCCAGACCACCCGGCAGGCCATGGCCCAGCGCCGCAACGGCCACGCGCCCCAGCCCGCCACCCCTTCCCCGCACAAGGACAACCATCGTGAAAAGCGCCCTTGATCTGGTCGCCGAGGCCAGAACCCGCATCCATGAAATCGACCTCGACGCCGCCGAGGCGGCGATCCGCAGCGCCGACCTGCTGCTCGACGTGCGCGAGGCCGACGAGTTCCACGCCGGGCATATCCCCGGCGCGGTGCACATCCCCCGCGGCCTGCTGGAGTTCAAGCTCAGCGCCGCGCCCGAGCTGGCCGCCCGCGATCTCGACATCGTGCTGTACTGCAAGACAAGCGGCCGCGCTGCGCTGGCCGCCGACGCCCTGCGGAGCATGGGCTACCTGAAGGTGCAGTCCATCGCCGGCGGCTTCGACGCCTGGACGGCGGCCGGCAAGCCGGTGGTCACCCCCAGCCTGCCGGCGTTCGACTGAGCACCGGCCATCCCCACCATCGCGCACGCACAGAGGAGTTTCACCATGGAAAAGAACGTCGGCGGCATCGACAAGATCGCCCGCATCGTCGTCGGCATCGCCCTGATCGTCTGGGCGCTGGCCGGCGGTCCGCTGTGGGCCTGGATCGGCATCCTGCCGCTGGCCACCGGCCTGCTCGGCTGGTGCCCGGCCTACACCCTGTTGGGCTGCAAGACCTGCAAGAGCTGCAAGCCCAAGCAGTGACGACGCCGCGCTCGCGGCGCCGCCTACCGGACCCCACGCCCTGCCCCGCAGGCGTGGGGTTCGCTATTTCTGCAATAGACTCGCCCGCCAGGCCCGATCTAGAGCCCGGCAATCGCCCCGGCGCTGATCCAGGGCAACGGCTGGCTGTCATCGGGCCGGGATAATTTGCGTGGACCAACAGGGAAAACGACTGAGGAAGTCTCATGAAAAAAACGCTGACACTGACCGCCGGCCTGCTCTGCAGCCTCAACGCCTGGGCCATGACGCCCAGCAACGAGCCGATCCAACCGATCCTGCCGGCGAAGATCACCGATCCGGCCAAGGTCGAGCTGGGCAAGCAGCTGTTCTTCGATCCGCGCCTGTCGCTGTCGGGCTTCATTTCCTGCAACTCCTGCCACAACCTGAGCATGGGCGGCAGCGACAACCTGCAGACCTCCATCGGCCACAACTGGCAGAAAGGCCCGATCAACTCGCCGACCGTGCTCAACTCCAGCATGAACGTCGCCCAGTTCTGGGACGGCCGCGCCGCCGACCTCAAGGAGCAGGCCGCCGGCCCCATCGCCAACCCCGGCGAGATGGCCTTCACCCACAGCCTGGCGCTCGACACCCTGCGCTCGATCCCGCAGTACCGCGACGCCTTCAAGGCGGTCTACAAGGTCGACAAGATCACCATCGACGCGGTGACCGACGCCATCGCCGAATTCGAGAAGACCCTGGTCACCCCGCACTCGCGCTTCGACCGCTGGCTGCTCGGCGACAAGGAAGCCCTGACCCAGGTCGAGCTGGAAGGCTACAAGCTGTTCAAGGACACCGGCTGCACCACCTGCCACAACGGCCCGGCCGCCGGCGGCAACTCCTTCCAGAAGATGGGCCTGGTCGAACCCTACAAGACCGACAACCCGGCCGAGGGCGTCGCCGCGCTGACCGGCAAGGACGCCGATCGCTTCAAGTTCAAGGTGCCGACCCTGCGCAACGTCGAGCTGACCTACCCCTACTTCCACGACGGTGCCTACTGGAAGCTGGAAGAGGCGGTGGACGTGATGGCCCGCCTGCAGCTGGGCCGCAAGCTCAGCGACGACGAAGTCGGCAAGATCACCGCCTTCCTCAAGACCCTGACCGGCGAACAGCCGAGCTTCACTCTGCCGATCCTGCCGCCGTCGACCAACGACACGCCGCAGCCCAAGCCCTTCGAGTAAACCCCGCGGGCGGCCCGCTCAGGGCCGCCCCACTGCCTGGGCGCGCCGGGGCAGGTGCAACCGCGCGCACAGCCCGCCCAGCTCGCCACTGTCCTCCAGACTCAAGGTCCCGCCGCAGGCCTGGGCGATGTCGCGCACGATGCCCAGCCCCAGGCCATGCCCGGCGACCTGCTCGTCCAGCCGGCTGCCGCGGGCGATCACCGCCTCGCGCTGCGCCGGATCGATGCCCGGGCCGTCGTCCTCCACACACAGCCAGTACCCCTCCCCGTCCTCGCCGGCGCTGACCCGCACCGCGCTGTCCGCCCACTTGCAGGCATTGTCCAGCAGGTTGCCGAGCGCCTCCAGCAGGTCCTCGCGGTCCCAGGGCAGACGCAGGCCGGGCGGCGCCTGCCAGTCGATGTCGACGTGGGGATGGATCTGTCGCAGGGTGGCGCACAGCGCCGGCAGCTCGCCGCCGCAGTCGAAATGCGCGCCGGGCAGCGCCTCGCCGGCCAGCCGCGCGCGGCCCAGCTCGCGCTGCAGGCGCTGCTCGATCTGCTGCAACTGCTCGCGCAGGGTGGCGCGCAGCGCCGGATGGGCGCGCAGCTCGTCGCGGCCGAGCAGGCTGAGCAGCACCGCCAAGGGCGTCTTCAGGGCATGGCCGAGGTTGCCCAGACCATGCCGGGAGCGCTTGAGGGTTTCTTCGGTGTGGCGCAGCAGGTGGTTGATCTGCCCGACCAGCGGCTCCAGCTCGCGCGGCACCCGGCTGTCCAGCGCGCTCAGTTGCCCGGCCTGTAGCTCGGCGATCTGCCGGCGCACCCGCTCCAGCGGCCGCAGGGCGCGGCGCACGGTCAGCCACTGCAGCAACAGCACCAGCAGCAGCGCCGCCGCACCGCCGCCGGCGGCCAGCCAGCGGATGCGCGACAGGCTGGCCAGCACCGGGGTGTAGTCCTGGGCGACGGTGATCCGCAGGCTCTGGCCGAAGCGCCGGTAGTCGCCGCGGAACACCAGCAGGCGCTGGCCCACCGCCCCCGGCTGCAGCTCGATGGCCAGCCCGGCCTGCGCAGGCGGCTGCAGTTCGCTGTCCCACAGCGAGCGCGAGCGCCAGCTGCGCTCGGCGAAATCGATGCGGAAATAGCGCCCCGAGTAGGCGCGCTGGAAAGCCGGGTGGACACGCTGCTCGTCCAGTTGCACGCCGCCGCTGCCACGCACCAGGGCCACCAGCAGGCTTTCCGCCTCGTCCTGCAGGATGGCCGCGTGATAGCGGCGCAGGCCGTTGTCGAACAGCCACAGGCTGCTCTGCAGCACCACCACGCCGACCACCAGCAAGGTGGCGGCCAGACCGAGACCCAGGCGGCTCTGGATCGACCTCACCCGCCCGCCTCCGCGGCGCCGGCATAGCGGTAGCCCTGGCCACGACGGGTCTCGATCACCTCGCGGCCGAGCTTGCGGCGCAGGTGGTTGACGTGGACCTCGATGACGTTGGACTCGCGCTCGCTCTCGCCGTCGTAGAGGTGGTCGTTGAGCTGGGTCTTGGAGAGGATCTGCCCGGGATGCAGCATGAAATAGCGCAGCAGACGGAATTCGGCGCCGCTCAGGGCGATCTCCTCGCTGCCGCGGCGCACGCACTGGCGCCCTTCGTCGAGCACCAGACCGGCGGCCTTCAGCTCGCTCTGGTTGGCCAGCCCGTGGGCGCGGCGCAGCAGCGCCTGGATGCGCAGGGCCAGTTCCTCGGGATGGAAGGGTTTGCTCAGGTAGTCGTCGGCGCCGGCCTTGAGGCCGTCGATGCGCTCGGCCCAGCTGTCGCGCGCGGTGAGGATCAGCACCGGGGTGCGCAGAGCGTCGGCGCGCCAGCGGCGCAGCACGTCCAGCCCCGGCATGCCGGGCAGGCCGAGGTCGAGGACGATCAGGTCGTAGGGTTCGGTGGCGCCCTGCACCAGGGCATCGCGGCCGTCGGCCAGCCAGTCCACGGCATAGCCCTGACGGCCCAGGTCGGCGAGCAGCTCGTCGGCCAGGGCCACGTTGTCTTCCACCAGCAACAGTCGCATCAGTCGTCCTCTTCGTCCTTGAGCAGACGTCCGCTGGCGGCGTCGAACTCCAGTTCGCGCACCTGGCCGTCGCGGGTGAGCAGTTCGACCTCGTAGACGTACAGGTCGTCATCCTCCTCCAGCTCGGCCTCCAGCAGGCGCGAGCCGGAGTGGCGGTCGAGCGCCTGCTGGAGGAGCTGCTCCAGCGGCAGGATCACGCCCTTCTGACGCAGGCGCAGGGCCTCGTCCTGATCCAGGTCGCGGGCCTGCGCCGGCACGACGAGGATCAGGCTACACAGGGCCAGCAACAGGGTGTGGCGCATCAGTCTCAGTCGTCGCGATGGTTCTTGAGGATCTGGCCGTTGGTGGCGTCCAGCTCCAGATCCCACTGCACGCCCTGGGTGTCGCGCACCTCGACCTGGTAGATGTAGCGGCCGTATTCCTCTTCCAGCTCGGTCTCCTCGATGGTCGCGCCCGGATGCTGGGCCAGGGCCGCGGCATTGAGCTTCTCGAAGGACTGGATGGTGCCGGCATCGCGCAGCTTGAGCGCCTCGTCCGGACCGAGATCGCGGGCCTGGGCGGCACCGGCGGCAGCGGCGATGAGGGCGGCGGTGAACAGGGCAGTGAGCTTTTTCATGATTCGGTCTCCTTGGGAGCCAGTGGCTTTCGACAGGGCCTACTCTAGGCATCGCCACTTAATTGAAGCTGAATCGACGCCTGTGCCGCGCAGCATACCGCGCCGCCGCACAGTTGCCATGTTCCGGCGCGCCGCCGACGGCCGCCGGCGCCAGCAGAGCTGTATGCACATACAGATAAAACTTGCCTGAACGCCGCTTTCTGCCCATGCTCTGCCCCACCGCCATCCGTCCCGACGACCGCCATGCAGCTCTTTCTCTGCGAAAAACCTTCCCAGGCCAAGGACATCGCCAAGGTGCTCGGCGCCAGCCGGCGCGGCGACGGCTGCTGGCTGGGCACGAACGTCACCGTGACCTGGTGCATCGGCCACCTGCTGGAAACCGCGCCGCCGGACGCCTATGACGCGCGCTACAAGCGCTGGAGCCTCGCCGACCTGCCCATCGTCCCCGAGCGCTGGAAGATGCTGGTCAAGAGCAAGACCGCCAGCCAGTTCAAGGCGGTCAAGCGCCTGCTCGGCGAGTGCACGGAGCTGGTGATCGCCACCGACGCCGACCGCGAGGGCGAGATGATCGCCCGCGAAATCCTCGATCACTGCCGCTATCGCGGGCCGATCCGGCGCCTGTGGCTGTCGGCACTGGACGACGCCTCGATCCGCAAGGCGCTCAAGGCACCCAAGCCCGGCAGCGAGACCTTCCCCCTCTACCACGCCGCGCTAGGCCGCTCGCGCGCCGACTGGCTGATCGGCATGAACATGAGCCGGCTGTTCACCCTGCTCGGCCGCCAGTCCGGCTACCAGGGCGTGCTCTCGGTGGGCCGCGTGCAGACGCCGACCCTGCGTCTGGTGGTGGATCGCGACCGCAGCATCGCCGCCTTCGTGCCGGTGCCGTTCTGGGCCATCGACGTGCAGCTGCTGGCGGATGGCATCCCCTTTACCGCGCAGTGGCGCGCGCCGGAGGATGCCTGCGACGAGCAGGGCCGCTGCCTCAGGCCCGAGCTGGCCCGCGCCGTCGCCGAGGCGATGCGCCGTGCCGGCAGCGCGCGGCTGGTCGAACTGAACACCGAGCGCGTGCGCGAAGCGGCGCCGCTGCCCTTCGACCTGGGTACCCTGCAGGAAGTCTGCTCGAAGAAACTCGGCCTCGGCGCCCAGGAAACCCTCGACATCGCCCAAGCGCTGTACGAGACGCACAAGGTCATCACCTACCCGCGCAGCGACTGCGGCTACCTGCCGCTGAGCCAGCACGCCGAGGCCCCGGCGATCCTCGCCGCCCTGGCCGCCGCCGATCCGGCACTGGCCACGCTGGCGCCACACCTCGACGCCCGGCGCCGCTCGCGGGCGTGGAACGACGCCAGGGTGAGCGCCCACCACGGCATCATCCCCACCGCCGCCGCGCAGGCCTCCAGCCGCCTGGCCGGCAAGGAACGCGCGGTGTTCAGCCTGATCCGCGCCCGCTACCTGGCGCAGTTCCTGGCCAACCACGAGTACGACCGCACCCAGGCCGACTGCGACTGCGCAGGCAACGCCCTGCGCGCGGTGGGCAAGCGCATCGTCGAGCCGGGCTGGCGGCGCGCGCTGCCCGAGGCGCTCGCGCCGGCCAAGGGCCGCGAGGCGGCCGAGCCGCAGGCCCTGCCGGCGCTGCGCGAGGGCCAGGACTGCGCGGTGCGCGAGGTGACGCTCAAGGACCTGCACACCCAGCCGCCCAAGCCGTTCACCGAAGGCGACCTGATCAAGGCGATGAAGAACGTCGCCAAACTGGTAGAGGATCCGCGCCTCAAGCAGAAGCTCAAGGACACCACCGGCATCGGCACCGAGGCGACCCGCGCGGGGATCATCCAGGGGCTGCTCGACCGCGGCTACCTGACCAAACAGGGCAAGGCGCTGGCGGCCACCCCGGCGGCGTTCGGCCTGATCGATGCGGTGCCGCGGCCGATCGCCGACCCCGGCACCACGGCGATCTGGGAGCAGGCGCTGGACATGGTGCAGAGCGGCGAGATGCCACTGGAGGAGTTCGTCGCCAAGCAGTCGGCGTGGATGAGCAAGCTGGTGGAGCGCTGCGCCGGCCTGCGCCTGACCATCAGCGGCCCGCCGGTCGCGCCCGGCCGCGGCAAGCCGGCCTGGAAGGGCAAGCGCACCGGCGCCCCGAGCAAGACCGCGCCGCGTAAGGCCGGCGGCACGGCAACCAGGCGCAGCGCCTCGCCCCGCCCGAAGCAGACCTAGGCGCAGGCCCATCGGCACGGCCCGGCCCGCGGATGGGCGCAAGAACTTTCCGCGGCCGAAGTTGCCCAAAATACGAGCGATTCCGCCCAGCATGTTTTCATGAACATCCGATGGCGTGAGGGTTTCCTCGTGAGCATCATCCCGCACTGCCTGCGCCATCCCCGCGCCCCGCTCGCCAGTCTCATCGGCCTGGTGCTGATCGTCCCCCTGGGCATCCGTCTTGCCCTGGGCTGGTCCGCGTCCCTCGGCTATCTGTCCGACCTGGGCATCGCCAGCCTGCTGATCGTGCTGCTGTACCGCCGCCCCTGGTGGCTGGTCCTGCCCGTGCTGCTGGCGTGGAGCCTGCTGAACGTGGCGGCGGTGGAACTGGTCAGCGCCGTCGGCCGCCTGCCGGACGTGGCAGACCTGCAGTACCTGACCGATCCGCAGTTCATGGAGAACTCCACCGCCGGCAGCCTTGCCCAGCCGTGGGTGGCCGCCGCCCTGCTCGGCGCCCTGGCCGTCTGGCTGGCCAGCCGGTGGGCCGGCCGCGCGCAACCGTCTCCGCGCCTGCCGCGGCATGCTTGGCTGGCGCCGCTGTCGCTCCTGCTGGGCCACGGCGGCCTGCAGTATCTCCACCCCAGCGAGGCGGACCAGTGGCGACTGTTCAACCTGCCGCATCAGTGGCTGGTGGCCGGCGTCGGCCACGGACAGACCCGCCTGGAGGAATGGCTGGCCGGCGATGATGCCGACACACCGCCACCGCTGGCCGGCCTCGCCCGGCTCGACCTGGACGGCAGGAAGCTGCTGGACGCCCCGGGGCGCGCCCGCAACGTGCTGATCGTCGCCCTCGAAGGCATTCCCGGCGCCTATGTCGGGGTGAACCGCGCCGCCCTGAACGGCAGCTACCACGAAAACCTGATGCCCAGGCTGAGCGCCTGGGCCGAACGGGGCATGAACACGCCCGACTACGTGCTGCACAGCCACCAGACCATCCGCGGCCTGTACGCGATGCTCTGCGGCGACTACGACAAGCTCGACAACGGCACACCCAAGGGCATCGAGATGCTCACCCAGAACCAGCGCAACCGGGCCTGCCTGCCCGCCCAGTTGCGCAGCCGCGGGTTCGCCACCCACTACCTGCAGGGCGCGGGTCTCAGGTTCATGGCCAAGGACCGGATCATGCCGCACATCGGCTTCGACGCCACCCGCGGCCGGGAGTGGTTCAGGAAGCCTGCCCGTCTGGATTTCCCGTGGGGCATGGACGACAGGTCCTTCTTCGAAGGTGCGCTGGACTACGTCGGCCAGCTGCGCCGGGGCAAACAGCCTTGGATGCTCACCCTGCTGACGGTCGGCACCCACCAGCCCTACTCGGCGCCGGCCGCGTACCTGCGCCGCCACGCCAGCCCCAAGCAGGCCGCGGTGGCCTATCTGGACGATGCCCTCGGGGACTTCCTGGCCGCACTGGAGCGCTCGGGCGTGATGAAGGACACCCTGGTGATCGTCACCTCGGACGAGTCCCATGGCATCGACGGCGTGCGCCTGGCCTCAGCCTGGGGCTTCAGCCTGGTGCTGGCCCCCGAGCAGGCGCAACTGCCCCGGATCAAGAGCGGGGTCTACGGCCACGTCGACCTGAGCGCATCGGTGCTCGACTACTTCGGCTTCCCGGCGCCCAAGGTCCTCAGCGGCCGCTCGCTGTTCCGCGACTATGACCATGGCCGGGAGATCATGTCGTACACCAACGGCAAGCTGCGCCATCACGATGGCCGGGGCACCCTGACCGAGTGCGACGTGCAGCAACGCTGCCGCTACTACGCCAGCGAAGGCTTCATCGCCGAGCGGGCCACCTTCCTCGGCCAGTATGGCGGCCGGCACGCGCGCCAGATGGCGGCCAGGGCCAGCGCGCTGGATCAGTCGTTGCTGCACTCCTCGCTGAACCGGCTCTACCAGTTCGGCAGCCCGGCCGTCATCCGCCTCAAGGCGCAAGTCCGCGACGACTGGACGGACAACCTGATCGGTGCCCAGTACCTGGAGCTGCCCAAGGGCTCGATGACGCGGGTGCGTCTGACCGTGCGCTCGGTGGGCCGCGAGCAGAAGGCCTACATCCTGCTCAAGGCCAAGGAGTTCGAGCAGGACGTGCCGCTGGACATCCCCGCCCGGATGCTGGTCACCCACGACAAGCCGTTGCAGATGGACTTCAGCTTCTACAACCCGGAATCGCGCAAGGCGTTCTCCTTCCACCTGCTCGGCTATGGGCGGGGAGCCATCGAGGTGAGCGATTTCAGCGTGATCACCGCGCCGGCCGAACCGCCGCAGGCCACCGAGCCGCTCGAGCCCCAGGCAGTCACGGCGGCCAAGTCGAGCTGAGCGGTCGCCGCCGAACGTTGCCGGCGCATTGCGCTAGCGTCACAGGCGGAGGGAGGCCACGGCCTGATCTAACCTCAACGGGGAATACCGGGCGGCCCGCGCTCCTCCCATAGGCAGGCAGACATGAAGAAACGTCAGATCGCGGTGATCGGCCTCGGCCGGCTCGGCCAGCGCTGCGCCGAGCGGCTGCTGGACGATCCGACCCTGGGCCTGGCCGGCGTGGTGCGGCGCACCCCCGCACCGCTCGACTGGCTGGGCGACCTGCCGGTGGTCGGGCATTTCACCGAGCTTAAGCAGGTCGATGCCGCCCTGCTCTGCGTACCGGCGGACAGCGTCCAGGGCCAGGCCCGGGAGCTGCTGCAGCACCGTATCCCGCTGGTCGAGTGCGCGCGCCTGCATGGCGACGCCTTCATCGCCCACCATGGGGAAATGCAGCGGATGGCCCACCTCTACCGGACCACCGCGATTGTCGGCGCCGGCAGCGATCCCGGCATCCTGTCGCTGTTCCGTAGCCAGTTCGCCCTGCTGCTGCCCCACGGGCATACCCGCAGCAGCCTGCATGCCGGCACCAGCCTGCACCACTCGCTGGCGGCGGAAGGCATCGCGGGCGTGCGCCGGGCGCTGGCGCTGGCGCTGGAGCAGAGAACCCAGGATGGCACGCTGCAGCGCTACATCTACGTCGAGCTGGAGCCGGGTGCCGACGCGGCCGCCGTCGAGCAGGCCATCCGCCGCGACCCGCTCTATCTGGACGAGGAGACCCTGGTGTTCCCGGTGGACAGCGTCGCCGGGCTGGAGGCCGAGCGCGGCCTGCTGCTGGAGCGCCATGCGGCGAGCAGCAACAGCAGTCACGCCGCCCTGCTGCTGGAGGCCCGCTTCGACGAGATCGAGCTGGCGGCGCGCATGATGCTGGCCGGCGCGCGGGCGCTGCCGCTGCTGCAGCACGGTGCCCATTCGCTGTACGACCTGCCGCCGCGGGTGTTGTGGGGCGATCCGGTGGCAGCAGCGGAACAGGAGTGGATGTAGCGCGTCAGCCGTCGCTACCGGTCCCTCGCACTTCCGCACTGCGCATAAACGAATCGGGCCTGCAAAGCAGGCCCGATTCACCTCCTAGGTTACGTTACGCCAGGTCGAAGCGGTCGGCGTTCATCACCTTGGTCCAGGCGGCAACGAAGTCGTTGACGAACTTCGCCTGGTTGTCGTCCTGGGCATAGACCTCGGCGTAGGCGCGCAGCACCGAGTTGGAGCCGAACACCAGATCGACACGGGTCGCGGTCCACTTGACCTGACCGGTCTTGCGATCACGCACCTCGTAGAGGTTGTTGCCGGCCGGCTTCCAGGTGTTGGCCATGTCGGTCAGGTTGACGAAGAAGTCGTTGCTCAGCACGCCCTCGCGGTCGGTGAACACGCCATGCTTGCTACCGCCATGGTTGGTGCCCAGCACCCGCATGCCGCCGACCAGCACGGTCATTTCCGGCGCGGTCAGGCCCATCAGCTGGGTGCGGTCGAGCATCAGCTCCTCGGCGCTGACCTTGTAGTCCTTCTTCAGCCAGTTACGGTAGCCGTCGTGGATCGGCTCCAGCACCTCGAAGGACTCCACGTCGGTCTGCTCCTGGGTCGCGTCGCCACGCCCCGGGGCGAACGGCACGCTGACCTCGACGCCGGCGGCCTTGGCTGCCTGCTCGACCCCCAGATTGCCGCCCAGCACTATCACATCGGCGACGCTGGCGCCGGTCTCAGCGGCGATCTTCTCGTAGACCGCAAGCACCTTGGCCAGGCGCGCCGGCTCGTTGCCTTCCCAGTCCTTTTGCGGGGCCAGGCGGATGCGCGCGCCGTTGGCACCGCCACGCTTGTCCGAGCCGCGGAAGGTCCGCGCGCTGTCCCAGGCGGTGCTGACCAGTTCGCTGACGGAGAAGCCGCTGGCGGCGATCTTCGCCTTGACTGCGGCGACGTCGTAGTCAGTGCGGCCGGCCGGCACCGGGTCTTGCCAGATCAGGTCTTCGGCCGGCACTTCCGGGCCGATGTAACGGGACTTCGGCCCCATGTCGCGGTGGGTCAGCTTGAACCAGGCGCGGGCGAAGACTTCCTCGAAATAGGCCTGATCCTGGTGGAATCGCTCGGCAATCTTGCGGTAATCGGGGTCGAACTTCAGCGCCATGTCGGCGTCGGTCATGATCGGCTTGCAGCGGATGCTCGGATCCTCCACGTCGACCGGCATGTCCTCTTCCTTGATGTTGACCGGCTCCCACTGCCAGGCACCGGCCGGCGACTTCTGCAGCCACCAGTCGTGCTTGAACAGCATGTCGAAGTAGCCGTTGTCCCACCGGGTCGGGTGGCTGGTCCAGGCGCCCTCGATACCGCTGGTCACGGTGTCGCGACCGACGCCACGGGTGCTGTGATTCATCCAGCCCAGACCCTGCTCCTGCACATCGGCACCTTCCGGCGCCGGACCGAGGTTGGCGGCGCTGCCGTTGCCGTGGGTCTTGCCGACGGTGTGGCCACCGGCGGTCAGGGCGACAGTTTCCTCGTCGTTCATCGCCATGCGGGCGAAGGTGATGCGCATGTCATGGGCGGTCTTCAGCGGATCGGGCTGGCCGTCGACACCCTCGGGGTTGACGTAGATCAGGCCCATCATCACCGCGGCCAGGGGGTTCTCCAGGTCGCGCTCGCCGGAGTAGCGGCTGCCTTCGCTGCCGGTCGGCGCCAGCCATTCCTTCTCGGAGCCCCAGTAGATGTCTTTCTCCGGATGCCAGATGTCCTCGCGGCCGTAGCCAAAGCCGAAGGTCTTCAGGCCCATCGACTCGTAAGCCACGTTTCCGGCCAGCACGATGAGGTCGGCCCAGCTGATCTTGTTGCCGTACTTGCGCTTGATCGGCCAGAGCAGACGGCGGGCCTTGTCCAGGTTGGCGTTGTCCGGCCAGGAGTTCAGCGGTGCGAAACGCTGGTTGCCGGTGCCGGCGCCGCCACGGCCGTCGGCGATCCGGTAGGTGCCGGCCGCATGCCAGGCCATGCGGATCATCAGGCCGCCGTAGTGCCCCCAGTCGGCCGGCCACCAGTCCTGGCTGTCGGTCATCAGCGCGGTGAGGTCGCGCTTGAGCGCGGCGAAGTCGAGCTTCTTGACTTCCTCGCGGTAGTCGAAGTCGCCCAGCGGGTTGGTCTTGGTGTCGTGCTGGTGGAGGATGTCGAGGTTGAGGGCATTCGGCCACCAATCCATTTTCGAGGTGCTACCGGTGGTGTTAGCACCGTGCATCACCGGGCACTTGCCTGCAGGCTTCATATTGTTCTCGCTCATTTTCATCTCCGATCACATGAGTTCATCGACTCGACCTCGCCCACCGTGGCGATCCGCAACAGGCTCATCCGGCACCGGCAGCTAGCAAAAGGTGGGTGGCGCGCCCTACGCGGGCCGCCCGACCTTTCGTCGAGTCGCCCTGCCCTTCGCACAGCCTTGAGGCGTTGCCATCGTTCGTCAAGCGGCGGCGTTGCACGGGGCGGCAATGCACATCCGTCCACCGCGACAGCTTGGTCAACCCTGCTAACGAGCTTGGCAGCCGGAGCTCCACCCGGCCAATAGGTTTTGGAAATGGAATTGATAGTAGCCGCAGCGCGTGAACGCTGCCGCCCTGCGGGCTGCATCCGCTGCAACTGCCACGGTACACCGCACAGCCAGGCACCGCCCCGGCGGCAATCGGCAAGGGGGCGCCCGAACGAGATGCGCACAACGCGCGAGCTGGCGAGCGGACAGGACGAGGGGATGATCACCCGGGAGGCCGGAGGAGGAGTCGTACAGGGATACGTGCACTGGCAGGCAGCACGCAAGACCTGCTGCAAGGCTGCGGGCACGCCAGTTCGGGAGAGCAGACAGCACAAGGGGGAGCCTAGGCTCCCCCTCAAGTCGGTCATGCTGTGTTCTTGTTATAGCGGCGGTGTGTTGTTCTTGTTTTTCACCGGCCAAAGGCACGCTTCGGTGTCGCAGCCCCAAGTGGGGGCTCAAGAACAAACGGATTGTTTTGGACGCTGATGCTGCCGCATGCCTTGCAGGCTCAACCGGTACTGGCCGCTGCCTCGGGGCAGTTTTATGGTTCTCGGGCCGGTCGGAGTGCAGGCAACTCCTCTCCAAAACGATCGGTTTGCTACGCTTCCATCCTGTTGTTCTTGTTGTTATGGAATCGCCAGATCTTGTTTTTGTTCTGTTGTGTCGACGTTGTTGTTCTTGTTGTGCCATTAACAAAGCACATGCCATGCCAACAAAATAAAATCCTTTAAAATCAAGAACTTAAAGAAAATTGCACCACCCACCAACACAGCCGGCTTGCAATACCGTTACCGCCGGACCCAGCTGCGTTACGTGACGAGCCTCCCGGTAACACTGCGAGCATCGACACGCCGCGCCTAGCCGGGCTGCCCATCCAGCCGTGGCCGGCAAAGCATCGGCGCGTAGTGCCAGACGAACAGTGCGAAGGCCAGCGTCCAGGCGATACCCGACATCAGCAGCGCGCCGAGCGGCAGCAGCGGCGGCAACAACACGCGCGCTACAGCGCCGAGGTTGAGCAGAGCGAACGCCCAGGCCATCGCCTGCGGCGGCTGCAATGGCCGGCCGGTATGCCCGAGGCTGACCCGGGCGACCATGGCCAGAATCAGCCCGCCCACCCCCCCCACGGCCAGGGCATGCAGCGCCAGGCTGGGATTGCTCAACAGGCCGGCATGCCAGAGCGCCTGCCCGACCAGCGCGAGGACCAGCCAGGCATAAGCCAGGTGCAGCGACCACAACAGCGGCACCCGCCACAGCCGACGGTCGTGCCAGCGCGCCAGGCGCACGCCATGCAGCAGCGCCACCGCAGCGAACACTCCGGCCAGCCAGGGCTGCGGGCGCAGCGCCAACCCAGCGGCACTGAGCAGCGCGACTGTGACCAGCCCGCCCAGGGCCAAGCGCTCCAGCCAGGGCACGGCAGGCACCTGCGCCGGCAGACCCAGGCCACGCTGGGTGAAGAAGGGAATCACCCGGCCGCCGATCAGTCCCATCATCGCCGCCACCAGCCAGAGCGCGGCGATCACGCCCTGACGCTGCCAGGCATCGTTGCTGTGCATGAGGCCGGCAACCACCAGCAGGTCGGCCAGAGTCAGCAGGATCAGCACGCCAACGATGGGGTAGTTACGCACCTGGCGCACCGGCAGCAGCATGCGGCCGAGCAGCACGGCGACAGCGGGCAGGAAGGCGATTTCCAGCGGAATCAGCAGCCACAACGGCGCATCCAGCAGCCAAGCCAGCCGCGCCGCCAGCCAGAGCAGCGCCAAGGCCGTCAGCGGCCGGCCGGATACGCCCTGGCGACCGGTCCAGGTCTGCGCGGCAGTGAGCAGGAAGCCGGCGATGATCGCGACACCGAAGCCGAACAGCATCTCGTGGCGGTGCCAGGCCAGCGCACCGCCGGCCGGTTGCCAGTCAGGCCAGAGGCCAGCCAGTACGCCGAGCCAGAGGGGAATGGCCAGCGCGGCGAAAGCCGTGCCGGCGAGGAAGAAGGGACGAAAGGCGAGGCGCCAGAGCGGCGCGATCTGCAACAGGGCCTTGCGGTCGACCAACTGCATGGGGAGTTCCTTGCACGAAACCAAAAGGGACGCAGAGCGTCCCAGCGCGGCGTTCCCACGTTGGAGCGTGGGAGCGATCACTGCCAGCGCAGGGTGGGAAATCGCTGCGCGAGTCTTCCACCCTGCACCAGGCCTCACTGCAGCTTAGATCAGGCCTCCAGCGCCGCCGCCGGGCCGAAGAACTCGTAGCGGCACTGCGACTGCGGCACGCCCAGCTCGGCGAGCTGCTTCTTCACCTGAGCCATGAACGGCTTCGGACCGAGGAAATAGGCGTCCAGGTCGCGCTGCTCCGGCAGCCAGTCGCCCAGCAGCGCGGCGCTGCTGAAACCCTCGGCGTCGGCCACATCGCCCTCGCGCGGCTCGCTGTAGCAGTAGAAGCGCTTGAGCTGCGGGTGCTGGGCGCTCTTCTCGTCCAGCCACTCGCGGAAGGCATGCACGCCGCCGTGGCGGGCGAAGTGAATGAAGCGCACCTCGCGGCCGCTCTGCAGCGCCTGTTCCAGCATGGCCACCGCCGGGGTGATACCGACGCCGGCGGTGATCAGCGCCAGCGGCTTGTCGCTGTCCTCGAGGACGAAGTCGCCGGCCGGCGGGAAAACCTCCAGCTCGGCGCCAACCTGCACCTCGTCGTGCAGGTAGTTGGAGATGCGGCCGCCCGCCTCGCGCTTGACGCTGATGCGCAGCTCGCGGCCGTTCGGCGCGGCGGACAGCGAGTAGTTGCGGCGCATCTCTTCGCCGTCGATGACGAAGCGCAGACCCAGGTACTGGCCCGGCACGAATTCCGGCACCGCGCCGCCGTCCACCGGCTGCAGGTAGAAGGAGGTGATCTCCTCGCTCTCGGCTTCCTTGCGCGCCACGCGGAACTGGCGCGAGCCGCGCCAGCCACCTTCCTTGGCCTCGTTGGCGGCGTACACCGCCTCCTCGGCGCCGATCAGGATGTCGGCCAGCTGCTGGTAGGCGGCGCCCCAGGCTTCCAGCACCTCGTCGGTGGCGATCTCCGCGCCGAGCACCTCGCGGATGGCGCGCAGCAGGCAGGAGCCGACGATCGGGTAGTGCTCGGGCAGGATCTGCAGCGACACGTGCTTGTGCACGATCTGGCCGACCAGCGGGCCCAGCTCCTGCAGGCGGTCGATGTGACGGGCGTACATCAGCACGCTGTTGGCCAGCGCGCGCGGCTGGTCGCCGCTGGCCTGGTGGGCCTGGTTGAACAGCACGCGCACCTCGGGGTATTCGCCGAGCATGATCTTGTAGAAATGCTTGGTCAGGGTTTCGCCACCGGTTTCCAGCAGCGGCACGGTGGCCTTGATGATGGCGCGTTGTTGATCGGACAGCATGGACATCTCCTGAAAAGGCTCAATCGGTGAGCGGCCATCGACAGGCCGCGGGAACTGCAAGCACAATGGAGACATCAGTTTTCGTGCCATGATTTTATTTCTTTAAAATCAATAACTTAAATTTACAAAGGGTCATCATGACAACAAAAAACCGCAGTCCTTTCGACAACGGAATGTCAAAATGACCACGCACCCGCTTCTCGCCGCACTGGTTCCGCTGGTCGCCGACCTGTCCCGCGAACTGCCCGAGGCCGAGCGCTACCGCCGCCTGCTCGGCGCCCTGCGCAGCCTGTTTCCGGCCGACGCCGCCGCCCTGCTGCGCCTGGATGGCGACACCCTGGTACCGCTGGCGGTGGACGGCCTGAGTGCGGACACCCTCGGTCGGCGCTTCCGGGTCGGCGAGCACCCGCGCTTCGAGAGCCTGCTGGCCCATCGAGGGCTGACACGCTTCGCCGCAGACTGCGCACTGCCCGATCCCTACGACGGCTTGGTCGAGGGTCACGCCGGACATCTGGAAGTCCACGACTGCATGGGCTGCCCGCTGTACGTCGACGAACAGCCTTGGGGCCTCTTGACCCTCGACTCGCTGGACCCCTCGCGCTTCGAGCATATCGATCTCGACAACCTCGAGGCTTTCGCCAGCCTGGCAGCCGCCACGGCGCGCGCCGCCGAGCGTATCGACGCCCTGACCCGCCGCGCCGAGCACGATGAACAGTTGGTCAGGGTCTACCGCGAGGCCGCTGGCCAGCAGGCGCGCCGCGAACTGATCGGCCAGAGCCGCGAGCACCAGCGCCTGCTGGAAGAGATCGCCGTGGTCGCCGGCAGCGACCTGAACGTGCTGATCAGCGGCGAAACCGGCGTGGGCAAGGAACTGGTCGCACAGGCCATCCACGATGCCTCGCCACGCGCGCGCAAGCCACTGATCAGCCTCAACTGCGCGGCCCTGCCGGATACCTTGGTGGAAAGCGAGCTGTTCGGCCATGTGCGCGGCGCCTTCTCCGGCGCGCTGAGCGAGCGCCACGGCAAGTTCGAACTGGCCGACGGCGGCAGCCTGTTCCTCGACGAGGTCGGCGAATTGCCCCTGGCGGTGCAGGCCAAGCTGCTGCGCGTGCTGCAGAGCGGCCAGCTGCAGCGGGTCGGCTCCGACCGCGAGCACCGCGTCGACGTGCGGGTGATCGCCGCCACCAACCGCGACCTGGCCGAGGAAGTGCGCGCCGGACGCTTCCGCGCCGACCTCTACCACCGCCTGAGCGTCTATCCGCTGCCGGTGCCGCCGCTGCGCGAGCGCGGCCGCGACGTACTGCTGCTAGCCGGCTATTTCCTCGAAGAGAACCGTGCGCGCCTCGGCCTGCGCAGCCTGCGCCTGAGCGCGGAGGCCCAGGCCGCACTGCTGGGCTACGACTGGCCGGGCAACGTCCGCGAGCTGGAGCATCTGATCGGTCGCGCGGCACTCAAAGCCATGGCCGGCGGAGAGCGCAAGCGCATCCTCAGCATCGGCGCCGAACTGCTCGATCTACCGAACGTCGGTCCGACACAGTTCCTGCAGGATGCGCCGCAGGAGTCCGGCGCGGGACACTTCAGCGGCCTGCGCGAGGCCACCGAGCAGTTCCAGCGCCAGCAGATCATCGCCGCCCTGGAGCGCTGCCAGCACAACTGGGCCGCAGCCGCACGCCAGCTGGAGCTCGACCGCGCCAACCTGCACCGGCTGGCCAGACGCCTGGGAGTGCGCTGAGCGTATTAGTCGCGCGACGAAACCACGGCAAGATGCGCGCCTACTTGGCGCAGAGTGGCATTTTCGGGCACAATGCATGCCGCTTTTGCCCGACCCTATCACCCGGGCCATCCTAAAGTACTTGAGGGCTTTACTGCATGTCGAAAGAAGACAGCTTCGAAATGGAAGGCACTGTCGTCGACACCCTGCCCAACACCATGTTCCGCGTGGAGTTGGAAAACGGGCACGTCGTTACCGCGCACATCTCAGGCAAGATGCGCAAGAACTACATCCGTATCCTGACTGGCGACAAGGTGCGCGTCGAACTGACGCCCTACGACCTGAGCAAAGGTCGCATCACCTACCGCGCCCGCTGATCCGGCGCAGGCTTTATTGACGACAACGCCCGGCATTGCCGGGCGTTGTCGTTATGGGCAAGCGGAAATCAGGCAGGTATCACTGCGGTTTCGTAGTCGAATACCAGCTCGCCGTCCTGCACGTCGATGTGCACGACACCCCCCTGCTCGGCCAGCTCGCCGAACAGGATCTGTTCGGCCAGGGGACGCTTGATCCGCTCCTGAATCAGTCGCGCCATCGGCCGGGCGCCCATCTGCGCATCGTAACCACGCTCGGCCAGCCAGCCGCGCGCACTTTCGCTGACTTCCAGCAGCACCCGCTTGTCCTCCAGCTGGGCCTGCAGCTCGGTGAGAAACTTGTCGACCACGCTCTTGATGATCGCGTGATTGAGACGGCCGAACTGGATGATGGCGTCGAGACGGTTGCGGAACTCCGGCGTGAAGCCCTTGCGGATCACCTCCATGGCATCGCTGGAGTGGTCCTGCTGGGTGAACCCGATGGACGCCCGTGCCGCGGTTTCCGCCCCGGCATTGGTGGTCATGATCAGGATCACGCTGCGGAAATCCGCCTTGCGACCGTTGTTGTCGGTCAGGGTGCCGTGGTCCATCACCTGCAACAGCAGGTTGAAGACCTCCGGATGAGCCTTCTCGATCTCGTCGAGCAACAGCACGCAGTGCGGCGTTTTGGTGATCGCCTCGGTGAGCAGACCACCCTGGTCGAAGCCGACGTAACCAGGCGGTGCGCCGATCAGCCGCGACACGGTATGCCGTTCCATGTACTCGGACATATCGAAGCGCACCAGATCGACCCCCAGCGCCTTGGCCAGCTGACGCGCCACCTCGGTCTTGCCCACGCCGGTGGGGCCGGCGAACAGGAAGGAACCGACCGGTTTGTCCGGCGCCTTGAGCCCCGCACGCGACAGCTTGATCGCGGTGGACAGCGCATCGATGGCATCGTCCTGGCCGAACACGGTCAGCTTGAGGTCGCGCTCCAGGTTACGCAGCAGCTCCTTGTCGGAGGTGGTGACGTGCTTGGGAGGAATCCGCGCGATCTTCGCCACGATGTCCTCGACCTGCGCCACATCGATGCAGGCGGCCCGACGCTCCTCGGGCTGCAGGCGCTGGTAGGCACCCGCCTCGTCGATCACGTCGATGGCCTTGTCCGGCATGTGCCGGTCGTTGATGTAGCGGGCCGCCAGCTCGGCGGCGGCGCGCAGCGCCTCGTCGGTGTAAGCGATCTTGTGGTGTTGCTCGAAGCGCCCCTTCAGACCCTTGAGGATGCCGATGGTGTCTTCCACCGAGGGCTCCACCACGTCGACCTTCTGGAAGCGCCGTGCCAGAGCGCGATCCTTCTCGAAGATGCCGCGAAATTCCTGGAAGGTGGTCGAGCCGATGCAGCGCATCTCGCCGGAGGACAGCAGCGGCTTGAGCAGGTTGGAGGCATCCATCACCCCGCCCGATGCTGCACCGGCACCGATGATGGTATGGATTTCGTCGATGAACAGAATCGCCTGCGGGCGGCGGCGCAGCTCGTTGAGCAGCGACTTGAAGCGCTTCTCGAAATCGCCGCGGTATTTGGTACCGGCCAGCAACGCCCCCAGATCCAGCGAGTAGACCACGCTGGAGGCCAGCAGATCGGGCACCTGACCGTCGACGATGCGCTTGGCCAGTCCCTCGGCGATGGCGGTCTTGCCGACACCGGCCTCGCCCACCAGCAGCGGGTTGTTCTTGCGCCGCCGGGCGAGGATCTGCGCGACGCGCTCGACCTCCGCCTCACGGCCGACCAGCGGGTCGATACGCCCCTGGCGGGCCAGTTCGTTGAGGTTGCTGGCGTAGGCTTCGAGGGGATTGCCGGAGCTGACACCCTCGCCGCCCTCCTCGTCCTGGGTTTCCTGCTCGTTGTCGCGGGTCTCGTTCTCGCCAGGCACCTTGGAAATGCCGTGGGCAATGAAGTTGACCACGTCGATGCGCGCAACACTCTGTTGCTTGAGCAGGAACACCGCCTGGCTTTCCTGCTCGCTGAAGATCGCCACCAGCACATTGGCGCCGGTCACTTCGCGCTTGCCGGAACTCTGCACATGGAAGACTGCTCGCTGCAGCACGCGCTGGAAGCCGAGGGTCGGCTGGGTCTCGCGCTCTTCCTCGTGCAGCGGGATCAGCGGCGTGGTCGAGTCGATGAATTCGCGCAAATCGTGGCGCAGCTTGTCCGTGTTGGCCCCGCAGGCCCGCAGGACGGTCGCCGCTGCGCCGTTGTCCAGAAGGGCCAGCAAGAGGTGCTCGACGGTCATGAATTCATGCCGCTTTGCCCGAGCATCCTTGAAGGCGAGATTGAGGGTAACTTCAAGTTCGCGGTTCAACATACCTTCACCTCATTCCCAAGGGCCCACATCACTCGTCTTTCTCGATCTCGCAGAGCAGCGGATGCTGACACTCCCGCGCGTACTGGTTGACCTGCATCGCCTTGGTTTCCGCGATATCCCGGGTATAGATCCCGCACACCGCACTGCCTTCAGTATGCACCGCCAGCATGATTCGGGTAGCCGCTTCTCGATTCATGCCGAAAAAGCGCTCCAGTACTTCAACCACGAAATCCATCGGCGTGTAATCGTCGTTGAGCAGGATCACCTTGTACATCGAGGGCGGTTTCAGCGCCGGCTGGGCTTCCTGTACCGCGACGCCCGAGTCTTCGTCTCCGGCCGGTACAGGCGAGTCTTGATTGAATGTTAGTCGAATCTGGCGGCTTGCATGCATGCTGAAATGGACAACGCTGACAGGTGAATGGGGGATCTGGGGTGTTTGCCGTGTGGCTGGCGAGATGCCTTGACTATCGGCAAATCGGTGTTACAAACAATGGGCATATCCCCAATAAAAAAGGGGGAATACGCTACGGGAGAGACCTCCCGACCAAGCGATCCGAGAGGGATCATACTCCAGCAATGGAGTCCTTTGCAGAGGGAAAATCAGCATGCTGAACGGCAAGGTCAAGTGGTTCAACAATGCAAAGGGCTATGGCTTCATCCTGGCCGAAGGCCGCGACGAAGACTTCTTCGCCCATTATTCGGCCATCCAGAGCGAGGGCTACAAGACGCTCAAGGCCGGCCAGTCGGTACACTTCGAAATCCTGCAGGGGCCGAAGGGGCTGCATGCCGTCAATATCCGCCCGCTTCCCCCGCCGCAAGACTGAACGCGACACCCTATGTACAAGGCCGCCATGCAGGCGGCCTTGTACTGTATGGAGCGATGTCCGAAGCAGTCGACCGGCGCTCCACTGCGAGGTAGCGCCGCTTCTGGGGGCTTACTCGGCCAGACGCCAGGTCGTGCCGCCCTTGCCGTCCTCCAGCACCACGCCCATGGCGGTGAGCTGGTCGCGGATGCGGTCGGATTCGGCCCAGTTCTTCTCGGCACGCGCGGCCAGGCGCGCGGCGATCAGCGCCTCGACCTCGGCGGCATCGACCTTGCCCGCGGCGCCGGCCTGCAGGAAGGCCTCGGGGTCGAGCTGCAGCACGCCGAGCACGCCGGCCAGCTCCTTGAGGCGCGCGGCCAGCGCGGCGGCGGCGTTCAGGTCGCTCTCGCGCAGGCGATTGACCTCGCGGATCATCTCGAACAGCACCGCGCAGGCTTCCGGCGAGTTGAAGTCGTCGTCCATCGCCGCGCCGAAGCGCTCGACGAACTCCTCGCCACCGGCAGGCGTCGCCTCGGGCAGACCCTTGAGGCCGTTGTAGAAGCGCTCCAGCGCGCCCTTGGCCTCGCGCAGGCTGTCCTCGGAGTAGTTGATCGGGCTGCGGTAGTGGCTGGACACCAGCAGGTAGCGCACCACTTCGGGGTGGTACTTCTCCAGCACCTCGCGGATGGTGAAGAAGTTGCCGAGGCTCTTGGACATCTTCTCGCCGGCGACGCGCACCGCGCCGGCGTGCATCCAGGCGTTGGCGTACAGCTTGCCGGTGGCCGCCTCGCTCTGCGCGATCTCGTTCTCGTGGTGCGGGAACACCAGGTCCGGGCCACCGCCGTGGATGTCGAAGGTCTCGCCCAGGCAGCAGGTGGACATCACCGAGCACTCGATGTGCCAGCCCGGACGTCCGGCGCCCCAGGGCGATTCCCAGCTCGGCTCGCCCGGCTTGGCGCCCTTCCACAGCACGAAGTCGAGCGGATCTTCCTTGGCCTCGTCGACCTCGATGCGCGCGCCGATCTTCAGGTCCTCGATCTTGCGCCTTGAGAGCTTGCCGTAGCCCTCGAACTTGCCGACCCGGTAGTAGACGTCGCCGTTGCCCGGCGCGTAGGCGAAGCCCTTGTCGATCAGGGTCTGGATCATCGCGTGCATGCCGGCGATATGGTCGGTGGCACGCGGTTCGATATCCGGGCGCAGCACGTTGAGGCGCGCCTCGTCCTCGTGCATCGCGGCGATCATGCGGCCGACCAGAGCCTGGAACGACTCGCCGTTATCAAAGGCGCGCTTGATGATCTTGTCGTCGATGTCGGTGATGTTGCGCACGTAGGTCAGCTCATAGCCGCGATGACGCAGCCAGCGGGCGACCACGTCGAACGCCACCATCACCCGCGCGTGGCCGATGTGGCAGAAGTCGTAGACGGTCATGCCGCACACGTACATGCGCACCTTGTTGCCTTCCAGCGGCTTGAACTCGTCCTTGCTCTTGGACAGGGTGCTGTAGATGGAAAGCGTCATTCACTGCCCCCAGGAGTCGCGCAGGGTGACGGTACGGTTGAACACCGGGGCGCCCGGCTGGCTGTCCTTGAGGTCGGCGCAGAAGTAGCCCTCGCGCTCGAACTGGAAGCGTTCTTCCGGCGCGGCATTGGCCAGCGACGGCTCGGCGCGGCAGCCCTTGAGCACCACCAGCGACTCCGGGTTGATGTTGTCGAGGAAGCTGCCGCCCTCCTCGTCAGTCTTCTCCGGGTTGGCAGCCTTGAACAGGCGGTCGTACAGGCGCACTTCGCACTCGACGCTCTCGGCGGCCGGCACCCAGTGGATCACGCCCTTGACCTTGCGGCCTTCCGGGTTCTTGCCCAGGGTGTTCTCGTCATAGGAGCAGCGCAGCTCGACGATGTTGCCGGCTTCGTCCTTCACTGCCTCGTCGGCGCGGATCACGTAGCTGCCGCGCAGGCGCACTTCGCCGCCGGGGATCAGGCGCTTGTAGCCGGCCGGCGGATTTTCCTCGAAGTCGCTGGCATCGATGTAGATCTCGCGGGAGAACGGCAGCACGCGCACGCCCATGTCCTGCTTGGGATGGCGCGGCAGCTCGAGGTTCTCGACCTGGCCTTCCGGGTAGTTGGTGATCACCACCTTCAGCGGCTTGAGCACGCACATGGCGCGCGCGGCGTTGGCGTCCAGGTCCTCGCGGATGGCGAACTCCAGCATGCCGATGTCGACCAGGCCGCCGGCGCGGTTGACGCCGATCATGTCGCAGAAGGCGCGGATCGAGGCCGGGGTGTAGCCGCGGCGACGGTAGCCGGACAGGGTCGACATGCGCGGGTCGTCCCAGCCATTCACGTGACCTTCATCGACCAGCTGCTTGAGCTTGCGCTTGCTGGTGATGGTGTAGTTCAGGTTGAGGCGGGCGAACTCGTACTGGCGCGGCTGGGCCGGTACCGGCAGGTTGGCAAGGAACCACTCGTACAGTGGGCGGTGATCCTCGAACTCCAGGGTGCAGATCGAGTGGGTGATGCCTTCCAGGGCGTCCGACTGGCCGTGGGTGAAGTCGTAGCTCGGGTAGATGCACCACTGGTCGCCGGTCTGGTGGTGATGGGCGTGGCGGATGCGGTAGAGGATCGGGTCGCGCAGGTTCATGTTCGGCGAGGCCATGTCGATCTTCGCGCGCAGCGCGCGGGCACCGTCGGGGAACTCGCCGGCCTTCATGCGCGCGAACAGGTCGAGGTTCTCCTCGATGCTGCGCTCGCGGAACGGGCTGTTCTTGCCCGGCTCGGTCAGGCTGCCGCGGTAGGCGCGCGCCTCGTCCGGCGACAGGTCGCAGACATAGGCCTTGCCATTCTGAATCAGGTGCACCGCCCAGGCGTACAGCTGGTCGAAGTAGTTGGAGGCGTAGCGCTCCTCGCCGGCCCACTTGAAGCCCAGCCACTCGACGTCGGCCTTGATGGCGTCGATGTATTCCTGGTCTTCCTTGGCCGGGTTGGTGTCGTCGAAGCGCAGGTTGCACTCGCCGCCGAACTCCTCGGCCAGGCCGAAGTTCAGGCAGATCGACTTGGCGTGGCCGATGTGCAGGTAGCCGTTGGGCTCCGGCGGGAAGCGGGTGATGATCTTGGCGTGCTTGCCGGCTTCCAGGTCGGCCTGGACGATCGGGCGCAGGAAGTTGGCGGCTTTTTCGACGGTGGGCTTGCTCATGGGATCCTTGGTATGCGGCACGCGGCTCAGGGTAGGCCGCTCAAGTCAAAGCCCGTATCATAGCCGAAGCTGTCAACCCCCTGACAGGCCTTAGGTTTTTCCGACAGAGCGAAACGAATTCATGATCAAGCTGCACACCAACTTCGGCGTCATCACCCTGCAACTGTTCGCCGACAAGGCCCCGGAAACCGCGGCCAACTTCGAGCAGTACGTCAAGGAAGGCCACTACGACGGCACCATCTTCCACCGCGTGATCGGCAACTTCATGATCCAGGGCGGCGGCTTCGAGCCGGGCATGAAGCAGAAGAGCACCCGTGCGCCGATCAAGAACGAGGCCAACAACGGCCTGTCCAACAAGACCGGCACCATCGCCATGGCCCGCACCATGGACCCGCACTCGGCCAGCGCGCAGTTCTTCATCAACGTCGCCGACAACAGCTTCCTCGACCACACCGCGCCGACCGCCCAGGGCTGGGGCTATGCGGTGTTCGGCGAAGTGGTCGAGGGCATGGACGTGGTCGACAAGATCAAGGCCGTGGCCACCGGCCACCGCTCCGGCCACGGCGACGTACCGGTCGATGACGTGATCATCGAGAAGGCCGAAGTCGTCGCGTGATTCGATGAGCGTCCTGTTCATCTCGGACCTGCATCTCGAAGCGGAACGCCCGGACATCAGCCGGGCGTTCCTGCACTTCCTCACCACCCGCGCCCACGGCGCCGCGGCGCTGTACATCCTCGGCGACTTCTTCGAGGTGTGGGTCGGCGACGATGCCATGGACGACTTCCAGCGCTCCATCGCCGCCGCCCTGCGCCGCCTCAGCGACACCGGCACGCACATCTGGCTGATGCACGGCAACCGCGACTTCATGCTCGGCAAGCGCTTCTGCCGCGAAGCCGGCTGCAGCCTGCTCAGGGAAGGCAGCGTGGTCGAGCTGTACGGCGAGCCGGTGCTGCTGCTGCACGGCGACAGCCTGTGCACCCGCGACGAGAGCTACCAGCGCCTGCGCCGACGCCTGCGCAACCCCGTCTCGCTGTGGCTGCTACGCAACCTGCCACTGGCTACCCGTCACAAGCTGGCGCGCAAGCTGCGCGAGGCTAGCCGCCTGCGCACCCGCGAGAAGGCCGCCGAGATCGTCGACGTCACCCCCGAGGTGGTGCCGCAGGTGATGGCCACCCATGGCGTGCGCACCCTGATTCACGGCCACACCCACCGCCCGGCGGTGCACAAGCTGCAGATCGACGGCGAAAATGCCCAGCGCATCGTCCTCGGCGATTGGGACCGCCAGGGCTGGGTGCTGGAGGTCGACGAGCGCGGCTATCGGCTGGAGTCCTTCCCGCTGGACTGAACCACCCTCAGCCGGGAAGCGCGGGGGCTGGCGCCTCCCGCTCCGCCACAGGCGCTCAGGCCGCCGCGCCGCTGTGGAAGCGGAAGTCCTTGTCCGGCGTGAGGATCGCCTCGCGCTCGATCTCGGCGAAGAACGCCACCCGCTCGTCGATCGGCTCCGGCGAGTATTGCTCGGCCATTTTCAGATAACCCTGATAGTGGCGCGCTTCCGACTTGAGCAGCGAGGTGTAGAAGCTGCCCAGCTCCTCGTCCAGGTAGGGCGCCAGGCGGTAGAAGCGCTCGCAGGAGCGCGCCTCGATGTAGGCACCGACGATCAGGGTGTCGACCAGCTTGGCCGGCTCGCCCTTGCGGATGTGCGCGTGCAGACGCTGGGCATAAAGAGAGGCGCTGACCGGGCGGTAGGCGATGCCGCGTTTCTTCATCAGCGCCGCCACTTGCTCGAAGTGGCGCAGCTCCTCACGCGCCAGGCGCGACAGCCTGTACTGCAGGTCGTCCTTGTCGACGTAGCGGAACAGCAGGGTCAGCGCCGTACCGGCGGCCTTCTTCTCGCAGTTGGCGTGGTCAATCAGCAGGATCTCGGGATGTTGCAGCGCCTGGTCGATCCAGGCCTGGGGGGTCGGGCAGAGCAGGAAGCTTTCGATCTCGGGAAGCAGGGACATGGCGGGCGGACTAGTCTGGAAAAGCCGGTCATTATACGGACACCGGGCCTCGCGGCCATGCCCGCCGCTTGACATGCATCAAGCGGCGTTTCCCCCTGCGCCGACTACAGTAGTACCCGTGTCAGCCTTCACATGCCCGGGGAGACGAACATGCAAGCCATCCGCAGCATCCTGGTGATCCTCGAACCCGACCAGCCGGACGGCCCGGCACTCAAACGCGCCCGCCTGATCGCCGGAGCCACCGGCTCGGAACTGCACCTGCTGGTCTGCGACAAGCAGCACGACCATACCGCCTTCCTGGCCGCCCAGGCCGAGGCGCTGCGTGTCGAGGGCTACACCGTGAGCGTGCGCCAGGACTGGCTGGACAGCACCCACCAGACCATCATCGCCGCCCAGCAGGCCGAAGGCTGCGGACTGGTGGTCAAGCAGCACCAGCCGGACAACCCGCTCAAGCGCGCCCTGCTCACCCCTGACGACTGGAAGCTGCTGCGCTATTGCCCGGCGCCGGTGCTGCTGGTCAAGACCGCCCGCCCGTGGAGCGGCGGCAACATCCTCGCGGCAGTGGATGTCGGCAACAGCGACGAGGCCCACCAGTCCCTGCATGCCGGCATCGTCAGCCACGCCTTCGACATCGCCAGCCTGGCCAAGGGCGAGCTGCACGTGCTGAGCGCTCATCCGGCCCCGATGCTCTCGGCAGCCGACCCGACCTTCCAGCTTCGCGAGTCCATCGCCGCCCGCTACCGCGAGGCCTGCCAGCAGTTCCAGGAGGAGTACGGCTTCAGTAACCGCCAGCTGCACATCGCCGAAGGTCCGGCCGACCTGCTCATCCCGCAACTGGCCGCGCAGCTCGATGCGGTGGTGACGGTCATCGGCACGGTGGCGCGCAGCGGGCTGTCCGGCGCACTGATCGGCAATACCGCGGAAGTGGTGCTGGATGCGCTGGAAAGCGATGTGCTGGTCCTCAAGCCGGACGATGTCGCGGAGCATCTCGAGGCCCAGTTGAGTCAGGACTGAAGCATCAGGCACCCGCCGTCGCTACCGGCGACGGGTGTCACACGCGCTGCTCGACGCCCTCGATCAGGAAGCGCGGTGCGATGTAGCGCTCGTAGTGGGCTTCGGAGAGCAGGAAATACTCGCGGTCGATGGCATCGCGCAGCAACGGCAGCGGGCTGTCGCGAAACTCGGGCAACAGGGCGATGCCGTAGGCATCCAGTTGCTGGATCATCCGTGCGCCGCGGGCGATCAGCTGATAGGCCCAGCAGTACGGCGACTGCCGCTCGACGAAACGGATCTGCCGCTGCTCCAGCTGGCTGCGCAGGCGCTGCGGATCGAACACCTCCAGCTTGGCGGCGACCACCTGCACCAGCAGGCTTTCCAGACGCTGCCAGACCGCGCGTTTCTCCGCATCGTCATACAGGTTCCAGTTCACCACCTCGTGATGGAAACGCTTGCAGCCACGGCAGACCAGATCGCCGTAGACGGTCGAGCAAAGGCCGATACAGGGAGTCTTGATGCGCGAGTTGGACATGGTGAAAACAGGAATGCGGCCGTCAGCGGAGTCGCATGTTAGCCCTTTGTCTAAGCCGGGTCACCCGCCGCTGCCAAGGCGGGTTGCTTAACTTATCAGGCCGTTTCCATTAGAATCCGCCTGCCTTGTTACAGGCACCAATGTCCGACAGAAGCTGTTTTCAAAGCGTCACGCACACAGTAAACCCGGCCTGTCTGTTGGCGAGCGCCCTCGCCGCGAGTCGCCTCGCCAACATACCCTCGTCACATCCGCCGGCGTAAAACTTTGAAAGCAGCTTCTGGACGAGAGTCCCGGACCCCCGCAAGGGACCACTGATGAGGGTAATACTGTGCTTGAAGCCTACCGCAAACACGTAGAAGAGCGTGCCGCCCTGGGCGTCGTGCCCCAGCCGCTGAACGCCGAGCAGACCGCCGGTCTGGTCGAGCTGCTGAAGAACCCGCCGGCTGGCGAAGAAGAATTCCTGGTTGACCTGATCACCAACCGCGTTCCCGCTGGCGTGGACGAAGCTGCCTACGTCAAGGCCGGCTTCCTGACCGCCATCGCCAAGGGCGAAACCAGCTCCCCGCTGATCAGCAAGACCCGCGCCGTCGAGCTGCTGGGCACCATGCAGGGCGGCTACAACATCGCCACCCTGGTCGAACTGCTGGACAATGCCGAACTGGCCAACGTCGCCGCCGAGCAGCTCAAGCACACCCTGCTGATGTTCGACGCCTTCCACGACGTTGCCGAGCGCGCCAAGGCCGGCAACGAAGCCGCCAAGGCCGTGCTGACTTCCTGGGCCGAAGGCGAGTGGTTCACCAACCGCCCGGCGCTGGCCGAGAAGATCTCCCTGACCGTGTTCAAGGTCACTGGCGAAACCAACACCGACGACCTGTCGCCGGCTCCGGATGCCTGGTCGCGCCCGGACATCCCGCTGCACGCCCTGGCCATGCTGAAGATGGCCCGCGACGGCATCAACCCGGACGTTCCGGGTTCGGTCGGCCCCATCAAGCAGATGGAAGCGCTGAAGGCCAAGGGTTTCCCGGTCGCCTACGTCGGCGACGTGGTCGGCACCGGCTCCTCGCGCAAGTCCGCCACCAACTCCGTGCTGTGGTTCTTCGGTGACGACATCCCGAACGTGCCGAACAAGCGCGCTGGCGGCTTCTGCTTCGGCACCAAGATCGCCCCGATCTTCTACAACACCATGGAAGACGCCGGCGCCCTGCCGATCGAATTCGACTGCACCAACCTGGCCATGGGCGACGTCATCGACGTGTACCCGTACGCCGGCAAGGTCTGCAAGCATGGCACCGAAGAAGTCATCACCACCTTCGAGCTGAAGACCGAAGTCCTGCTCGACGAAGTCCGCGCCGGTGGCCGTATCCCGCTGATCATCGGCCGTGGCCTGACCGAGAAGGCCCGTGCCGAGCTGGGCCTGGCGCCGTCCACCCTGTTCAAGAAGCCGGTCGCTCCGGCCGACAGCGGCAAGGGCTTCACCCTCGCCCAGAAGATGGTCGGCCGCGCCTGCGGTCTGCCGGAAGGCCAGGGCGTGCGCCCGGGCACCTACTGCGAGCCGAAGATGACCACCGTCGGCTCCCAGGACACCACCGGCCCGATGACCCGCGACGAGCTGAAGGACCTGGCCTGCCTGGGCTTCTCCGCCGACCTGGTGATGCAGTCCTTCTGCCACACCGCCGCCTATCCGAAGCCGATCGACGTCAACACCCACCACACCCTGCCGGACTTCATCATGACCCGCGGCGGCGTGTCCCTGCGTCCGGGCGACGGCATCATCCACAGCTGGCTGAACCGCATGCTGCTGCCGGACACCGTCGGTACCGGTGGTGACTCGCACACCCGCTTCCCGATCGGCATCTCCTTCCCGGCCGGCTCCGGCCTGGTCGCCTTCGCCGCCGCCACCGGCGTGATGCCGCTGGACATGCCGGAATCCGTGCTGGTGCGCTTCAAGGGCAAGATGCAGCCCGGCATCACCCTGCGTGATCTGGTGCATGCCATCCCCTACTACGCCATCCAGGCTGGCCTGCTGACCGTCGAGAAGAAGGGCAAGAAGAACATCTTCTCCGGCCGCATCCTCGAGATCGAAGGTCTGGAAGGTCTGACCGTCGAGCAGGCGTTCGAGCTGTCCGACGCCTCCGCCGAGCGTTCGGCTGCCGGTTGCACCATCAAGCTGCCGGAAGACGCCATCGCCGAGTACCTGAAGTCGAACATCACCATGCTGCGCTGGATGATCGGCGAAGGCTACGGCGATGCCCGTACCCTGGAGCGTCGCGCCCAGGCCATGGAAGCCTGGCTGGCCGATCCGAAGCTGCTGTCCGCCGATGCCGACGCCGAATACGCCGCCGTCATCGAGATCGACCTGGCCGAGATCAAGGAGCCGGTTCTCTGCGCTCCGAACGATCCGGACGACGCTCGCCTGCTGTCCACCGTGGCCGGCGAGAAGATCGATGAAGTGTTCATCGGCTCCTGCATGACCAACATCGGGCACTTCCGCGCTGCCGGCAAGCTGCTGGACAAGGTCAAGGGTGGCATTCCGACCCGTCTGTGGCTGGCTCCGCCGACCAAGATGGACGCCCACCAGCTGACCGAGGAAGGCTACTACGGCATCTACGGCAAGGCTGGCGCGCGCATGGAAATGCCGGGCTGCTCGCTGTGCATGGGTAACCAGGCGCGCGTACAGACCGGCTCGACCGTGGTTTCCACCTCGACCCGTAACTTCCCGAACCGTCTGGGCGACGCCACCAACGTGTTCCTGGCTTCGGCTGAGCTGGCGGCTGTCGCCTCCATCCTCGGCAAGCTGCCGACCGTCGAGGAGTACATGGAGTACGCGAAGAACATCGACAGCATGTCTGCCGATATCTACCGCTACCTGTCCTTCGACCAGATGGCCGAATACCGCGATGCGGCTGCCAAGGCCAACATCCCGGTGCTGCAGGCCTGAGCCTGGTAAGCGCTAGACCGCTGTAAGCAGAAGCCCCGCCCCGTGCGGGGCTTCTGCTTTGCGGACGGCGGAAAGGCCATCTGGCCTCTCGACAGACGTCATCCGGCCGGCGTATCGTCGCCGACGCAGGCCAGCGCACTGGCCAACGTCGCTCGGACGGTTCCGGGCGCTTACGTACTTCGAGGAAATCATGGCCGAACACGGCAAACGCCGCTTTGCGCGCATCGATCGTCTCCCCCCCTACGTCTTCAACATCACCGCCGAACTGAAGATGGCCGCCCGCCGCCGTGGCGAGGACATCGTCGACTTCAGCATGGGCAACCCCGACGGCGCCACCCCGCCGCACATCGTCGACAAGCTGGTACAGGTCGCCCAGCGCGAGGACACCCACGGCTACTCCACCTCGCGCGGCATCCCGCGCCTGCGCCGCGCCATCTCGCGCTGGTACCAGGACCGCTACCAGGTCGACATCGACCCGGACAGCGAAGCCATCGTCACCATCGGCTCCAAGGAAGGCCTGGCGCACCTGATGCTGGCCACCCTCGACCACGGCGACACCGTGCTGGTGCCCAACCCCAGCTACCCGATCCACATCTACGGCGCGGTGATCGCCGGCGCCCAGGTGCGCTCGGTGCCGCTGGTGCCCGGCGTCGACTTCTTCGCCGAGCTGGAGCGGGCGATCCGCGAGTCGATTCCCAAGCCGAAGATGATGATCATCGGCTTCCCCTCCAACCCCACCGCGCAGTGCGTGGAGCTGGACTTCTTCGAGCGCGTGGTCGCCCTGGCCAAGCAGTACGACATCCTCGTGGTGCACGACCTGGCCTACGCCGACATCGTCTACGACGGCTGGAAGGCGCCGTCGATCATGCAGGTGCCGGGCGCCAAGGACGTCGCCGTGGAGTTCTTCACCCTGTCGAAGAGCTACAACATGGCCGGCTGGCGGATCGGCTTCATGGTCGGCAATCAAGAACTCGTGAGCGCCCTGGCGCGGATCAAGAGCTACCACGACTACGGCACCTTCACCCCGCTGCAGGTGGCCGCCATCGCCGCCCTGGAAGGCGACCAGCAGTGCGTGCGCGAGATCGCCGACAAGTACCGCGAGCGGCGCAACGTGCTGGTCAAGGGCTTGCACGAGATCGGCTGGATGGTCGAGAAGCCCAAGGCGTCG
The DNA here is from genome assembly GCF_900105885.1 of Pseudomonas guangdongensis. NCBI lineage: Bacteria > Pseudomonadati > Pseudomonadota > Gammaproteobacteria > Pseudomonadales > Pseudomonadaceae > Geopseudomonas > Geopseudomonas guangdongensis. Next base: position 2,583,847 of record NZ_LT629780.1, on the reverse strand, counting down.
ATGTACATCTGGGCGAAGATCCCCGAGGCCTACGCCCACCTCGGCTCGCTGGAGTTCGCCAAGAAGCTCTTGGCCGAGGCCAAGGTCTGCGTCTCGCCGGGCATCGGCTTCGGCGACTACGGCGACGACCACGTGCGCTTCGCGCTGATCGAGAACCTCGACCGCACCCGCCAGGCGATCCGCGGCATCAAGGCGATGTTCCGCGCCGACGGCCTGCTGCCTCCGAAGGCGGCCAAGGGCGATAGCGCCGGTTGAGCCTCCAGCCGCGAGGAAAAACGCCCAGGCGGTTTTCCTCGCTTGTCTCACCCCTTCCAGTACAACCGCTGCACATCCTCCACCCGGCACAGCTCGGTGCCGGGGCGCATGATGGTCGCCGAGCCGGCGGCGATGCCGTAGCGCACCGCCTCGTGCAGGCTCCAACCACGGCTCAGGGCGAGGACCATGGCGCCGACCATGCTGTCCCCCGCGCCCACCGCACTGCACACCGGCACGTCCAGCGGCGGGAAACGCTCGATACCTTCCCGGCTGGCCAGCACCGCCCCCTCGCCACCCAGCGACAGCACTATGACCTCCGCCACGCCACGCCCGATCAGCTCGCGCAGCGCCGCTTCCTGCGCCGCCGCGCCCTCCACCTTGCCACCCGCCAGCGTGGCCAGCTTGCTGAGGCTCGGCTTGAGCAGATGGATGGCGCCGCGCTGGCCGGCATGGCGCAACGCCTCGCCCGAGCAGTCGAGCACCAGCCGCGCACCGATACGTTGCGCCAGCGCGACCACCTGGTCGAAAAACATCGGCGCCACCCCGGGCGGGAAGCTGCCGCTGAGCACCAACCAGGACGGCCGCGGATCGAGCGCGGCGATGGCGTCCAGGCAGGCCTGCTGCTCCACCGCCGACAGTTCCGGGCCGGGCAGCACGAAGCGGTACTGGAGCCCGGAGGCGCCCTCGTCGACAGTGAAGCTCTCGCGGGTATCGCCGGCGATCGGCACGCGCCGCTGCGGCACACCCAGCCCGGCAAGGGTGCGCTCGAGCAGGTCGCCGAACGGCCCGCCGCCCGGATACACCGCCAGTGCGTCGCCGCCGAGGGTGGCCACCACACGCGCCACGTTGATCCCGCCGCCGCCCGGATCGTAGTGCGGCAGACTGCAGCGCAGCTTGCGGGTCGGCTCGACCCGGGCGGCGGTGGTGGACAGGTCCATCGCCGGATTGAGGGTCAGGGTGACAATGCGCGACATCGGAATCTCCTGAAGAGCCACCACACAGAACTCCGGGGCGTGCCGTTGCATTCTGCGCAAGACGCGGACCTGCACGCCCGCGCCCGCCTCTCTTGCCCCCGACGTGCTCGCCAGCGCAGCAGGCAACCGCATGCGACAGGCAAAGCCCCGCGAGCCACTCACGGTGGCGGGCGTCACGACCAGGGCACTGCGCCCTCAAGACTCACGACGGCCCAAGGCACTCAGGAGCGCCTCGTCCCCGAGCGCTCCGCTCCACGGCCCGCAGCGGCGCGCTGCTATGATAAGGTCATTCTCCCCCGCCACAGGACTGCCCACCATGCACCGCCTCACCGCCCTGCTCGCCGGCCTTGCGCTCTGCGCCAATGCCTTCGCCTTCTCCCTCGCCGACCTCAGCCAGAGCGATGCCAGTGGCGGCCTCAAGGACGCCCTCGGCCAAGGCGCGCGGATCGCCGTGCAGCAGCTCGGCAAGCCCGGCGGTTTCGCCAGCGACCCGGAGGTGCGCATCGAGCTGCCGGGCAACCTCGGCAAGGTGGCGCGCACCATGAAGATGATGGGCATGGGCGCGCAGATCGAGCAGCTCGAAGCGAGCATGAACACCGCGGCCGAAGCGGCCGTGCCGCAGGCCCAAGCGCTGCTGCTGGAGGCGGTGCAGAAGATGACCATCAGCGACGCCAAGGGCATTCTCGCCGGCGCCCCGGACGCCGCCACCCAGTACCTGTCGCGCAGCAGCCGCGAGCAGATCCGCGCCCGCTTCCTGCCCATCGTCAAGCAGGCCACCGACCGGGTCGGCCTGGCGCAGCAGTACAACGCCTTCGCCGGCAAGGCCGCCACCTTCGGCGCCCTCGACGCCAAGAACGCCAGCATCGAGAACTATGTCACCGAGCAGGCCCTGGACGGCCTGTTCCGGGTCATCGCCGAACAGGAGGCAAGCATCCGCGAAAATCCGGCTGGTGCCGCCACCAGCCTGGCGAAGAAGGTATTCGGCGTTCTGTGAAGCAGGCACGGGGCGCCTTCACGTTTTCTTCACACCCGCGAGGGCAACATCCCTCCCCAGCTGAAGGAACAGCGACCCCATAGGTGAGAAGCCCGCCCCGTGCGGGCTTTTTGCTGTCTGCACGGCGGCGGACTCGCCGGCTCAGGGCGCCGCGCGCAACGGCGCGTACTCCACCGGCACCCAGGCGTAGCCCTCGCCTTCGGCGCGCACATGGCCGATGCCGGGGAACGGCAGGTGAGCGCCGGCCACCCACAGGCGCTCGCGCGCCACATCGGCGAATACCTGGCGGCGGGTGGCGATGGCCTGCTCACGGTCGACGTCGAACTCGATGGCTACCGCCGGGCGGGCGAACTGCACCGCATGGCTGTGCACGATATCGCCCCAGACCAGCAGGCTGTGCGCCCCGGAGCTGAACCGATAGGCGCTGTGTCCGGGCGTGTGTCCGGGCGTGGCCACCGGGCTGACCCCGGCAATCCGCGGCCCCGCCTCGCCATAGACCTGCAGCCGTCCCTCGGCGACATAGGGCGCCACCGCCGCCCGCGCCATCGCGAACATGCTGCGCCGCCCCTCCGGCGCCTGGGCCGCCACCGCCTCGCTCAGCCAGTAGTCGGCCTCGACCTGCGGCACATGCACCTGCGCTGCGGCGAAGGCCGGCCGCCCGGCTTCGTCCAGCAGACCGCAGGCATGATCGGGATGCAGATGGGTCAGCAACACGCTGTCGATCTGCGCCGGCTCGTAGCCCGCCGCCCGGATGTTGCCGAGGATGCCGCCGAGGGTCGGCCCGAAGCATTGCGCGGCGCCGGTATCGACCAGCACCAGCTGGCTGCCGGTGTTGATCAGGTAAGCGTTGACTGCGGTCTGCACACCGCCGCCCGACTCGACGAACATCCGCGCCAGAAGGCTCTGGATATCCTCGGCACTGGCGCCCTTGAGCAGCTGGGTATCCAGGTTGACATAACCGTCGTACAGCGCGGTCACCTCGAACTCGCCCAGCGCCATGCGGTAGAAGCCGGGCACCTGGGTCTGCTGCTGGACCACCGGGGCCGCCTGGGCCACCATCGGCGGCGCGCCCAGAGCGGCGCAGGCCAGCGCGGCGACGAGCAGCGCCGGGCGAGTCGACAGGGGAAAAGTCGCCATTCATCCATCTCCATTCAGGCATGCGAAAAGTGCGGCCCGCCATCCAGGGCCGCGTCGCTCTCCGTTATGCGCGGCCGGGCGACCGCTTGTCCAGTGCGCGCGCAACAGGCAGTCGCCGCGCACATCGTCACGCTGCCGCCGCGCGGTTATGATGCCCGCTCGTCCCGGCCGCCCGTGCGAGAACCGTCCATGCCCCACAGCGCCACCTGCGATACCGCACCCTCGCCACTGGCCGCCTACCGGGCGGCGCTCGCCGGCGGCTTCCAGGCGGACGAGGCGCAGCTGCGCGCCGCGCAGGTGCTGGACGGCTGCCACGCAGCCCTGCATCGGCATCGGCAGGGCGCGGCGCCGCGCGGGGTGTATCTGTGGGGACCGGTCGGGCGCGGCAAGACCTGGCTGATGGACCAGTTCCACGCCAGCCTGCAGGTGCCGGCGCGGCGCCAGCACTTCCACCACTTCATGCGCTGGGTACACCGTCGCCTGTTCCAGCTCGGCGGCACCGCCGACCCGCTGCCGGCGCTGGCCCGCGAGCTGGCCGCCGAGGTCCGCGTGCTGTGCTTCGACGAGCTGTTCGTCAGCGACATCGGCGACGCCATGCTGCTCGGCCCGCTGCTGCAGGCGCTGTTCGTCGAACAGGTGACGGTGGTCGCCACCTCCAACCAGCCGCCCGGCCAGCTGTACGCCGAGGGTTTCAACCGCGAGCGCTTCCTGCCGGCGATCGCCGCCCTCGAACGGCACATGCAGGTCCTCGCGGTGGATGGCGGCGCCGATCATCGCCGGCACCCCGGCGCGCACCACCAGCGCTACTGGATCGCCGAGCCCGGCCGACCCAGCGCTCTGGAGTCGGTCTTCGCGCAGTTGAGCGCGGGCCTGCCGGTGGCCGACGGCGCAGTGAACATCGGCCTGCGGCGCATCCACAGCCTGCGCCATAGCCCGGCGGCACTCTGGTGCCGCTACGCCGACCTCTGCCAGCAGGCGCTGTCGGCGTTCGACTTCATCGCCCTGTGCGACCGCTTCCCGGCCATCCTGCTCGGCGACCTGCCGTGCCTGAGCGCGCCGCAGCGTGCCGCGCGCATCGCCCGCGGCACCGAGGACGGCGCCCGCCGGGTGGCAGCCGGCGACCGCCAGCTGCCGGCACTCTCGGTACACGACGACAGCGTGCGGCGCTTCATCGCCCTGGTCGACGAATGCTACGACCGCCGCGTACCGCTCTACCTGGAGGCACAGGTGCCGTTGGAGCAGCTGTATGTCGAAGGCGGCCTGACCTTCGCCTTCCGCCGCACCCTCAGCCGCCTGCACGAGATGCAACTGGCGCGCTTCGCCCCGCGCGCGCCGCAAAAACTCGCGCAGCCCTGACACGGAGAGCCATTCGATGGACAACGATGCCCTGCACCACCGCCTGATCGACGGCGATCCGCAGCGCCCCTGGCTGGTGTTCCTTCACGAGGGGCTCGGCTGCACGGCGATGTGGAGCGACTTCGCCGAGCGCCTGTGTGCACTCAGCGGATGCCGCGGACTGCTCTACGACCGGCGCGGCCACGGCCGCTCGCCGGCGACGGACGTCCCGCGCACCCTGCACTACCTGCATGCGGCGGCGTTGCAGGAGTTGCCCGACGTGCTGGCCAGGCTGATCGCCGGCCAGCCCTACCTGCTGATCGGCCACTCCGACGGCGGCAGCATCGCCCTGCTGCACGCCGCGGAGCGTCCGCCGCTGCTGCGCGCGGCGATCACCGTCGCGGCCCATGTGTTCGTCGAGCCGATGACCCTCGATGGCATCCGCCGCGCCGTCGAGGCCTGGCAGCTCGGCAAGCTGCAGGGGCTGGCGCGCTACCACGGCGAACGCAGCACGGCGCTGTTCGAGGCCTGGTCGCAGACCTGGCTGAGCCCCTGGTTCCGCCACTGGAACATCGAGTACCTGCTGCCGGCGATCCGCTGCCCGCTGCTGGTGCTGCAGGGCTGCGACGACCAGTACGGCAGCGCCGCCCAGGTCGAACGCATCGTCGAGCAGGTCGGCGGTCGCAGCGAGGCGGTCTTCATCGAGGACTGCGGACATGTACCGCACCGCGAGGCCCTGCCGCAGACCCTGACGCTGATGAGCCGCTTCATCGCCGCCCAGACCTGAGGGCAGCCGACGCCTTCACCCGCCGACAGCCGGCGGGTGAAGGCTTTTCCGCTCAGCAGTAGCGGTCGATGTAGGCCACCTCGGTGCGATTGCGCGCCACACCCCAGGTCTGCTGCAGCGTCTGGTACACGCGGCCGATGAACTCGCGGTCGGCGGCGGCCTTCTTGCCGACGTAGCCCTTGCCGCGGTGGTAGGTGCGCAGCCGGGCGCGCATGCTCGGCGTGCGTTTCTCGAACTCCGCCTCGCCGATCTCCGGCGCCAGGCTGTCGAGGCGCACCTCGCCGGATTCGGAGATCCACAGGATGTGGCTGTCCTGCCTGTCCTTGCGGGCGGCGAACAGGCGGGCCAGGTCATCGAGGGTCGGTTGATTGTTCAGATTCATGGTATGAGCCCCTTTGGTCATTGAGCAGAAGCAGCGGGTGCATGCGGGTTCACCGAACGGCAACGCCGGCACCGGGTCGTGGGACGCGCGGCGGACGGACGTTCGCGGATTCGAATCTCAACCTGAAGCCTGATGTAGCGCTGATCGGAGCGAGCTACAGGAGGCAGAGCGCTGAAGCCTGGGCAGGCTGGCCGGAAAAGCGGAGGGAGGCGGACGCCAGAGCGGTTGCAACACCCGACCGGAAGACTGCGGCACGGCCACGGCATGCATCGTGAGGACGTCTCGCCGGCACCTCTCGCCCTACAGGCGAACATGCCAGCCAACTTCATCAGTCCGCCTTGTGGGCAGTACAGTCGCGGAACGGTCCGGCTGGTTGACCGGACACACTCCGAAAACCCTTTTCAGGGCCTCCGGGTCAGGGAAGCGAGTTCATCGTGCAAGTTTGCCCCGGCTCTCGTCAATCACTTTGTAGTGTTTTTTTAGGCTTACTACAAAAGCACTGGAAGACGCCGCACAAGGTCGCGTACACCATCCTCCGCCAGCCACAGGCCACATCGCCGGCGATCGCGCCCAGCCGCGCGGCAAGCCGATACGGGTGGCACCACTGCATGGCACAAGGCACCCACAGGCCTGCGTCCGAAAAGCCGCTACTCCGGCAATACCTCCAAGCCACCTGCAGCGCGCCCGCCGAGGGACGATCACCCGGGTGGCGAATATCCGCCGTCAGCCGACGCCGGAAACGGCGCCCTTTCGCCACGCCACGAGCGCCAGCACCGCCGCAGGGCCCATGCCAGAGGCATCGCCATGGATTGCAAGTTCGGTACAGGTCTTGCAACATAGCCTCGCCATAATGAATAGCAAACCGTAAGCCGCAGGAATAACTTATGCAAAAAGCCTGTCACCACCAGTTGCGCAACGCCCTCCGCGCCCTGCTCGACTCCTCCGCCTGCTACCACACCGCTTCGGTGTTCGACCCCATGTCGGCCCGTATCGCTGCCGATCTCGGCTTCGAGGTCGGTATTCTCGGCGGCTCGGTGGCATCCCTGCAGGTGCTCGCCGCACCGGACATCGCCCTGATCACCCTCAGCGAATTCGCCGAGCAGGCCACCCGCATCGGCCGCGTCGCCCGTCTGCCAGTGATCGCCGACGCCGACCACGGCTACGGCAACGCCCTCAACGCCATGCGCACGGTGATCGAACTGGAACGCGCCGGGGTCGCCGCACTGACCCTCGAAGACACCCTGTTGCCGGCGCAATTCGGCCGCAAGTCCTATGAGCTGATCAGTGTCGAGGAGGGGGTCGGCAAGCTGCGCGCGGCCCAGGAGGTGCGCGACGACAAGGCGCTGGCGCTGATCGCCCGCACCCATGCCGGCGTGCAGCCGCTGGCCGAGGTGATCCAGCGCACCCAGGCCTACCAGGCCGCCGGCGCCGACGCCATCTGCCTGGTCGGGGTGCAGGACTGCGCCCATCTGGAGGCCATCGCCGAGGGCCTGCGCGTACCGCTGATGCTGGTCACCTACGGCAACCCGGCGCTGCGCGACGACTGCCGCCTCGCCGAACTGGGCGTGCGTATCGCGGTGGACGGCCACGGCGCCTATTTCGCAGCGATCAAGGCCACCTACGACAGCCTGCGCGAACAGCGCGGCATCGCCACAGGCAACGGCCTGAGCGCCTCGGAACTGGTGACCCGCTATACCCACCCCGACGACTACATCGCCTGGGCGCGCGAGTACATGAACGTCAGCGAGTGAGGGCCGCGCCTCAGGCCAGCGGCCGCTGGCTGCCGGCCCCGGACAGCTCGTCGTGCAGGCGCAGCACCGCGGCCACCGCCGGGTCGATCACCCCGCTGCCCAGCGACTCGACGAACCGGCAGGCCGCATAGTCCTGCGCCCGGGCCTCGTAGCGCTCGACCCAGTGGCGGCGCAGCGGCAGCCGCTCCGCCGCCACCGGCCAGTGACCGAGCCCCCGCCGCCCGGCGATGCCGATGCGCCACGGCTTGGCGCTGAGCCGGGCGCGGAAGCAGCGCTGGCGCAGGCACATGCGCGCATACAGCGGATCGGCGCCGAGCGCCGCGAAGCAGGCGGCCACCGCCGGATCGTCGCTGGCGAAGGTGCGCTGGGTGGCAAGCACGCGCATCCCCGCCGGGGTGCGGTACAGGCGCAGGTTCCACTCGGGATGAGCGGCCAGGAAGCGCCCGACCCGGCGCCGCGCCAGCGCCCCGGCGCCACCGTGGAAAGCCAGGAACAGGCCATGCAGCCGCTCGGGCAGCACGCTGGCGACGAACAGCGCCAGGCACAGCAGCGCGGCCAGCAGCGTCGCCGACTGCAACAGCCAGCCCAGCAGCAGCGCCGGCAGCGCGATCGCCGCGAACAGCCCCTGGGCAAAGCGCTGGGAAGGGCCCTGCTGGAAATCGATGTCGACGAACAGCACATCGGGCGTATTCAGGCAGCGCGCACCATAGGCATTGCGGGTGATCACGCTCGCGCCATGGCGCTCGACCACCTCCTCGCGGATCGGCACTCCCTCGGCGCCGTTGTAGGGCACCCGCGGTTCGCGCCGCGCCAGCGGCTCGCCGTCGCGCACATCCTCCAGCGCCTGCCAGGCACGCCGCTCGGCGTGGGCCTGCGCCTCCGTCTGGCTGGCGTCGGACCAGCCGAAACGCCGCACGGTGATCTGCCGCCGGCGCCCCTTGTGCTGCACACGGGCCTCGGCCCAATACTGCGGAACGATCAATTGCCACACCTCCGTTCTTATTGTTATCGGCCGGGCGCGCCGCATAGGGCGCCCGGCAGTGGCGATCATAGGCACAGGGCGAATCCCCGGCCAAGGCCGGCGCGGCGCCCCGCGGCGAAGGTCGAACAAGGGCCCGACAGGCGCAGGCCCGCCGCGGCAGGCAATTGCCCGGGGCGATGGTGTTGCCGGGCGCGGCCAGCGGCGATAATGCCCGCCGTCCCCACCGCTCACGCAAGGAGCCCCATCGCATGATGTTCGAGATCCAGCCGTTCAACCCGGAGGAGTACCGCCGGCAGACGCGCCGCAGCGCGCTGATCGTCATCCTGATCTTCGCCCTGCTGGCCATGTCGCTGGCCATGCTGGCGGTGTCGCTGTTCGGCGAGCCGGGCGGCGACAACTTCCGCTGGAACCTCGGCGGAGTGCTCGCCGGGCTGCTGCTGACCGTCGCGGTGGTGCGCACGCAGCTCTGGTCGCAGCCCTGGATGGCAGCGGCGGTCTACGGCTGGCAGCTCAAGCGCAACCTGATGCGCATCACCAACGTCATGCACCACGTCAGCGCCGGCGTGCAGGCCGGCGAGCCGAGCGCCATGAAGCTGCTGCGCTTCTATCACCTGGGAGTGACGCAGATGCACCGCCTGGACGGCAACAGCAGCGGCCTCGGGCCGCTGGTGCGGGAGATCGACCAGCTCCGGGAAGCCATGGAAGCCCGCGGCCTGGACATCGAGCAGACCCGCCTGGACCCCGCCTGGTTCGAGCAGCTCAAGAAGGCCGGCGCGTAACGCCGGCGCCGGCCGGCTCGCCCGTCACGGGCGGCCGGCTGTGCGGCCCGTTGCAGGCCGCAGACTCGCGAACGGCGCGGCTCAGCCGTCCTCGCCGTCGCCCTCGGCGCTCAGCCGGCTCTCGTAGGCCGGCGCGGCGTAGATACCGATCTCCAGCGCCAGCTCCAGCACCCGGGGCAGGTCCTCGGCATAGACCAGCACGGCCTGCAGCTCGTCGTCCAGCGGCTCGCTGAAGTCCACCAGCACATAGCCGCCCTTCTCCGGGTACAGACTGCCCAGCTGCACCTGGATGCGCCGCAGGGCGGTGAGCAGGTCGGTCTTGGTCAGGTCGCGCGCCTTGAGCACGAAGGCCACCTGCGGCCCGAAGGACTCGACGATGTGCGCAAACAGCTCGTCCGCCCGATCGGCCTGGAACAGCACGGTGTCCGGCAGGCTGCCGACCACCACCCACTCGCCCAGCGGGATCGGGAAGCTGTCGTCGTAATTGACGTCCGGGTTGGCCGCGAGGAAGGCCTGCGGATCGGCGTAGGCCTGCTCGGCCTCGGCGGCGATGCGCTGGATATCCTCGTCGCGCATGCAGCCCGAGCTGATCAGGGTGATCAATTCCACCAGTTGTTCTTTCATCGCAAGACTCCTGCCATGCGGGTTCGTTCGGACGCTCATTGTGGCCGATGCCCGCGACGCTCGATAGCCGCCGCGAGCGCCAGCGCCTGCCCGCAAACGGCTCGCCCGCGCACCAGGGTGGCGCCAGGCGCCCGCCCATCCGCCCCGAACGGCGCTGCAGAGCCGCCCATACCGTCAGGCAACCTATTGATTCAAAAGGACTTTTAAAAACTGGCAAGGTAAATGCTATGAGCACTCCGCCCATTCAATGCAGCGGCCATGACCCTGCAGCGGGAAGGTCCCGCCCGATCTCGCACCACAAGGAGTAGTACCCATGCTCAAGCAACTGACCCTCGCCCTCTCCGCCGCCGGCGCCGTCGCCTGCAGCACCTTCGCCGCCGCCGAAACCGTGGCCAGCCCGCTCGGCAACTTCGACGTCAGCATGAACGTCGCCCTGACCAGCGATTACATCTTCCGCGGCATTTCCCAGACCCAGGGCGATCCGGCGATCCAGGGCGGGCTGGATGTGGCCCACGAGAGCGGCCTGTACATCGGCACCTGGGCCTCCAACGTCGACTTCGGCGGCGAGGCCTCGATGGAGCTCGACTACTACGCCGGCTTCACCAGCAACATCACCGAGGACATCGCCTACGACCTCGGCTGGATCAAGTACGAATACCCGGGCGACGGCGACGAGGACCTGAACTTCAGCGAGTACTACGCCAGCCTGTCGGCCTACGGCGCGACCCTCGGCGCGGCCTACTCCAACGACCTCGCCGGCCGCGACAGCACCCTGTACACCTATGTAGGCTACGAATACACCCTGCCCTACGAGATCGGTCTGGCCCTGCACTACGGCAACTACGACTTCAAGGACCCCACCTTCGGCAACGAGGACTCCTACAACGACTGGTCGATCGGTCTGAGCAAGACCCTCGCCGGTCTCGACGTCGGCCTGACCTACAGCGACACCGACCTCAAGGGCAGCGACTGCGCCGCCTTCGCCGGCAAGAAGGACTTCTGCGACGCCAACTTCACCGTCTCGGTCAGCAAGACCCTGTAAGCCCCGGGCCATATTCAGGGGGAAGGCCGCCACACCTTCCCCCTGCCACAGGCCAGCCGATTAACGGCACGGCACCCGGACGGATGCCCCGCCCGCTCTGCACCGGGCCCAGGCCGTCACCAGACCGCGCCGCCGGAGCCACCCCGGACCGCCGTACATCTCTTGCAGCACAAACGCCCATGCCCGCGCCGGCAAAGCCATCTAGAGTAAGCGACAGCCAGTAGATGGTTAATCGAACCACCTTTGCTACCATGCGCCGCCAAACGAGGGCGGATTGCAGGCGATCTTCCGGCACAGCCCCCGGCAACAACAATAAAAGGCCCAGGCAATGCTCAAATTCAAAGCGAAATGGCGGCAAGCCGCCTTGGCGATCTTCGCCATCACCCTGCTGCTGGTACTGCCCAACCTGACCCGACTGGTCAACTGAGACGCCTCAGCGTCCCACCGCCGGCAGCCACCAGGCCAGCAACAGCGGCAACAGCACGAACGACAGCAGGGTCGAGCACATGACCAGACTCGCCACCGCCTCCGGCGAGCGGTTGGCGCGTACCGCGAACAGGTAGTTGAACACCGCCACCGGCATCGCCGACTGCAGCACCAGCACGCCCTGCGCCAGCAGCGGCAGATCCAGCGCCACCGCTACCGCCCAGCCGATGGCCGCACCGCAGAGAATCCGCAACGCGCCCAGCAGAACCCCCGCACCGACGTGACGCAGGCGGATGCTGGCCAGCGACACGCCCAGGGTCACCAGCATCATCGGAATCGACAGCCCGCCCAGCAGGTTGACGGTATTGGCCAGCCAGCGCGGCAGTTGCAGCTCCAGCAGCATCACCAGCAGCGCCGCGCACAGGCTGAGGATGATCGGATTGACCAGCAGGCGGCGCCACGAGCGTTCGGCGCCGGAGAGCAGCATGCCGAGGGTGAAGTGCCCCACCGAGAGCATCAGGAAGAAGGCCACCCCCAGTGCCAGACCGGCCTCGCCGAAGGCATACAGGCTGATCGGCAGGCCCATGTTGCCGGTGTTGGGGAACAGATAGGCCGGCACCAGCACCTTCCAGTCGTAGCCGGCCAGGCGGCTGAGCAGCAGGCCGATCAGGCCCATGCACAGCGTCACCGCCACACAGGCCAGCGCCATCTGGCCGAAGGCCTGGATGTCCACCTCAGTGCGGCTGAGGGTGGACAGCACCAGGCAGGGCGTGCCGATATTGAGCACCAGACGCGCGACGAAGTCGGTGGGATAGGGTTGCCCGGAACGGGCCCAGCCATAGCCGATGCCGGCGACGATCAGGACCGGCGCCATCACGGCGAACAATTCGGCAAGCATGCAGCCTTCCTTGCAGGGAAACGGAACACGCCCGACTCCGCCGTGGCGACGGGGCCGGGATGGGCATCAGCGGCCGGCGCGCGACTCGCGGATGTAGAAGCGGGCGCGCTCGGCGCGGCGCAGACAGCCGGAGTAGGCCTCCACCTGCTGCTGGGTCTTGGCCGCGGTGAGCAGCGCCAGCGCCTTGGAGTAGCTGACCGTGCCGGCGAAACCTTCCGCCTTGGCGATGTCCAGCTCGCGCCAGGCGGCGTCCAGCTGCGCCGCGCAGTCCGCGCGGTGCAGCGTCTTGCCGGCGCAGCCGGCCAGCAGCACGACCAGCAGCGGCAACAGGGTCCAGGTCTTCATCGATGCATCCTCCGTCGGAAAAATCCACGCGCCGCCCGGCGCCGCGGTTCAGCGCCGTGCGCGCTCGCGCAGGTACTCCACCACCGCCTGGCGCTCGCCGCTGAACTCGATGCGCGGCGCCTTGCTCGCGCGCTGGTAGGCGTACATCGGATCGTAGTACTCGCCGAGCAGGGCCTCGATCCAGCCGCGGTGCAGATCCACCGCGCCGCTGCGCTGCTGCTCGGCCAGGGCCGCGTCCATGATCGCCGCCAGACGCTGGTAGCGCTCGCCACCGAGGCGCTTGAGGATGTTCCTCAGGCTCTGGCGCAGGCGCTCGGCGAAGGCGATCTGCCCCTGCTCGGCGCCGTGCAGGGCGACGAACTCGGCGCTCAGGTCGATCACATAGTCGCCGAGGATGCGCTCCACGCGTCCGGCGAAGCTGTCTTCCAGCCAGACCATCGGGTAGCGCTGCATGCCCTGATGGAGGCTCAGCGGCAGCGAACAGCTGCCGACGATGCGTCCCTCGTCCTCGACGACGAACTGCTCATGGCCGGCGGCGCGCTTCTTCAGCAGGTCGATGGCCAGGGCGTTCTCGAAGTCGATCTGCGCCGGCTGCGGGGTGGCGTGCTTGCCGAAGCTGGAACCACGGTGGTTGGCGTGTCCCTCCAGGTCGAGGGCGTTGTCCAGCTGCGCCAGCACCTCGGTCTTGCCGGTGCCGGTCAGGCCGCCGACCAGCACGAAATCGCACTCGGCCACGGCCGCCTCGGTGGTGTCGATCAGGAAGCCGCGCAGCGCCTTATAGCCGCCGAGCACCCGCGGGTAGGCGATGCCAGCCTCCGCAGCGAGCCACTGCTGGGTGATCTGCGAGCGCAGGCCGCCGCGGAAGCAGTACAGGTAGCCGTCGGGATTTGCGCGGGCGAACTCGGCCCAGGCGGCGATGCGCTCGGCCTTGACCGTGCCGCCGACCAGCTGGTGACCCAGGGCGATGGCCGCGTCCTGGCCCTGCTGCTTGTAGCAGGTGCCCACCTTCTGACGCTCGATGTCGTTCATCAGCGGCCGATTGAGGGCCTGCGGGAAGGCGCCCTTGAGGAACTCCACCGGGGCGCGCACATCCATCAGCGGCCGGTCGTTGAGGAAGATATCGCGGTAGTCGGCACTGTTGTCGCGCATCACAGCACCTCGACCGCGTGGCTCTGTCGGGCGACCAGCGCGCCGATCGGCGCCAGCGCCAGGCCCAGTTCGGCGGCCACGGCGAGAAACTCCGCCTCGCCCTCGGGGGTGACGGCCACCAGCAGCCCGCCGCTGGTCTGCGGATCGCAGAGCAGCTGCTTCTGCGCCGCGTCCAGCGGCGCGATGCGCTGGCCGTAGCTGTCGAAGTTGCGCAGCGTGCCGCCGGGTACGCAGCCCTCGGCCAGGTAATGCTCGACGCCGGCGATGCGCGGCACGGCAGCGGCCTCGATGCGCGCGCTCAGGCCGCTGCCGTCGGCCATCTCGACCAGGTGGCCGAGCAGACCGAAGCCGGTGACGTCGGTCATCGCCGTCACGCCGGCCAGCTTGCCGAAGCGGCTGCCGGGGGTGTTCAGGGTACACATCCAGTCGCGGGCCAGACCGACATCCTCGGCGCGCAGCTTGCCCTGCTTCTCGGCGGTGGTGAGGATGCCGATGCCCAGCGGCTTGGTCAGGTACAGGCGGCAGCCTTCGCGGGCGGTGTCGTTGCGCTTCATGAAGCGCTTCTCGACCAGGCCGGTGACCGCCAGGCCGAAGATCGGCTCGGGGGCGTCGATGGAGTGCCCGCCGGCCAGCGGGATGCCGGCGGCGTCGCACACCGCGCGGCCGCCGCGGATCACCTCGCGGGCCACTTCCGGGGCCAGCACATTGACCGGCCAGCCGAGAATGGCTATGGCCATCAGCGGGTCGCCGCCCATGGCGTAGATGTCGCTGATCGCGTTGGTCGCGGCGATGCGGCCGAAGTCGAAGGGATCGTCGACGATGGGCATGAAGAAGTCGGTGGTGGACACCACCCCGCGCTCCTCGTCGATGGCGTAGACCGCCGCGTCGTCGCGCGAGGCGTTGCCGACCCACAGCTTCGGGTCGAGGTTCTGCGCGCCGCTGCCGGCGAGGATCACCTCCAGCACCTTGGGGGAAATCTTGCAGCCGCAGCCGGCGCCGTGGCTGTACTGGGTGAGGCGGATGGGTTCGCTGCGGGGGGCGGTCATGCATGGTCTCCGGGGGCAGATGCGCGATGGCGGCGATTCTAGCAAAGCCCTGGCGCAGCCCGCTCGGCAGCACCCATACTGAAACCCACAAGCGCCATGCTCGACCGGCCTGTACATGGGGTCGCAGGCCAGCGGTCGACGGCACAGCGGGGGATTGCAACATGGGCAAGCGTGTCGCACTGGTGCTCGGCTCCGGCGGCGCCCGGGGCTATGCCCACATCGGGGTGATCGAGGAACTGGAAGCGCGCGGCTATCAGATCGCCTGCATCGCCGGCAGCTCGATGGGCGCGGTAGTCGGCGGCATCTACGCCGCCGGCAAGCTGCCGGTGTACCGGCGCTGGGTGGAAACCCTCGACTATCTGGACGTGCTGCGTCTGCTGGACGTCAGCTTCTCGCTCGGCGCCATCCGCGGCGAGCGGGTGTTCGGGCGGATTCGCCAGTTCATCGGCGAGATCGACATCGAGGACCTGCCGATCCCCTACACCGCCGTGGCCACCGACCTGACCAACCAGCAGGAGGTGTGGTTCCAGGAAGGCTGCCTGCACCAGGCGATGCGCGCCTCGGCGGCGATTCCCAGCCTGTTCACCCCGGTGATCCAGGGCTCGCGGGTGCTGGTGGATGGCGGCCTGCTCAACCCGATCCCGATCGTGCCGGTGGTAGCCAGCCGCTGCGACCTGATCGTCGCGGTCAACGTCAACGCCAGCAACCAGCTGCAGTACCAGTTGCCGGTGATCGAGCGGCCACAGGCGCTCAAGCACCGCTTCGACCAGATGATCGACGCCCTGGGCGCGCACCTGCCCTTCCGCCGCCAGCATCCCCAGGAGCTGCCCGCGCTGCTGACGCCGCCGGAAGGCGAAGGCAGCGCAGGCTCCTCGCGCGGGGTCGCCGCCGCCAAGGCCAGCCACATGCACGTGGTGGAGAACGAGGCGCCGGACAGCCTGCTCGAACTGATCAACCAGAGTCTGGAGGTGGTGCAGAACTCCCTGGCCCAGTACAAGATCGCCGGCTATCCGCCGGACATCCTGATCAACGTGCCCAAGCGGGTCAGCCGCTTCTTCGACTTCCACAAGGCGCCGGAGCTGATCGCCCTGGGCCGGCTGATCGCCAGCGATGTGCTGGATCGCTACGAACACGATCACCCGCACATCGGCTGACGCGGCGCGGCGGATTACTCCTGCAGCGCGCCGGGCTGGCTGCCGAAGGCATCGCCGCCGAGCGCGGCCATGCCCATCATCTGTGCGGCGAACTGCTCGACCGGCATGCTTACGCCGTTGAACTCCACCTGACCGTCCCGGTAATCGAGGCGGGCGACGATGTTCTCGCCCTCCAGGCGGGCGAGCTGCAGGCCGCTGGCCATCTCCCCGGCCATCTGCGCGGCCTGCTCGGCCTCCTGGCTCAGCGCGGCACGGTCGGCCTGCGGATCGAAGACCGCCTGCAGCATCAGCAGGTCGCGGATCATCGGCTTGCCCACCACCAGGCTGGCCTGCAGGCGCTGGATCAGCTGGCGCGCCAGGGCGTCGGGCGAGGCCTCCAGTTGCTGCGGCCGGTCGAGGTCGAGCTGCAGGGTGAAACGGCTCTCGCCGCTGGCGGTCTTCACCCGCCACTCGTCGAGCGCCAGGCGCGGCTGACCGGCCAGCAGCTGCAGCAGGGCGTCGCGCAGCCGGGTTTCCTCCTCGGCGGACAGCTCGAAATCGTCCTCGCCCTGCAGGCGCATCGCGTAGCGGGTGTACAGCTCGCTGAGCTGGCGCAGCGCCGTCATGTCGAGGTTGCCCAGGCTCAGTTGCAGGCGGGCGGAACCCAGCTCGTGGCCGTCGTAGCTGAGGCCGCCGACGTCGTAGGCCAGACTGGCGGCGATGCGCTCGCCCTGCTCGTGCAGACTGTCGCTCTGCACCAGATCGCGGATCAGCAGCGGCGGCTGGTCGGCGAGACGGATCTCGCTGCTGGCCAGCGCCAGCCGGCTCTCGCCCATGTACAGGGTGGAGCGCCCGCGGCTGCGCTCGCTGTCCAGGCTCAGCCCATTCAGGCTGATCCGCACCGGACCGCGCTCATGCTGCAGGTCGAGGCTGAGGCGCTCGACCGCCCCGCTCAGGCGGATATCCTTGGCATCGGCGCCGACCGCGAGATCCAGATCCAGACCGGAAAAATCGAGCTTCTCGCCCTCGGCAACCACCTGCAGCGGGGCCAGCTGCAACTGGCCGTCGACGCCACCGCCATAGCCGATGGCGAACGTCCCGCGCAGCGGCACCGCGGCGCCGGCGGCGGCGAACCAGGGCTCGACGTCGGCATTGCGCTCCAGTTCGACGCGGCTGGTCGCCATCACCGGCAGCCAGCGCAGGGAAGCCAGGCGCGACAGCGGCAGCGGGCCATGCTCGATGTGGTCGACGAAGCGCAGCTCGGCGGCCGGCTCCTCGTCGCCGGGTTTGTCGAGACGCAGCCGGTAACGCGCGGTACTGGAGAACAGCCCGCGCTCCAGCGACACCAGCTCCAGCGCCAGGCCACTGCCGGGCATGGAAGTCTGCAGTTGCCGGTTGCCCTCGCTGATCGCGCCCTGCAGCGCGCCTTCGAGCTGGCCGGCGGTGTACCAGGCGCCGCCGGTGCAGACCGCACCGGCAGCCAGCAGTACGCCCAAGGCAATCCCTGTCTTTTTCATCGTTCGAACTCTTGAATGGGTGGCGAAGGAAGATCGCACGCGCGGCCCGCAGGCGGGGTGCGGCGCGCAGTGTAGCGGCAGCCGCGCCGCGCCGGCAGCGCCAGCCACCGCCTGCGCGGCAAAGCGTGAAGCGCCGCTCAGGAATGCGGCGGCGCGGGCGGACGCTGGATGCGCGGCTGGTGGGCGATCCAGTCGCCGATCAGGCTGTAGGCCACCGCCAGCAGGGTCGGGCCGAGGAACAGGCCCATGAAGCCGAAGGCCAGGATGCCACCGAACACCCCGAGCAGCACCACCACCAGCGGCAGGTTGCCGCCGCGGCTGATCAGGTAGGGCTTGAGCACGTTGTCCACGCCGCTGATCACCACCAGCCCCCACACCGCGAGGAACAGCCCCATGCCGTAGCTGCCCTGCCAGAACAGCCAGGCGCTGGCCGGGATCCACACCAGCGGCGGGCCCATCGGGATCAGGCTGAGCACGAAGGTGAGCAGGCCCAGCACCAGGGCACCGGGCACCCCGGCGATCATGAAGCCGATGAAGGCCAGCGCGGCCTGCGCCGCCGCCGTGCCGATCACCCCGTTGACCACCCGCTGCACGGTGCCGGCGACCAGTTCCAGGTAGTGCTCGGCGCGATTGCCGAGCAGGCGCTCCAGCAGGCTCAGGGCGTATTCGGCCAGACGCGGCCCGTCGCGGTAGAAGAAGAACACCAGTACCAGACTCAGGGCCAACTCCAGCACCCCGCCGCCGATCCGCGCGCTGCGCGCCAGCAGCCAGTTGCCGACCTCGCCCAGATAAGGCTTGATGCTGGCCAGCAACGCGCTGCCCTGCTGGTCGAGCGTCTCCCAGGCCTCCACCAGACTCGGCCCGACCAGCGGCAGGCCGGCCATCCACTCCGGCGCCGGCGGTAGCCCGGCCACCTGCATGTCCTTGAACAGGGCCAGCGCCTGGCGCAGATGGTCGGCCAGGTTGAAGCCGAGCCAGACCAGCGGCACGGCGACCAGCAGCATCCAGCCGAGGGTCAGCAGGCCTGCGGCGGTCGCCGGGCGGTCGCCGAGCAGGCGGGTCAGGCCGCGCATCAGCGGCCAACTGGCGAAGGCCAGGACGGCGGCCCAGAACAGCGCCGACCAGAACGGCGCCAGCACCCACAGGCAGGCGCCGAGCAAGCCGATCATGAGGATCTGCACCAGCAGACGGTCGTGTTCAATCATGGAGAAGCTTCCAGCAGACAGTGCCGCTGCGCGGCGAACGGCGACAGCCTATCAGCGTAACCACTCGACATGCAGGCCCGCCGTCTCACCTGGCGCACTTTCCAGTCGCGCGGCCTGCGTGCCGCGGGCGATCAGCGCCTCGCGCCAGTCGGCCGCGGTCGGCCCGCCGAGCAGCACGCGCAGCCCGGTGTCCAGACGCAGGGCGCGGGCCAACAGGGCCAGCCAGGGATCGGCCGGCTCGGCCGGCACGCCGCCCAGCTCCAGCACGCCGGTATCCTTGAGCTGGCGCAGCAGGGTTTCGGCGTTGGGCAGGTGGTTGCCCAGGGGCTGCGCAGCCTCCAGGGTTTCCACATGCAGGTAGCTGCGCCGGTTGCCGCGGGTGATCGCGTACAGTGCCAGCAGCGTGTCCTGGCGCGGCGCGGCGAGCTGCAGCAACAGGTAGGCCTGCTGCTCGTCCGGCCCATACAGGCGGGCGTTGCCGAACACATTGTTGGCCCACAGGCTGCTGCCGCCGCACTCGCGCCCTTCGCACCAGTGCAGGGCCTGCGCGCCGCCGGCGAGCAGCGTCCGCCGCGCCTGGGCGAAGGCCTCGGCACTGGAGTGGCCGGCCGGCAGCTCGTAGGTGCGCACGCTCAGCCGGCCGACGGCGGCGATTTCGCCGTCGACGCGCAGGCGCCCGCTGATGCGGCGGATCGCGCTCTGCGGATAGATGCGTTCGGCTCCCTCCTGCACCCGGTAGTCGACGATCTCGGCGCGGGCAAAGCGCGGCAGGTAGTCCAAATCGGTACTGCCCGGCACGTCGGCAAGCGCCACCGGGGCGGCCAGAAGGCCGACCAGCACCAGCCGGCGCAGCGTGCGGCTGATCGGACGGGCACTCACGAAACCGTCCCCGGGGTGGCGTCAGAGGCGGTGAAGCGCCGGCTGGCGCCGCTGTGAAGCTCGATCATGCAGGTTCTCCCTGTTGCAGTGCGCCCAGCCTCGGTGCTTGCCAGGCCGAGGTCAAGCCTCGGCGAACAGGGCTTTGAAACAGTCTGCTACGGCCGCCGCGCCGGCCTCGTCGTCGAGGTGCAGATGGTGGCCGCCCGGCTGGCGCCAGACGGTGAACGGCAACTGCTCCAGCAGGGCCAGCCAGTGCGGGTCGCGCAGCAGCCCCTGCTCGGCCAGTACCAGGCCGACCGGGCAGCGCACCGCCCGCACGAAGGCCTCGGCCTGGGCCCGGGTCAGGCGCAGCAGCGACGGCAAGGTCAGGCGCGGATCGCTGCGCCAGGTGTAGCCGCCGGCCTGCGGCACCAGGCCGCGACTGGCCAGCAGTTCGGCCGCCTCGCGGCTGAGCGGGTAGCCACCGCGCAGCCGCGCGCTCACCGCCTTGTCGACGCTGGCATACACCGGCTTGCGCTTGTCGCCCAGCTGCAGGTGCGCGCGCAGGGCCTCGCCCAGCTTGGCGGGCGCCAGCTCCGGCTCGTGGGTCAGCGGGAAGAGGCCGTCGATCAGCGCCAGGCGCTCGATACGCTCGGGCAGCGCGCCGGCCAGCAGGGTGGCGACGATCGCCCCCAGCGAGTGGCCGAGCAGGGAGAAGCGCTGCCAGCCGAACTGCTCGGCGACCAGTAGCGCGTCCTGGGCATAGTCCCACAGCGCATAGCCGGCACCGGCGGCGCGGTGCCCGCTGTGACCGTGGCCGGGCAGGTCGAGGGCCACGATGCGCAGGCCGTCGAGCCGCGGCGCCAGCCGGGCGAAGCTCATCGCGTTGTCCAGCCAGCCGTGCAGGGCCAGCACCGGGCGACCGTCCTCGGGGCCGTACAGGTGCGCCGCCAGCTCGATATGCGGCAGGCTCAGGCGCACTTCCTCGACACGCACGCCCATCTCAGTGCGCCGGCGGGTGATGCAGCGCGCGCAGGCTCATCAGCCCGGCCAGCGCCGCCTCGCCTTCCAGCAGCGCCAGGCTGGCGGTGTTGAACGGCAAGGACTGCTGCAGGCTGCCATGCACCAGCAGCCCGGCCAGTGCGCCGACCAGCGGCTGGTGGGTCACCACCAGCAGGTGGCCTTCCTGGCGCTCGGCGAGCAGGCGCAACGCGCCGCGCGGGTCGTCGTCGGGAGTGATGCCATCCTGCACCTGCAGCGCCGGGCGGCGTTCGAGGGCCTCATGGACCAACTCGGCGGTCTGCCGGGCGCGCACGTAGGGGCTGACCAGGATGGTATCGAGCGGTTCGCCGAGCAGGTGCCCGGCGGCATGCAGCACCTCGCGCCGGCCGTGGGCGGTCAGCTCGCGCAGGTGATCGCCGGTCTGCACATAGGGGCCGGCCTGGCCGTGGCGCAGCAGCCAGAGCCTCATGCCCGCGGCTCCGCGTCGCCGCCGTCCGGCGCCTTGGGCGGAGCATCGCTCGCCTCGGTCGCGGCGGCAGCTGCCGGGGTCTGCGGGGCGGCAGCTGCCGCGTTATCCTGCGCGCCTTCCGCCGCCGCTGCCTCGTCCGTTGCGGCAATCGCCACCGGCGCCACGACAGCGGCACTCGCCGCCGCGCCAGCGGCCGCAGGCACCGGAGCGCTCGCGGGTGCCGGGGCCGCCGCGAACGGCGCCTCGACCTGCGGCTCGCGCGCCGCCGGCCAGTCGGCGAACGGCCAGGGCTTCTCGTCACTGTGGAAGCTGGCGAAACGGCCGATCTGCGCCAGGTACTGGCTGAGGCTGTCGCCGAACTCCATCAGCGCGCGGCTGGGCGCACCGTTGATCAGGCGCAGCACCAGCTGCAGCAATACCACACCGAGCAGCACCAGCTCGGCCAGTTGCCAGACCAGCGCGAACAGCACCATCCATAGCACGCGCAGGATCAGGATCTCGCGGGCCTGTTTGTTGTGGGTCATGAATGCCTATCTCCTTGATCAGAAGCCGCTGGCGGAAATGAAGTCGACGTCGGTCTTAGGTTCGCCGGACATCAGCAGGCCGATGACCTGCTCCAGGGTGCGACCCTCGAAGAGTATGGCATGCAGGCCGGCGACCAACGGCATGTACACGCCGAGCTGGTCGGCGCGCGCCTTGAGCACGCGGATGGTGTTGACCCCCTCGGCCACCTCGCCGAGGCGCTCGACCGCCGCCTCCAGGCTCAGGCCCTGGCCCAGCGCGTAGCCGACCTGGTAGTTGCGGCTCTTCGGCGAAGAGCAGGTGACGATCAGGTCGCCCACCCCGGCCAGGCCGAGGAAGGTCATCGGGTTGGCGCCCAAGGTCACCGCGAAGCGAGTCATCTCGGCCAGCGCGCGGGTGATCAACATGCTCTTGGTGTTCTCGCCCATGCCCAGCGCGGCAGCCATGCCGGACATGATGGCGTAGACGTTCTTCAGCGCGCCGCCCAGCTCGACGCCGAAACGGTCGCGGCTGGCGTAGACGCGGAAGGTGCGCCCGTGCAGAGCCTGCTGTACACGCTGGCAGAGTTCCTCGTCCTCGCTGGCGATCACCGTGGCGGTCAGCGCGTGCTCGGCCACCTCGCGCGCCAGGTTCGGCCCGGAGAGCACGCCGATGCGCGCGTCCGGGGCGATCTCTTCGAGAATCTGGCTCATCAGCTTGAAGCTGTCCGCCTCGATGCCCTTAGTGGTGCTGACCAGCAGCTTGCCGCGCAGCAGCGCCGCCACCGGCTGCAGCGCGGCACGCAGGGCGGTGGACGGCAGCACCACGAGGATCAGCGTGCAGGCCTGCACGGTGGCCGCCAGGTCGGTGACCGGCTCCACCGCCGGATGCACCTTGATGCCCTTGAGGTAGCGCGGATTCTCGCGCAGGGTGCGGATCGCCTCGGCCTGTTCGGCGTCGCGCATCCACAAACGCACGCGCTGGCCGTTCTCGGCCAGCAGGTTAGCCAGGGCGGTGCCGAAACTGCCGCCGCCCAGCACGGCTACAGGTTGCTGCTCAGTCATCGATCGATCCATCACGGGCCGCCACGGCGGCAATGGGCGCATTATACGGCGCCATGGCCCGCCGGCCAGCCGTGTTCCGGGCGCTGGCAAAACGCGGCGCCTCGGGTACCATTCGCGCCCTTCACCACGCAACGGATCGGAACCGCACCCGTGATGGGCTATCCACGTCATGCGTTGACCCTGAGTCTCGGCCTGCTGGCCTTCCCCGCCGGCGCCGAGGACCTGTTCATGGACAGCCCGGCCCTGCCGGAAGTGCTGACCGCCACGCGCCTGCAGCAGGCCGCCGCCGCCGTGCCGGGCAGCATCAGCGTGCTCGACCGCGAGCTGATCCACGCCAGCGGCGCACGCACCCTGCCCGAGCTGCTGCGCCTGGTGCCGGGCATGCTGGTGGTGCCGCAGGTCGGCAATCCGCCGCAGACCACGGTCAACTACCACGGCAGCAGCGCCAACCAGGCACGCCGCCTGCAGGTGCTGGTCGACGGCCGCTCGGTCTATCGCTCCGGGCTCGCCCAGGTCGACTGGCACGACATCCCGCTGGCCATCGAGGACATCGAGCGCATCGAGGTGTTCCGCGGCCCCAACACCGTCAGCTACGGGGCCAACGCGCTGATGGCGGTGGTCAACATCCTCACCCGCGCCCCGCGCGACAGCCACGGCACACGGCTGAAGGTGACCCGCGGCCAGCGCGGCATCGACGACTGGTACGCCGGCCACGGGCTGGGCTGGGACGGCGGCGACCTGCACCTGTCGCTGTCCGGCCAGGCCGACGACGGCTTCGATCACGACCGCGACGGCAACGAGTTCCGCGACGGCAGGCGCCTCGACCGCCTCAACCTGCGCCTGACCCAGGAACTCGACCCCAGCCAGTCGCTGGACTGGCAGCTGGCCTTCAAGGAAGGCAGCAACCAGGTCGGCAACCACTACCGCGCCAGCCTGCCAATCGCCGCGCTGCCGGGCGAGCAGGACGACCGCTCGGACGTGCGCGCCCGCGACTATGCCGGCAGCGTGCGCTGGAACCTCGACCTCGACCCGCAGCACCGCCTGCATGCCCAGGCCAACCTGCAGCACTGGGAGCGCCTGCGCCAGTGGCGGGCCTGCGAGGCGCAGGTCGGCTTCAGCCCGCAGCTGGGCCGGCTGTGGCGCCTGTCGCCGAGCTACGCGAGCGCGCTGCTCGGCAACCTGGAGGCCGGCAAGCTGACCCCGCCGCCGGGCAGTACCGAGCAGGTGGCGCTGGCCGGCCAGGTGATCGGCCAGGTGCTCGCCACCCTCGACCCGACCACCGGCAACCTCGACCACGCCTGCGGCCTGATCAACGAGGACAGCCGGGAAACCCGCCTCGACCTGGAGGTGCAGGACACCCTGAGCCTGTCCGACAGCCTGCGCCTGCTCAGCGGCGCCAGCTACCGCCACGACCGCGCCGAGTCGGACACCTACCTGGGCGCGCCGCTGCGCAAGGACACCTGGCGCCTGTTCGGCCATCTGGAATGGCACATCGACGAGCACTGGCTGCTGCAGGGCGGCGCCATGTACGAGCGCGACTCCGCGCTGAGCGACTCGCTGACCCCGCGCCTGGCCCTCAACTACCTGATCACCCCGGCCCATGGCCTGCGCGCGGTGTACTCCGAGGCGCTGCGCACCCCGGACATGTTCGAGAACGGCGCGCACTGGAGCTACCGGGTCCGCGACCTGCGCCCGGCTGCCTTCGGCCAGCGCGAGGCGCTGTTCTTCATGAGCACCCAGGCCCCCGGCGACCTCGACCAGGAGCGCATCCGCTCCTACGAACTGGGCTACAACGGGCACTTCTCCCGCCTGGGCCTGGCCATGGACGTCAAGCTGTTCCACGAGAACATCGACGATATGATCAGCGAGCCGCTCAAGGTCTACGACTTCACCCCCAGCAACGCCAACCGCCTGCGCCTCAACGGCATCGAGGGCGAGCTGGACTGGCGCCTGGGCAGCGACGACCGCCTGCGCCTGGGCTATGCCTACATCGAATTCGACGCCAGCCATCCCGAAGACCGCCGGCTCACCCCGCGCCACAGCGGCTCGGCCGGCTGGCTGCGCAACTGGGGTCAGGGCTGGCACAGCAGCCTGTTCTACTACGGCGCCGACAGCCTCAACGGCCTGCGCTTCGAGCGCCTGGACCTGCGCCTGGCCCGGCGCCTGCACATCGCCGCCACCCAGCTGGAACTGGCCGGCATGCTCCAGCAGCGTCTGGACGACGAACCGCTGAGCATGCCCAACAACCACTACGACGCGCGTCGGGTACTCTGGTTCTCCGCCGGACTCGAGTTCTGAACCCGATGTCGACCCTCTCAAGGATGAGCATGACTTCCCGACTGCTGCGCGCCTGCCTGCTGGCCGGCGCCCTGGGCTGGAGCCTGGCGGGCGGCGCCAGCGAGATACTGATCGCCGCCAGCCACGACAGCCCGGCCCTGCAACGCTTCGTCGCCGCCCTGCAGCAGCGCCGCCCGGACGAGCGCGTGCGCCTGCTGCCCAGCCACGAGCGCACCACGCCCGACGCCCTGCCGGCCGATGCCCGGCTGATCCTGCTCGGCGCCGACCTGCTCGACTGGCGCCTGGGCCATGCCGCCGGGCCGCCGACCCTGATCCTGCAGATCAGCCGCCTGCAGGCCCAGCAGCGCCTCGGCGAACAGCGCCCGCCGCAGCTGACCCTGCTCTGGAGCGACCCGCCCCCGGCGCGCCAGTTGCAACTGATCCGCCGGCTGCTGCCGCAGGCCCGCCGGGTCGGCGTGCTGTACAGCGCGCACAGCGTCGTGCTCGCCGACGAGCTGCGGCGCATGACCGCCCCGCCCGGCCTGACCCTCGAATTCCAGTACTGGCCCGACACCGGCGATTCGCAGCCGCTCAACCGCCTGCTCGACAGCAGCGACGTGCTGCTCGGCCTGGACGATCCGACGCTGTACAACCCGAGCAGCATCAAGGGCATCCTGCTGGCCAGCTACGGGCGCAAGCAGGCGCTGATCGGCCCGACCGCCGCCTTCATCCGCGCCGGCAGCCTGAGCAGCACCTACAGCGACCAGCAGGACTGGCTGGCCAGCCTCGACGCCCTGCTCGACCGCGCCCCGCGACACTGGCCCCGCGCCGCCTACCCCGCCCACTTCAAGGTGCTCAGCAACCCCCAGGTCGCCCGCTCGCTGGGCATCGAACTGGACGACGACGAGCGCCAGGCCGAACGCCTGCGCCAGGGAGAACCGCAGCCATGATGATGCGCTGGGCCCAGAGCGACATCCGTACCCGCACCCTGGCCATCAGCCTGGGGCCGGCCCTGCTGCTGACCCTGCTGCTCACCGGCTACTTCACCCATACCCGCCTGCAGGAACTGCGCGAGGAGCTGGACGCCAGCGGCCAGCTGATCGCCAACCAGCTGGCCCCGGCCAGCGAGTTCGGGGTCATCTCCGGCAACATCCCGATCCTCGACAGCCTGCTGCAGGCCACCCTGAACACCCCGCAGGTACGCTTTATCGAGGTGCGCGACAGCCAGGGCCAGCCGCTGGCCTACGTCGAGCAGGCCCTGAGCCGCGAGCCGGTGCGCATCGCCACCTTCCACGCGCCGATCCTGCGCCAGCAGATCCGCCTGGACGACACCTTCCTGCTCAACCCGCCGCTGGCCGACGGCACGGCACGCGCCGAGGTGCTCGGCGAGGTGGTGGTGGGCATGACCGACGAAGCCTTCAGCCAGCGCCAGCAGCAGATCCTCCTGCGCGCCAGCGTGCTCGCGGTGCTGGCGCTGATCGCCACCCTGCTGCTCGCCTACCGCCTGGCGCAGAGCCTGGCGCGCCCGATCCAGGCCATGGGGCAGACGGTCAAGGCGATCCAGGCCGGCAACTACCAGGCGCGCCTGCCGGAAACCGATCGCTCGGAGCTGGGCGAGCTGGCGCGGCACATCAACCACCTCGCCGCCGCCCTGGATCAGGCCCAGACCGAGCAGCAGCGCGGCATCGCCCAACTGGTCGCGGCCCGCGAGGACGCCGAGCAGGCCAACCGCGCCAAGTCCGAGTTCCTGGCAATGATGAGCCACGAGCTGCGCACGCCGATGAACGGCGTGCTGGGTATGCTGCAACTGCTGGGCACCACCACTCAGGACAGCGAGCAGGCCGAGTACACCGCGCTGGCCACCGAATCCACCGAGCACCTGCTGCGGGTGATCAACGACATCCTCGACTTCTCGCGCATCGAACGTGGCGCGCTGGAGCTGGAGAGCATCTGCTTCGACCTGCTCGACCTGCTCAAGGGCACCGTGCAGGCGTTCCGCCACAGCGCCGGCGAGCGCGGCCTGCAACTGCATCTGGAGATCGAGCCGGGTCTGGAACAGCGCAAGGTATGCGGCGACCCGACGCGGATCCGGCAGATCCTGGTCAACCTGCTGGGCAACGCGCTGAAGTTCACCGAGCGCGGGCGGATCAGCGTCGGCATCCGCGGGCAGATCCTCGACGCCCAGATGCTCTGGCTGACCTGCACGGTGCAGGACACCGGCATCGGCATCCCCGCAGACCGCCTGCAGCGCATGTTCGACGCCTTCCAGCAGGCCGACACCTCCACCTCACGGCGCTACGGCGGTACCGGCCTGGGCCTGTCCATCGCCCGCACCCTGGCCGAGCACATGGGCGGCCACCTGCATGCACAGAGCCAGGAAGGCTGCGGCTCGACCTTCACCCTGGAGCTGCCGCTGCCCTACCGGCAGTGCCAGGACGAGGAAGTCGCCCTGCTCGTCGACAGCGGCAGCAGCGGCGACGACTGCGTGCTGCTGGTCGAAGACAGTCCGGTCAACCAGACGGTCATCGAAGCCATGCTGCGCAGCCTGGGCTTTCGCGTCAGCCTGGCCGGCAACGCCGCGCAGGCGCTGCCGCTGCTCGACCTGCACCGCTACGCCGCGATCCTCATGGACTGCCAGCTGCCCGACCTCGACGGCCGCGAGATCGCCCGGCGCATCCGCGCGGGCAACGGGCCGAACCGCGACACCCCGGTCCTCGCCCTGACCAGCAATGCCCTGCCGGAGGAGCGCGCCAGCTGCCTGGCCGCCGGCATGAACGACCAGCTGGCCAAGCCCTTCAAGCGCTCCGATCTGCGCCTGCTCCTGCAGCGCTGGATAGGTCCGCGACCATCGACGGGTGGCGATCCGGCGTGAAATACGGCACGCTTGCACTTTCCGTGCAACGCACCGGCCACCAGTCGAGCCCGACATGGTCGCCGCCGCGCTGTGACTTTCATCAACAGGCCATAGTCTACGGCTATGCCGCAACCACGCTTTCATCGGGAAGAAGATGCGCGGTTTGAAAGATCTGCCCCCCTGCCAGGCAGGGATCGTCGAGGAGCTCGCATGACCAAACAAAACGCCTTCACTCGGGAAGAACTGCTGCGCTGCAGTCGCGGTGAACTGTTCGGCCCGGGTAACGCGCAACTGCCCGCCCCCAACATGCTGATGATGGACCGCATCGTTCACATCAGCGAGACCGGCGGCAAGTATGGCAAGGGCGAGATCGTGGCCGAGCTCGACATCACTCCCGACCTGTGGTTCTTCGCCTGCCACTTCGAAGGCGACCCGGTAATGCCGGGCTGCCTGGGCCTGGACGCCATGTGGCAGCTGGTGGGCTTCTATCTGGGCTGGCAGGGCAACCCCGGCCGCGGTCGCGCCCTGGGCTCGGGCGAAGTGAAATTCTTCGGCCAGGTCTTGCCGACCGCCAAGAAAGTCACCTACAACATCCATATCAAGCGCACCATCAACCGCTCGCTGGTTCTCGGCATCGCCGACGGCACCGTCAGCGTCGATGGCCGTGAGATCTACAGCGCCGAAGGCCTGCGCGTCGGCCTGTTCACTTCCACTGACAGCTTCTAAGGGTTACCCGCATGCGTCGCGTCGTGATCACCGGGATGGGCATCGTGTCCTGCCTGGGCAATGACAAAGAGACCGTCTCCGCCAACCTGCGCGCTAGCCGCTCAGGCATCCGCTTCAACCAGGCCTATGCCGACATGGGCCTGCGCAGCCAGGTTTCCGGCTCGGTCGACCTCGACCTGGAAGCCCTGATCGACCGCAAGGTCTACCGCTTCATGGGTGACGCCGCCGCCTTCGCCTACCTGTCGATGGAGCAGGCGATCAAGGATGCCGGCCTGTCCGAGGAGCAGATCTCCAACCCGCGCGTCGGCCTGATCGCAGGCTCCGGCGGTGCTTCCACCTTCAACCAGATGGAAGCCATGGACATCCTGCGCGAGAAGGGCGTCAAGCGCGTCGGCCCGTACCGCGTGCCGCGCACCATGGGCAGCACCGTGTCCGCCTGCCTGGCCACCCCGTTCAAGATCAAGGGCGTCAACTACTCGATCTCCTCGGCCTGCGCCACCAGCGCCCACTGCATCGGCAACGCGGTCGAGCAGATCCAGCTCGGCAAGCAGGACATCGTCTTCGCCGGCGGCGGCGAGGAAGAGCACTGGAGCCAGAGCTTCCTGTTCGACGCCATGGGCGCACTGTCCACCCAGTACAACGACACCCCGGAGAAGGCCTCGCGCGCCTACGACGCCAAGCGTGACGGCTTCGTCATCGCCGGCGGCGGCGGCATGGTGGTGGTCGAAGCCCTCGACCACGCCCTGGCCCGCGGCGCGAAGATCTACGCCGAGATCGTCGGCTACGGCGCCACCTCCGACGGCTACGACATGGTCGCACCGAGCGGCGAAGGCGCGATCCGCTGCATGCAGCAGGCCCTGGCCACCGTCGACACCCCGATCGACTACCTGAACACCCACGGCACCTCGACTCCGGTCGGCGACGTGGCCGAGGCCGGTGCGGTACGCGCCGTGTTCGGCGACAAGGCGCCGGCGATCAGCTCGACCAAGAGCCTGTCCGGCCACTCCCTGGGCGCCGCCGGCGTGCAGGAAGCGATCTACAGCCTGCTGATGATGGAAGGCAACTTCATCGCCGGCTCGGCCAACATCGAGGAGCTCGACCCGGCCGTGGCCGATCTGCCGATCGTCACCCAGACCCGCGAGAACGTCACTCTGAACACGGTGATGAGCAACAGCTTCGGCTTCGGTGGCACCAACGCCACCCTGGTCCTGAAGCGCTGGACCGGCCAGTAACAGGCCCGCCCTTCCCGCTCCACGCACAACGGCACCTTCGGGTGCCGTTGTCGTTTCCGGCGCCTGCGGCAGGCAGTCACTGGCCAGCCATACCCTACGGGGTATAGGGTATTCGCATTCGGCCCACAGCCCGACACCTACCCCTCCCCCGCCAAGGATATCCTCATGACCCTGAAGACTCTCCGCGTCAGCGGCAACCTCGACCACGCCTTCACCGTCAGCGTGAGCGCCGGCAACCATGTGATCCGCATGGACCAGCCGCAGAACGCCGCCGGCCTGGATCTAGGTCCCACACCGCTGGAGTTGATCCTCGCCGCCGTGGCCGGCTGCTTCGGCACCATCGGCCGCTTCATCGCCCACCAGCGCAAGTTCGAACTGCGCGGCATGCACTTCGAGATCGAGGCCGACTACGACCCCGACGGCCTGCTCGGCCGCCGCGAGGACGTGCGCCCGGGCTTCCAGGCACTGCGCGTCAAGGTGCAGATGGACTGCGACCTCAGTCGCGAAGAGCAGCAGGCCGTGCTAGCGGACATCGAACGACGCTGCCCGCTGGCCGACAACCTGCTGCACGGCACCGACCTGCTGACCACCCTGGTCTGACCCCGGAAACGACGCAGCCCGGCCATTGCCGGGCTGCGTGGATAAGCCCTCAGCGTACGGTAAAGCGCTGCTCGGCCAGCTTGCGGTCGCCCTGGAACACCAGGAAGTGCCATTCGCCGGGCACCACCTCGTAATGCTCGCTGAACTCGAAGGCCATCACGTCCTGGGTGGCACCGGGCGCCAGCTTCTGCACCACCTCGAAGCGATCATGGCGCTGGCCGTCCGGGGTGATCACTCCGGGTGTCAGGTACAGCAGGGTCAACGGAGTATCGTCCTCGCGCTTGCCGCTGAGGGTCAGGCGCAGGCCGAACTTGCTGCCAAGTCGGGCAGGAATCTCGCTGGTCGGCTGAATCGGCTGGTTGCTGCGCAGCAGCACCCGCTCGCCCGGCTGCACCTCGCGCGGCGGAGTCTCGAACAGGCCGTACTCGACCGGCCCTTCCACCCGCACCTCGGCCACGGCCAGCCCCGACATCAGACCCAGCGCCGCCAGCGCCCCCATGTTGAACAGTCGCATATGGCTCTCCTTCGTTGCGATGCGGCGAGCCTATGACCTTTCCATGACGAAGCGATGACGCTCATGCTGTTCCGCAGCCATGAAAAATGCCGCCCGCCCCGGAGGGCGAGCGGCATCTTCAGGAGTACCGCGGGCGGGGTTCAGCC